>CAIOJO010000109.1 GCA_903858635.1 uncultured Telmatospirillum sp. | reverse complement strand
TTGTAGCTGTTGGTCAGCGGGTTGGTGAAGGCATTGAGGGCCTTGGCGTGCTTGATGATGCCGCCGATGTAGTACAGCGCCGTATCGGAGAGGTCGGCATAGCCCGACCCGGCGAAGAGCGGCTTGCCGTCCTTCCAGATGGACTGGTGGGTGTGCATGCCCGAACCGTTATCGCCGAAGATCGGCTTGGGCATGAAGGTCGCCGACTTGCCGTACGAATGGGCCACGTTGTGGACCACGTACTTGTAGATCTGCATGGCGTCGGCCGCCTTCACCAGCGGCGCGAACTTGACGCCGAGCTCGCTCTGCGAGGGCGCCACTTCGTGGTGGTGCTTTTCGACGGGCAGGCCCATATCGGCCATGACGGTCAGCATTTCGGCGCGCATGTCGACCTGGCTGTCGACCGGCGGCACCGGGAAATAGCCGCCCTTGATGCTCGGGCGATGGCCGGGGTTGCCCTCGGGGAATTCCTTGCCCGACGCATAGGGGCCTTCCTCGGAGTCCAGCTTGTAGAACACCGAGTTCATGCTGACTTCGAAGCGCACGTCGTCGAACACGAAGAATTCGGCCTCGGGGCCGAAGAAGGCGGTGTCACCGACGCCGGTGGCCGACAGATGCTTCTCGGCCCGCTTGGCGATGGCGCGCGGATCGCGGTCATAAAGCTGACCGGTCATCGGCTCGACCACGTCGCAGAACAGGATCAGCTGGGTTTGCGCCGCGAAGGGATCGATCACCGCGGTGGAGAGGTCCGGCATCAGGGTCATGTCCGACTGGTCGATGGACTTCCAGCCAGCGATCGAGGAGCCATCGAACATGATGCCCTCGTTCAGCAGGTCTTCGTCGATCGTGCTGACATGTTGGGCGGTATGCTGCCACTTGCCCTTGGGATCGGTGAAGCGGAGGTCGACGTATTTGACGTCGTGTTCCTTGATCAGTTCGAGGACTTTTTTGGCTTCGGACATGGTGAGAATTCCCGATAGTTGGAAGGAATAGACAGACAGATGCGGGCCGGTCCCTATGCCGACCGGCCGTCGCGGTCGGCCAGTCGGTGCCGGCGAAATAATCTCAGATGGCGTCGGCGCCCCGTTCGCCGGTGCGGATGCGGACCGCTTCCTCGACCGGGGTCACGAAGATCTTGCCGTCGCCGATGCGCCCGGTATGGGCCGCTTGCTGGATGGCTTCGATGGCGCGCTCGACGAGGTTGTCCTCGATGACGAGCTCGATTTTCACTTTGGGCAGGAAGTCCACCACGTACTCGGCGCCACGGTAGAGCTCGGTATGCCCTTTTTGCCGGCCGAAACCCTTGGCTTCGGTGACGGTCAGCCCCTGCAAACCGATTTCGTGAAGGGCTTCCTTCACTTCATCGAGTTTGAATGGCTTGATGATCGCTTCGATCTTCTTCATGTACCCCGGTGCTCTTCTGAATCTTGAAACCCATGCGTCGAACGCGCTTCCCATTTAGCATGCCTTGTGCCAATTGGGCTATGGCGAAAATGCTGCGATTTTCATGGCTTTTCAATCTGCTGCAAAAGCAGGTTTGCACGGTTTTTCGCCACAGCTGCCGAAATATTCGGCAACTGCTGACCGGCAATGCGGCAAGCTTGGGCCGCGGGGGGACCTGTGCTAGAAAATTCCAGCCAGCTTTGGCCCCGTTTTGCCTGCCTGGAAGATCAATCCATTGAAGCCAGCCAATTCAGTCCTGTCCGGTTACGGCACGACGATATTCGAGGTGATGTCCCGCCTGGCCGCCGAGCACGGCGCGGTCAATCTCGGGCAAGGCTTTCCCGAAGGGCTGGAACCGCCGGCGCTGCTGCAGGCGGCGGCCCGGGCGATGCAGGACGGGCCGCATCAATATCCCTCGATGATGGGCATTCCGGCCTTGCGCCGTGCGGTGGCCGATCACGCAGGGCGCTTCTATGGCCTCGAGATCGATCCGGACCGCGAGGTGATGGTCACCTCGGGCGGTACCGAGGCGCTGGCCGACTGCCTGTTCGGGCTGATCGAGCCGGGCGACGAAGTGGTGGTGATCGAGCCGCTCTACGACAGTTATCTACCGATCGTCCGCCGTGCCGGCGGCGTTCCGCGGCTGGTCCGGCTGCAACCGCCCGACTGGTCACTGCCGCGGGCCGAACTGGCGGCGGCGTTCGGGCCGCGGACCAAGCTGTTGGTGCTCAATTCGCCGATGAATCCGGTGGGCAAGGTGTTCGATGCCGAAGAACTGGGCTTCATTGCCGATCTGCTGGTCCGCCACGACGCCTATGCCGTCTGTGACGAGGTCTACGAGCATCTGGTCTATGATGGACGCCGCCATATCCCGTTGATCACCTTGCCGGGCATGCGCGAGCGGTGCCTGAAGATCGGTTCGGCCGGCAAGACCTTTTCGCTGACCGGCTGGAAGGTCGGCTATGTCACCGCCTGTCCGGCCCTGTTGCAGCCGGTGGCCAAGGCCCATCAATATATCACCTTCACCACGCCGCCCGGCTTGCAGCAGGCGGTTGCCGAGGGTTTGGCCAGCGGCGACGGCTATTATCTGGGGCTGGCCGCCGACCTCGAGGCGCGGCGCGACCGTCTCAGCGCCGGATTGTCGAAGATCGGCTTCGACGTTCTGCCTTGCGCCGGCAGCTATTTCCTGATCACCGATTTCCGCCCGCTCGGCTTCGATGGCGGCGACGACGCCTTCTGCCGGCACATCACCACCGCGGCCGGGGTTGCCGCCGTGCCGGTCAGCGCCTTTTACCGCGAGGCGGGGCCCGGCCACTACGCCCGCTTCTGCTTCGCCAAGAAGGACGATGCCCTGGACGAGGCGATCGCTCGCCTGGCGCGGCATTTCGCGCGCTGACAATTCCAATCCTGGTCCTTGACGGGTTCGGCCTGTCTGGGATAGACAACTGGGCTCTCAGTGGCGGGTGTAGCTCAGTTGGTTAGAGCGCCAGGTTGTGGTCCTGGATGTCGCCGGTTCGAATCCGGTCACTCGCCCCATTCCCCTCTCGCATAATCGGTCATCCTCAACGGCCAGGGTCGCCATCTGTCGGTTGGCCCAGACCCATCGTTGGACCTGTCCTGGAGCTTACAACCTTAAGGGTAACAGCTCCGCTCGCCAGGTCGTTGAGCTACCGATAATGAACATCGCGCTACCTCCTACAGAAGGTATGATCGCGAGCCCCTATCGGATAACAATTTCATCAGAAGACGAGACGGACGCGAACTGCCTTTGCCGTCATTCTCCGATTGATTTAACGCATAGCATGCGAGCCACACTGTCAGCCTGACGGGGACTTTCAATGCAAAATGTCGATATCTTGCTGATTGATGCAAATAAGCTTTTTCGGGAAGGCCTGAAGAGACTCCTGGATAATTCACCCTTCTCCATTTCGGTGGAAGCGGACAGTCTGACGGAAGGGCTCGAGCGGATGACCACCGCGGTTCAGCCCAAGGTTGCCCTGGTGGAATTCGACGCCGGCAATGACGACGTTCAGCAGTTGCATACGCTTCGCGAGAAATACCCGGACCTCAAACTGGTGGTGCTGGCCGCGACGACCCGCAACATCCATCATCTGGCCCGCTGCTTCGAAGCCGGGGCCGATGCCTATCTGCTCAAGAACATTTCGCCGGATGCCCTCAAGCAATCGCTGAAGCTGGTGCTGCTGGGGGAGAAGGTGTTCCCGACGCGGCTGGCCGCATTGCTGGTCAGCGGCCAGGTCGAAACCCATCGGCCACCGGCCGCTTCGGCCGACCTCGAAGGGCTTTCCGAGCGCGAGCTGCAGATCCTGCGCTGCCTGCTGAACGGTCACCCCAACAAGGTGATCGCCAAGAAGCTCAACATCACCGAGGCGACGGTGAAGGTTCATCTGAAGGGGGTGTTGAAGAAGATCAACGCCGCCAACCGCACCCAGGCGGCCATCTGGGCTCTCAACAATGGACTATCGAGCGACACGCCCTTGCCGGTGCGTAGCCGCCGGCCGGCGGCCACCGAACTGGAGTTGGGCCACGGCGTGTGAGCCGGTGGCCCGGGGCGGAGTCTCAATGGGTGGTCAGGTTCCGTCCAGAGGCCGGGGCAGGCTCTTCGTCACCCGCCTCGGAAACCTCGCCGGACGAACCCTCGCTGTGCCGCTCGGCGACGGCGGTACGGATGGTGTCGTATTGCCGGGCGGCAAACACCGCGGCTTCGGTTCGGTTTTGAAACTTGAGAGCCTTCAGGATGGCTCGCACCTTCGTTTTCACATTGGCTTCCGTCAGGCCGAGGCTGCGGGCAATGGCACGATTGGTTTTGGCCTGACGAATTTGGTCGAGGATCGACAATTCGACCGGCGAAAGCCGCGCAATGGTGTCACACCTTAGGCGATCGGTGACGATGTCCATGACCGCCGCCGACGGCAGGATCGAATATCCGGCCCGGGCCAGGCCAAGGATATCTTTGAGGCGGTGCATGGTGGCGTCCTGGAAGATCACCCCGTCGACGAATTCGAGGAAGCCCGTGCTATCGAGGAATTCCTGGGAGCGAATGAGCAGGACGACGGTGTGGTCTTGGCAGAACTCGCTCAAGGTTTCGGCATGCCCTTTGGCCAGCATGCGCATGGTGCCGAGCGACAGGATGGTAACGTCCGCCGTGACTCGTTCGGGATGCTGCAGCAGTTCGTTCGGGTCGTCGAGGATCTTCACCAGTTTGCGTTCTTCGGCATCGAAGCGGGTGAGGATGTCGTCCGCCATCCGGCCGTCTTCCACCGCCACCGCGGCGGTGCCGTGGCGAGAAGGATCACCTGTCGCCAGATCTGTCATCGCCAAACCTCTAGCCGCTCTTATTCATGACGGTAGGGATTTTGGCAGGCGGATGTAGCGTAACAGGCTGAAATAGCATAAGATTTTGTTGTCTAGACAGCATCTCTGCGGCAGCCGAAAGCGCCACACCCGCCATGACCGACGATACCTTG
>CAIOJO010000108.1 GCA_903858635.1 uncultured Telmatospirillum sp. | reverse complement strand
CCTGCGAGCCGCCCTGCTGGCCCATCAGGCCAAGCATTCCATCAACCCCGATCTTGAACAGCACGCCAAGGCCGCGTAGCCTGTTCAGACCGTGACGCCTGCCGAGCGAATTTCAACACGGCTCGGGACAATCCCGTCGTCCGATCCCAGCGGCTATACGATGGTGATCAATGCGACTCCGGTCGGCATGCGGGCCGAGGATCCCTATCCGCTGCAGGCGGACAAGCTGAACGCCACCATGTTCGTCGGCGAGGTCATTACCGCGCCGGCCGTCACCCCGCTGATCGAGCAGGCGCGGCGCCTTGGCTGCGTGACGCAATCGGGCGGCGGCATGTTCGCCGCGAATGTCGAGGTCATGGTGGATTTCCTGCTGGAGGCAGGGCCCCTGGCCGGCTGAACCGTCGTCACGCCTCGGCAAGCCGGCGGACGACGCGCCGAGTGATGGCGATGATCGCTTCGACGGTTTGGTGGTCGACACCGGTCCGGGCACGGGAGGCCGCGGCCATCGACAGGGCCATCGCCTCTTCCGGAACGTCCCAGCCCAACAACGGGATGAAGCACTCGATTTCGCGCCAGATGGAACCGTTCATCTCGAGGGTGGCGACGAAGGTTTCGGGATCCACGACGGCGTCGAGGGTGACCGCGACATGTTGCAACGACAGGGAAAGACATTCGGCCAATTGCCCCCGATCGATACTGACGTCGAGCCGTCCCATGCCGCGACCTTTCCTTGATGTGACCCTTGCAAGGTACCCCGAATGAAGGCAGAAACTGAATTACCCCATCGGGATAGACGGTAGGAGCAGCAGTGTTAGGCGGCTAGGCCATGACACCCTCGTTCTGGGTAGGTCGGTGCCTGGTGACCACCAATCCTTGGCGCAATATCATGCGCCGCTGGGTGCAAGCGATTTAGGGGCCCGACTGATGAGGACGAAAACGCTAATAAGATGGTCGGACAATATGAGCGTCTTCGTTGAAGAATTGGACGCAGAACACAAGTTAATAATAGCAGAGATAGGCGAACTATACTCTTCACGGAAGGGGCAACCGCACAATACTCTGCAAAAGCGCCTATCCTTTCTTGTTAATCACTTCATCAGCCATTTTGCTCACGAAGAATCCTATATGGAAAAAGATCAGTACCCTAATCTAGGGGCACATAAAGAAATACATCACGTGTTCGTTAACGACATGACGGCCCTCTTGCAAAGCTTGAACAACGCAGAGCGCTTCGAAATAAGCGATGAGTCGCTGAATATGATCGCCCGTTGGCTCGACAATCACATTCTGACCGAAGACAAGGATTATGCGCTCTACGCGGCCCGCCGCGCTTTGTCGCCTGCCGAAGACCGCGGCGCGCGTCCTGCGTGATGCGAGCCGACCAGCCTGAACGGCCGGTCGCTACCGCCTCTCGATGTTGGGCTTTGGTATGAGCAGGCCTCATGTTGCAATGCGGCATCACCCGACCCATGTAAAAAAATGCGGCATCCCCTGGGATGCCGCATTCTTGGACGTTTCCTCCCTAAACTCAGGCCCTCGCTTCGGTGGGGGCTTTTTTTGATCCCTCGCACCGGCTTGCCGCTGGTTGCCCCACCGCGCTGTTATTGGCGTCGATATTGACGCCGCCAATTCACATGCACCACCTGTTTTTTGTAGGTAGCCATTTATTGTAACAAATGCAGGATCCGGCGAAGCCGTCGAAACCAAAGTTCCAGACTCAGCCTTTAGTGTGTGATGCGCTCCAGTTCGTCTTTTATCTTGAGCTTCTTTCGTTTGATCTCCGCCACCGCCCTGTCATCGAGACGTGGCCGCCGCGCTTCGTCTTTGAGGGCGGCGTCGAGGGAAGCGTGTTTGACTCTGAGGGAATCGGCGCGATCAAGAAGGCTCATGATGATGCCCCATAAAGATTGAGTACCTTGCTAAGGTACTATGGTCCAGCCGATGGTGATTGTCAGCTACCAAAGTCGAACTCCGTCTACCGCAAATCGGCACGGAAATCCGGATGGGCAACGGCGATCAGCGCGTCGCGCCTCTGCTGCGGACTGGCGCCCCGCAGCCGGGCGATTCCGTATTCGGTGACCACGAAGCCGACCGGTCCGCCATCGAGACTGGGCGGGGTGTCGGGTGGGAACTGGGCAAGGATGTTGGAGCAGCCCTTCGCGGTCGCGCGCAGCGCCAGGATGCTCTTGCCGCGCTTGGCCGCCGCGGCGCCGCGGGCAAAGTCGGCCAGGCCGCCCGGGCTGGCGATCACCCGGCCGGCAACCCGTTCGGCGTTGCTGTTGCCGGCCAAATCGACCTGCAGCACGCTGTTGACGGAACACAGCCGATCGATCCCGGCCAGGAATTCATGGCCATGCGTCAACGAACAGGGATGCAATTCGACGTCGCGATTGCCGTTGAGGAAATCGTAGAAGCCTTGGCTGCCCATGGCCATGGTGGTGACCGTCTTGCCGCGCAAGGCCGACTTGGTCGCGTTGTTGACCACGCCCGCCTGGATCAGCTTCATCACCGAGTCGGTGATTACCCCGCTATGAATCCCCAGATCGTGCAAATGGCCGAGTTGGGCCAGCATCAGGTCGGGCAGCGCGCCGATCCCGGCCTGGATGACGTCGCCGTTCTCGATCAGGCTGGCGACGTTCTCGGCAATGCACCGATCGGTCTCATCGCCGGCCGGCGCCGTGAAGAAACAGGGTGGGACGCTGCTGTCGACGAAGAAATCCACGTCCTCGGGCGCCACTAAGGAGTCGCCGCAGGTGAACGGCATCCGCGGGTTGATTTCGGCCACCACCAACGGGTCCTGGTCGAGGACCGCGCGCATGTAGTCGACCGAAATACCCAGCGATAGGCGCCCCTCGACATCCGGCGGCGACAGCTGGAGAAGCAGCAGATCGGCCTTGATCCGGCCGCTGCGAAACAGCTCGGGGATCTCGGACAGGGCGCATGGCAGCAGGCGCACCCGCCCGGCATTGACCGCGTCCCGCAATCCCTTGCCGGGGTAGAAGGTGGAGACCGCGAGATGCCGCACCGCCTCGGCGGTCGCATAGGGTGCGGCACCCATGGGCATCAGGGTATGGACGGCAAGCCCCTTGGCCGAGGCCGCATGCAGGGCCAGTTGCGCCGACAAGTAGGCCGGTTCGGCGCAGAGCGAATGGATGACCACCGAGGCCCCCGGCCTCAGCCCGGCAAGAATGGCGGAAAAATCCGTGAGTTGTTGCATCGACCTGTCGATCCCCTGCGGTGGCAAGAAAGGCCCCGGCGTCAATCCGGTGGCATTGAGCACATCCTGCTGACGCCGCAGCGGTTATGCATCTTCAATCAACACGGACGGACCCGGACGTCCACGGATGAACACCGACATTTCAATTGACTTTGTCCAACTTGTCCGTGCGCCGCGAAGCGGCATCTGGGTTCGTCCGCGTTGCTCTACGGCGTTGGCCGCCCCCCAACACAGGGGCCGCTCATCTGGGCCAGGACTTGTTCCCAGGGTGGATCGGCAGTCACCAGTTGCGTGAGGAACTCGAGAAAGGCCCCGACCCGCGGCGAATGGTGCCGGTTCGGCAGATAAAGGGCGGTCAGCGGTGGTCCGGCCCGGCCGTGCTGCGGCAGGATGACCTTGAGTTGGCCGCCGAGGAGAGCCTCCCAGATCATATAGCCGGTGGCGTAAAGGATGCCGGCGCCGGCGATGGCGGCGTCGACCAGTCCCTGGATGTCATTGACGTTGAGGGTCCCGACGATGTCGCCGGCCCCCTCGATGATGTCCCATTCGCGGTAGCGCCCGGTGTGCGGGCGCACCAAGGTCAGGCAACGGTGCGTGGCCAGTTCGGCCGGTTCCTTGGGCTCGCCATGCTGCCGCAGATAGGCCGGCGAGGCGCAAATCACATAACGCATGCGGCACAGGGTCTTGGCCATGACCCGCTGGTCGGGTGCCTCGCCGACCCGTACGGCAACGTCGATCCCTTCTTCGGCCAGGTTGGCCGGCCGGTCGCTCAGTTCGACGTCGATCCGCAGCCGCGGATAGCGGTCGAGAAAGTCGGCCAGGGCGGGCAGGACGATCTTGCGGCCGAAGCCGTGCGGCAGCAGCACCCGCAGTCGACCCTTCGGCGCCGCCCCGGCCCGGTTGAGAGCCGCCTCGGCGTCCTCCAGTTCGGCCAGGATGGCCTGGCAGCGGGCGAAATACTGGGCGCCTTCCTCGGTCAGGCTGAGGTTGTGGGTGGTGCGGTTGACCAGCCGAACCCCGAGCCGTTCCTCCAACCGGGCCAATGCCTTGCTGACCCCCGATGGGGAGAGCCCGAGCCGCCGCGCCGCCGTCGCCAGATTCGGGCTCTCGCCGATGCGGACGAAGACCGAGATTGCGCTGAGATTGTCGACCGGATGCCGTGCTCGAGACATTTCGTCACTTCCGTAATTCCCAGAGGTCGATTGTATCCAGACCGGCGGATTGTACAATTCGCCAAACCGTTGTCCCGGACCGTGCAGGAGGCATCATGAAGGACACTCCCCCGTTGCGCGTCGACGTGCCATATCGCGACCTGCGCGAATTCCTCGACCGGGTGGCCGGCATCGGCGAGTTGAAGGAAGTCGCCGGGGCCAGCTGGGATCTCGAGATCGGTTGCCTGGCCGAGCTGATCTATCATCGGCACCAGGAGTCGCCGCCGGCCATCCTGTTCAAGGACATCCCCGGCTATCCGGGTTTTCGCTGCGTTTCCGGCCTCACCAACTCGTCGCGGCGCCTGGCCTTGACCTTGGGCTTCCCGCTGTCGCCCAAGCCGCTCGACGTGGTGCGAAGCTACCGCAACCGGATGAAGGTGCATGCGCCGATCCCGCCGGTGGTGGTGCAGGATGGTCCGATCCTGGAGAACATCCTGCGGGACGGCGAGGTCGATGTCCTGAAGTTCCCTGTCCCCAAGTTGCATGAGCTCGATGGCGGCCGCTATATCGGCACCGACGACCTGGTGGTGATGCGCGACCCCGATACCGGCTGGGTCAATGTCGGCACCTATCGGGTGATGGTGCATGACGGCCAGCGGGTCGGTCTGTGGACCTCGCCGGGCAAGCATGCGCGGCAGATCCGCGAGAAATATCTGCGCCGCGGCGAACCCTGCCCGGTGCTGATCTGCTGCGGTCACGATCCGCTGCTGTTCCTCGCCGCCTGCAACGAGATCAGCTACGGCATCAGCGAATACGACTATGTCGGCGGCCATCTCGGGCAGCCGGTCGAGGTGATCGAAAGCGAGTTGTACAAGCTGCCGATGCCGGCCCAGGCCGAGATCGTCCTCGAAGGCGAGATCCTGCCCGGCGACACCTTGCCGGAAGGGCCATTCGGCGAGTTCACCGGCTATTATGCCAGCGAACGCGGCGAGAAGCCGGTGGTGACCATCCGCCGGATCTATCACCGCAATGATCCCATCCTGACGGTGGCCACGCCGATGCGCCCACCGTCCGATTTCTCGTTCAGCAAATGCGTCACCAAGGCCGGCATGATCTGGGACGAGATCGAACGGGCCGGCCTGGCCGGCGTGCGCGGGGTGTGGTGCCACGAAGCGGGCGGCGCGCGCATGTTCCACGTGGTGTCGATCCAGCAGCAGTATGCCGGCCATGCCCGGCAGGCCCTGCACCTGACCGCCAGTTGCCAATCGGCCTCCTATATGGGTCGCTTCGTGGTGGTGGTGGACGACGACATCGACCCCACCGACACCTTCGCCGTCCTGTGGGCGATGAGCACCCGCTGCGACCCGGTCGCCGACATCCGGTTCATGGAAGGCGCCTGGAGCGGGCCGCTCGATCCGATGGTCGACAAAGCCACCAATACCAACAGCCGGGCCCTGATCGACGCCTGCCGGCCGTTCGAGCGCCTGGCCAGCTTCCCCCTGGTGGCGAGCGCATCGGAGGAACTGAAGGCGACGGTCGCCGCCAAGTTCCGCCATATCCTGGACCAGTGACGGAGCGCCGCAGAACAGATCCGACGGGCAGGCATTCGCCGGTCTAACGGGTTACGGTATCGCGACAAGGCTGCAGCAAGCGGCCTCGCAAAAAATTCACGGGAGGAAATGTCATGCAGACCGTTATCGATGTACCCGCATGGATCGACCAACGTCGGCTCAGCCGTACGCAGCTGCTGGTTCTCGTGCTCTGCGCGGCGACGGCCATCCTCGACGGCTTCGACGCCCAGATCATCGGCTATGTCGCGCCGGCCCTGGCCGAATCGCTGAAGGTGGCCCGACCGTCCCTGTCGACGGTGTTCGCCGCGGGCACCAGCGGCCTGATGCTCGGATGCCTGTTCATCGCGCCCTTGGCCGATTGGCTGGGGCGGCGGCGGGTGATCATCGGCAGCGTTCTGTTCTTCTCGGTGATGTCGCTGGCCACCGCCCGGGCCGATTCGCTGGAGGCGGTGATCGCCTTGCGGTTCCTGACCGGACTCGGCCTGGGCGGGTCGATGCCCAACATCATCGCCCTCACCGCCGAATATTTTCCGGCGCGCAGCCGGGCCACCATGACCATGACCATGTTCACCGGCTTTCCCCTGGGGGCCTCCCTCGGCGGATTCCTCGCCGCTCATCTCATTCCGCAATATGGATGGCCCTCGGTCTTCATCGCCGGTGGCCTGCTTCCCCTGGTGCTGGGCGCACTGCTATGGCTGCGGCTGCCGGAATCGATCCGCTACCTGGTGGCCAAGGGGACCATGGCGGCGCGGGTGGAAGCCATCCTGCGCCGTATCGACCGGCAAGCCAGCTTTCCCGCCGGCGCGAAATTCGTCTCGCATGAGGAGCACGCCCACGGCCTGACCGTGCGCCACCTGTTCCGCGAGGGACGGACGCTGGGCACCATCGCCATCTGGGTGATGTATTTCATGAGCCTGCTCGACATCTTCCTGCTGAGCAGTTGGCTGCCCACCGTGCTGCACGATCGGGGCCTTTCGCTGGGCTTGTCGGTGGTGGCCACCGCCCTGCTGCAGGGTGGTGGCGTGGTCGCCTCGCTGTCCCTCGGACGGGTGGTCGACCGCTTGGGCTTCCTGGTGGTCATGCTGCCGACCTATGTGGTGGCCGGCGTCGCCATCGCCCTGATCGGCAGCGGCGGCGACTCCGTCATCCTGCTGATGGTAACGACCTTCCTGGCCGGTGCCGGGGTGATCGGCGGGCAGACCTGTCTGAACGTGCTGGCCGCCGTCTACTATCCCACCTACATCCGCTCGACCGGTGTCGGCTGGGGCCTGGGGATCGGCCGGGTCGGCTCGATCGTCGGTCCCATCCTCGGCGGGTTGATGCTGCACGCCCAGTGGGACCACAGCTCGATCTTCCTGGCGGCATCGGTCCCGGCCTTCATCGCCGCCGTGGCGGTCTTCGTCATGACCCGGACGGAACGGACAAGGCTGGCCCAGGTCTCGGCGGCCGAGGCGCTGGCCAGTCCCCTCGACTAGGAGGTCATAGGGGGCGGCAAAAAAATCTGCCCCACCCCCTTGCATCATGATAGCCTCATCCACACACTATCATAACGATAGTGACTGGCGAGGCCATCCCCATGCGACGCAAGAGCTTCGAAGACCTGCAATGCCCCATCGCCCGCAGCCTCGAGCGAGTCGGGGAATGGTGGAGCATCCTGATCCTGCGCGATGCCTTCCTGGGGGCGACGCGCTTCGAGCAATTCCAGAAGAGCCTGGACATCGCGCCCAATATGCTGACGCGGCGACTGGCGGCGCTGGTCGAGGCCGGATTGCTGGAACGCCGCCCCTATAGCGACCGGCCGCCGCGCCACGAATACGTCCTGACCGAGCGCGGCCGCGACTTCCGTCCTGTGCTATGGGCCCTGCTGGCCTGGGGCAATCGTCATTTCGCCCCGGAAGGGGCCAGCGTGGTGATCGTCGACAAGGAGACCGGCCTGCCGGCCGAGCCGGTGCTGGTCGACCGGGTCAGCGGCCGGGTGATGACTCCCGACGGCTTCGCTCCGGCGGCCGGGCCGGCCGCCAATGAGCGCACCCGCCGCGTGCACGGAGGCGGCCATGACTGACGCCATCGCCCTGCGGGACGGCACCGCCCGGCCGCCGCGCGTCCTGTCGCGGCAAAAGCTGCGGCAATTGGCCTTGGCCGGGGCCGCCCTGGCTATCGGGCTCGGCGGCACCTGGCTGGCCACCGACTGGTGGACCGTCGGTCGCTATGTCGAGACCACCGATGACGCCTATGTCGGCGGCAATGTGACGGCGATCGCGCCGCATGTCGGCGGTTTCATCGCGGCGATCCTGGTCGCCGACAATCAGCCGGTGCGGGCCGGCCAGCTTCTCGTCCGCCTCGATCAACGAGACTTCGACGCCGCGCTGCAGCGGGCGACGGCGGTGGTGGCGGGACGCGCCGCCGAATTGGAGACCCTGCGCGCCCGCAACGTCCTGCAGCAGTCGACCATCCGCCAGCAGGAGGCCGATCTGGCGGCCAAGATGTCCCGCGCCGCCTTCGCCGCGCAGGAGGCCGAGCGCTACCGCAGCCTGGCGCAGACCAGCGTCGGATCGAAACAGGATGCAGAACGCACGGCGACCCTTGATCAGGAAGCCCGCTCGGGGGTGACGGCGGCCACCGCCGCGCTGGAAGCGGCCCGCCAACAGCTGAAGGTGCTGGAGGCCCAGATCGCCACCGCTCAGGCGGCGCAAGCCGAGGCCCGGTCCGAGCTGCAGACGGCCCAGCTCAACCTCGGCTATACCGAGCTCCGCGCGCCGGTCGATGGCTATGTCGGCAACCGGGCGGCGCAGGTCGGCTCCTATGTGGCGGCGGGCGCCTATCTGCTCTCGGTCATTCCGGCGGCGAATCTGTGGGTCGACGCCAATTTCAAGGAGGACCAGCTGGCCCGCATGAAGCCGGGCCAGGGCGCCACCGTCGTCGCCGACCTGCTGCCCGATCGACCATTCCATGGCCGCATCCTCAGCCTGGCCCCCGGCACCGGAGCGCTGTTCAGCGTCATCCCGCCGGAGAACGCCACCGGCAATTTTACCAAGATCGTGCAACGGGTACCGGTACGCATCGCCCTCGATCCCGCCGATGCGAACCTGGCGATGCTACGCCCCGGCCTGTCGATCACCGCCAGCGTCGACACGCGGTTCGGCAAGGACGCCCCGCCATGACCGACTCCGCGGCGAAACCGCCGGCGTTGCTGCCTTTTATCCTGATGTGTGCCGGGATGTTCATCGCCTTGCTGGACATCCAGATCGTCGCCTCGTCGCTGCAGGCCATCGGCGGCGGGCTGTCGGCGGCCCAGGACGAGATCAGCTGGGTGCAGACCGCCTATCTGATCGCCGAGATCGTCGTCATCCCGCTTTCCGGCTGGTTGACCCGGGTCTTCTCGACGGGCGGGCTGTTCACCATCTCGGCCGCCGGATTCACCCTGTCCAGCATGCTCTGCGGCATGGCCTGGGACATCCACAGCATGATCCTGTTCCGCGCCCTGCAGGGCCTGTTCGGCGCCTCGATGATCCCGACGGTGTTCACCTCGTCGTTCCACTTCTTTCCCGGGAAGCGGCGCGTCTATGCGGCGGCGGTGATCGGCACCATCGCCTCGCTGGCGCCCACCCTCGGCCCGGTGATCGGCGGCTGGATCACCGATACGCTGAACTGGCGTTGGCTGTTCTACGTCAATCTGCTGCCCGGAATCGTCATCACGATCCTGGTGCCGATCCTGGTCAGGATCGACCAGGCCGATCTGTCGCTGCTGCGCCAAGCCGATTACCCGGGCATCGGCCTGCTGGCGATCGGCCTCGGCATGCTGGAATACGTGCTGGAGGAAGGCACGCGGTGGAACTGGTTCGACGATTCGACCATCCGCGGCGGCGCCTGGATCGCCGGCATCGCGCTGGCCCTGTTCACCGCCCGCAGCCTCACCAGCGGCAACCCGGTGGTCGATTTGCGCGCCCTGTCCAACCGCAACTTCGCACTCGGCTGCGTCCTCTCCTTCGTTACCGGCATCGGCATGTTCACCACGATCTACCTGACGCCGCTGTTCCTCGGCTATCTGCGCGGCTACAGCGCCTGGCAGATCGGCCTCGCCATCTTCTCGACCGGGGCCGCCGTCCTGGTCGGCACCGGGGCCTATATCCTGCTGGCTCGGCATGTCGACGGGCGCTGGCTGATGATGTTCGGACTGGCCTGCTTCGGGCTGGCCATGTGGAGTTACAGCTTCATCACCCATGACTGGGGCGGCGCCGAGCTGCTGGTGCCGCAGTTGCTACGGGGCTTTCCGCAGGTGTTCGCGGTGGCGCCGAGCGTCAATCTGGGCCTTGGCAGCCTGCCGCCGGAGCGGCTCAAATATGCCAGCGGCCTGTTCAACATGATGCGAAACCTGGGCGGCGCGGTCGGCATCGCGGTCAGTGCGGCGGTCATCAACGACCGCACCAACCTTCATTTCCTGCACATCGCCGCACGCCTGACGCCGGCCAACGGGGCGATGGACCGGCTGCTCGCCGCGACCGAAGGACGCTATGGCGCCTTGCCCGCCAGTCCGGGCGGGCATCAGGCGGCGCTAGACCAACTGTGGCACCTGGCCTATCGCGAGGCGTCGACGCTGGCCTTCGCCGACGCCTTCCGCCTGATCATGCTGGCCTTCGTGGTTGCCACCCTGCTGGTGCCGCTGATGCGCAAGGTCGACTCCCCGGCCGGCCCCGCGCATTAGGGGTCAAAATCTAACAGATGTGAACCGCTGGCAGCGGCGGAAACGGGCCAAATGCAGACAGTCTGTGGTGGCACCAAGAGTCGGCTATTCCAAGACAATTTCGGTCCGCCGGTTCTGTGGTTCGCGAACTCCGTCAGCCGTCGGCACGAGTTGGCCGGCTTTGCCCACGCCAATGCTGGTGATTTCGGTCGCCGGCACGCCGTCCCGCACGAGCTCCGCCTTGACCGCCGCCGCCCGACGTTCCGACAGCGCCTGGTTGTAGTCGACCGTGCCGACAGAATCGGTGTGACCCGTCAACTTGATGCGGGTGATATTGCCCTGCTTCGCACTGGCCGCCGCTCGCTCGATGATCTGCGCAGCAATGTCGCCGATGTTGGAGCGATCGAAGTCAAAGAATACCTGGAACGTATTCACTTTCGGGACGGCTTCCGGAGCCTGACCCCGTGGCGCCGCCGCGGCAATCGCGAACTGCGGTTCTATTTTCAGGAATTCGGTGCGGCAGGCGTTGACGGCTTCTCCCTCCCACTCCTCTTCGAGCCAGCAGTCGTAGAGAGCCTGAGCACGGGCGGCGATGACCGGCTTATGTTCACGGCCGCCGCCGTCGAGGAACGAGACCAGTCGTCCACGCGCCTCCGCCAACGCGGGCACACGGCCGGCAGGAATTTGCAGGACGGGCCCTAACTGGCCGAAACGCAGCGCCGATTGTACCGGCGCGGCACTTGGCTCTGCCGGCGCCGGGGCTTCGCCTTTCGCCGCCTGCAGCCCTTTGCGGGCGAAGAAGGCAGCGTCGTCCCACTCGCCTTCATTGTCGGCCTCATTGGTCGCCTGTGCGCGATATTCGTTGGTAAGCGCCTGAGTGAAAGGCGTGCCGCTGTGCGCAGCCACAGTTCGCATGGCATTGACGTCGTCGACGTTGGTGATAGCACAGCCGCCGAGCGCAATTCCGGCCACGGCCATCAGCAAAAGCATTTTGGTTTTCATGACCCAGCCATCCCTTGCGGTCGCAACGCGTCATTAGAACGTTGCCGCGTCAAACAGCCGGTCAATCTGTTTGTTCCCGCGAATAGGGGGCTCATCGGTGAACTATCGGCTGATCCGCGAACGGCAACAATAGGGCCGGACACACGAATTTGGATCAATTTAGCCAGGATTTCCCATATGAACAGCCCTTCGGGCCCTGCGCGAGGATGCTCCTCGCCAGGCCATATCTTCTTGCGTCAGGCCGAGACGGCGCAAAGCACAGGTGATCTCGATCACCAGGCCAGACTTGACCTCGAGCTTGTCGGCATCGGGCAAGTCCAGGTACCTGAATTGGACTAAAACGCTACCTGCCGGCGCCGCCGACGCGCCAAATTGCTGCCGGCCCTCTTTGCCTCAGCAGACCATCACCCCGGCTTGCATGGTTCCCTCGCGCTGGTAGGCCAGGTGCCAGCCGAAGGCCTGCTCCATCAGATGCGGGGTGTGGCCGCCGCGTTTCGCCGCCTCGCGGAAATAGTCGTTGGCCATGTCGCGGTATGACGGGTGAACGCAGTTATCGATCACGGTGCGGGCTCGCTCGCGCGGCGCCAGGCCGCGCAGGTCGGCCAGTCCCTGCTCGGTCACCAGGACATCGACATCATGGTCGATATGGTCGACATGGCTGACCATCGGCACGATGCTCGAGATCCGTCCGTCTTTCGCCAGCGACTTGGTGATGAAGACGGCAATCCGGGCATTGCGGGAAAAATCCGCCGAGCCGCCGATGCCGTTCATCATCCCGGTCCCGAACACATGGGTCGAATTGACATTGCCGTAGATGTCGGCCTCCAGCGCCGTGTTGATGGCGATCACGCCCAGTCGCCGCAGCACCTCGGGATGGTTGGTGATTTCCTGCGGGCGCAGGATCATCCGGTCGCGATATCGGCCGATCCTGGGCAGGAACTCGGCAACGCCGATGTTGGACAGCAGGATCGATGCCCCCGAAGCGAAGGCCAGTTTGCCGGTGTCGAACAGGTCGAAGGTAGAGTCCTGGAGAACCTCGGAATACATCACCAGATCGTGGAAGGGACTGTCGACGAAGCCATGCAGCACATCGTTGCCGATCGAGCCGATGCCGGCCTGCAGCGGAGCCAGGCTGGGCCCGAGGCGGCCCTGCTTCACTTCGTTGGCAAAGAAATCCACCAGATGGCCGGCGATGTCCTTGGTCTCTTGATCGGGCGGCTGGATGACACAGGTGCTGTCCGCCTGGTCGGTGACCACGATGGCGGCGATCCGCGCCGGGTCGACCGGAATATAGGGCAGGCCGATCCGATCCTGCGGCGAGAAGATCGGGACGGCCTGGCGATCGGGTCGCGCCGCCGGGATATACACATCGTGCAAGCCTTCCAGCTCCAGGCTGTGGTGCAGATTGAGCTCGACGATCACCTTCTTGGCCTGCAGGGCATAGGTCGGTGCATTGGCCACCGCGGTGGTGGGAACGATCCCGCCCTGTTCGGTAATCGCCACCGCCTCGATGATCGCCACGTCAACCGGTGGGATCTGCTGCGAACGGAGCATTTCCGCGGTGTCCGACAGATGCTGGTCGAGATACATCACCTCGCCGCGGTTGATGGCGGCGCGCAACACCGGATCCGCCTGGAACGGCATGCGCCGCGCCATGGCCCCGGCCATGGTCAGGCGGCGATCGACATCGCTGTTCATCGATGCACCGGTCATCAAGGTAATGCGGAGGCGTTCGTTGGCGGCGCGATCGGCCACGGCGACCGGCACCACCTTGGCGTCTCCCGAACCCAGGCCGCTCAGGCCGACCACCATCCCGTCCTCGATATGCAGGGCGGCTTCGGCCGACGACACCACCTTGCCCAACAGCGACTTGCGGCGAATTCTGTCTTCGTCCATGACTTGATCCCCTGTGTGGCCACCCTCCCAGGAGCATTTCTTGTTTTCATCGGAGCCGGCCTGATCATCGCCGGCTGCTCCTGATGTAACAGCTTAACGCGCCGGCTCGACCCCCGACCCATTCGCAGATTGCGCAGCAGCCGCCCCCGCTGGCGATGACTCCCCGCTCAGCCGGCGCGAGCCGCCCAGCCGTCGACCAGATCCCGCAGCGCCGCCGCCGACCACCGCACCTCGGTGCAGCGCTGGGTCAGCGCCAGAAAGGCGTCGGGGCCGGCCTCGGCGGGGACCTCGGCGGCAGGCCGGACGGGCGGCGGCACGGCCGGGTCGAGCCCGGCCAGCACCGCCTGGCGGGTGTCGTCGAGCAGCGTTTTGCAGGCAATCGGGTCCAATTCGGCCAAGCGACTGCGAATCAGCAGGCGAACGGTGACGATCTGCGCCGCGGTGGTGTAGGCCGCCGCCAGCAGGCGGCCATATTCCGGCCAGCGGGCCCGAGCCCGTTCCGGTTCACCCTTCATGCGGGCCGCCGATTCGCTGAGGGCTGCCAGCGACTCGATCAAGCGTTTGCGGGCCAGCCGATAGTCCTGCTGCGGCACGTCCCATTGCAGGCATTGGCCGGCGTAGCTGGCCGTGCTGCGGCACAGGCTGGCCACCAGATGCGGCGCGTCCTGATGCTCCCAGCGCGGCAGGACGCGGCTGAACAAATAGGTGATCGAGGTGCCGATCAGGGTGTCGAGCATTCGGGCGAGGACCGGCGGCGCGTCGACCGGATCGAGGAAATGCAGGGCCAGCAGCGCCGTGATGCAGGCGGCGGTCGAGGTGACCCGGTAATGAACCCGGGCGAAGGCATGGGCGATACCCACCGCCAGCAGCAGCGCCGCCAGCAGCAGCGGCGGTCCTGCCAGCCACAGCAATACCCCGGTCAACGCACAGCCGATCAGGGTGCCGATCAGCCGGTCGTTGCGCCGCTGGCGGGTGACGCTGTAGCTGGCCCGCAGGGTCACCGCGGTGGTCAGCAGGATCCAGTTGCCGTGACTGAGACCTGGAACCAGGACGATCACGGCGTAGCCGGTGCCGAGCGACAGGCCGAGGCGAAGGGCGTGGCGGAACACCGGCGAAGCGAAGCGGACATGGCTGCGCAAGGTCGCCAGCGAGCGTGACGCCGGCTGCACGAAGGCCGCCAGATCGACCTCGTCGAGGACCGCCCGGGCGGCATCGCGACCGGCCAGAACCGCCGGCAAGCGGGCCAGATGCGCCGTTACCCAGGCGAATCGCGACCGCGTCATGCGGGCCGCCCGCAGCAGCCGGGGGTCCGTCTGCACCGCATGCAGATGGGCGATCTCGGCGGCGATCTCGGCAACCAGCCCTTGGCGATCGGCAATGACCAGATGGTCCTGGCCGGCCAGCAGGTCGACGGCCAGGCGGTCGAGGTCGCCCGCCAGCAACTCCGCCAGCCCGGCGACCCGCTGCGCCACCGGCGATCCGGCGCTCACCAGACGCAGGGGAGCCTGATCGGCATTGGCCGAGATCACCGCGTCCAGGGTATCGAGCAGAACCACCAGCGCGGCCGCCAGCCGCAGGGTGACGTCGCCTTCCCGACCGCGGAAGATCAACGTCCGGGCCGTCTGCAGGTGATCGGACAGCGACGCCTGCTGTTCCACCACCCGGACATAGACCGCGGCCTGATCGGCATTGGGCTCGTAGAAGCCTGCGACCGCGCGGAAATAGGCGGCGAATTCCCGCAGGCACTCGGCCACCGTCAGGCGCCGGCTGCTGGCATCCAGCAGGCGGGTGAAGGCCAGGGCCACCGCCACATAGGCGGCGCCACCGGCGGCGAACAGGGCCTCGTAGCGCAGACTCTCGGCGAGGCCGGAAATGGGTGCTCCGAGGGTGAAGACGATGGACAGCATGGTGAGGATGCTCAACGGGATCGCCCAGCGTCCCCACCCCAGCAGCAACCCGCCGACGATGCCGAAGCCGATCACCGTCACCGCTTCCAGCCAGGCGGTGTCGGCCGACAGCGCCGCCGCCAGCGAGGCGAGGACGGCCAGGCCCCAGGCCATCGGCAGGATGGTCGCCTTCACCGACAGGGGATTGGGCTGATCGCCGATGCTGACGCAGATGGCTCCCGAGGCGGCCGCCATGCCGGCGGCGAAGCCCAGCCACGCCGACATCCCGCCGGCGACCACGCCCACCCCCGCGGCGACCGCCGGAATTGTCCCGCGCCGTGTTGAAATTCGCTCGGCAGGCGTTGCCGTTTGATCAAGTTACGCGGCCTTGGTTTGCAGTTCAAGGTCGGGGGTGATGGAATACTTGACCTGATGGGCAAGCAGCGCCGCCCGCAGGATCGG
>CAIOJO010000107.1 GCA_903858635.1 uncultured Telmatospirillum sp. | reverse complement strand
CCTGCGAGCCGCCCTGCTGGCCCATCAGGCCAAGCATTCCATCAACCCCGATCTTGAACAGCACGCCAAGGCCGCGTAGCCTGTTCAGACCGTGACGCCTGCCGAGCGAATTTCAACACGGCTCGGGACAATCCCGTCGTCGGCGTGAAGGAGATGCGGGAGTCGCTGGTCCCCGGGCCACCGTTGATGGTCTGCTGCACCAAGGGATTGCCGTTGCTGTCGTACAAGGCGACCAGCGGGATGCTCAGCGATGCCGAACCGGTGACGTCGAAGATGTATTGGGTGTTCGCCGTCAGCGTCACCTTGTACCAGTCGGCTTGGCCCGAGGTGGTCAGATTGCCGCTGACCGGGGCGCCTCCGGCGGTGACCACGCCCGTGGTCGCGGTGGTGCCGAGAACGTCGGGAACCGCCGTCGATGCGGACAGGGTGAAGGTTCCCGTGCCGAGCTGGCTCTGGCTGGAAATGCCGACATAATAGGTTCCGCTGGTCGCCGGCTCGAAAGACGTGGCGGTGCCGCTTTGCGCGATGGAATTGATGGTGACGGGCTGCCCATTGGCGCCAAAAAGCGAGATGCCCGGGTCGGCCAGGGTGCCGTTTCCAAGGGTGAATACATATTCCGTGCCCTGGGTCAGCTGGACATTGAACCAGTCCGCCTGAGCGGTCGCGGCGAGCGTGCCGGTGGCCTGTCCGCCCACCGCAAGGGTCCCGTTCGTCGTGGTATTCCCGGCGTGATCATACGGGACGGAGGACAACTGGACGTAATAGGATCCGGTGTTGGAACCTGGGCTGGAGGTGCCGATGAAATAGGTTCCGGTGGTCGTCGCGGTAAATGAGGTTTCGCTTGCGCCGTTGAAGGCGGCGTTCGGTGTGCCGACGACAAGGGGGCTTCCCACAGAATTGTACAGCGTGACCAGCGGATCCGACAGGGTGCCGTTTCCGGCATCGATGACGTATTGCGTTCCGGCTGTCAGCTGAACCTGGAACCATCCGCTGTTGCCGGAGGTCGCAATGGTTCCCACTGCGGCGCCCAAATAGGTCGTCGTCATCTATTTTCCCCTGCCATCAGTCCTTTGGATGTTTGCATGGCCAATCACCGCCAATCGGAATGAACATCCGTTGTCCAGGGGATTGCCCGATCTCGATTTCGCCCTGGCGGGCCCCGGGGCGAAAGGATTTCGAAGCGATCCCATAGGGACTTCTGTACGCGATGCGGCGTTAAGGAAGTCCTAATAGGATCAACTCTCGTGTGGATCGCTAACCCGATCGGGCTAAGCCGAGCGGGACGCCCTTCAGCTGTCCAGCGGCGTGCGGCCGCGGACCAGGGTCTCGAATTGCTTGCCGAAGTCATTGGCCAGCGCCGGGCCGAGGTCGAAGGCCAGATGCAATCGCCCGTGTTCCGAGTTCCGCACCAAGGCGGCAAGCGGCATGCTGATCCCGTCGAAGCCGAGCACCACGCGTTGGCCCACGGCGATGCCCCGATGGTCCACTTTCACCTGGGCGCCGCCTTGCGAGCAGTTGATCAGGATGCCGTCCAAGCTGGCGGGTCCCGATCCTACCGTGCAGCGACTGTCGAAGCGGTAGCGCGGGCTGCTGCGGCGGTCGATATCCTTGTTGGTGCGCACGGTGCGGATCAGCACTTCCTCGAGGCTGTCCATCGCGCTGGCCACTTCGCCCGAGATCGCGTTCACCGCTTCGGCCCGCTCGCCGGTGGCGACGGCCTCGGCCGATACCTCGGCGATGCCCAGGGCCACCTCGTTGGCGGCTTCGTTGGTGTCCAGCACCGTCCGGGCGATGGCCGAGGTGGCGGCACTTTGCTGCTCGATCGCCGCGGCGATCGACGACGAGATGCTGTCGACCTCGCCGATCGCCGAGGTGATGGCGCCGATCGCTTCGACCGTGTTCTGGGTGCGGGCCTGGATCTCGACGATCTGGCGGGTGATTTCGCCGGTGGATTTGGCCGTCTGCACGGCCAGGTTCTTCACCTCGTTGGCGACCACGGCGAATCCCTTGCCGGCTTCGCCGGCGCGCGCCGCCTCGATGGTGGCATTGAGCGCCAGAAGATTGGTCTGCTGGGCGATCGTCTGGATCAACTGGGCGACCTCGTCGATGCGCACCACCGCGTCGGACAACTCGTCGATGGTGACATTGGCCCGGCTCACCGTCTGTACCGCCTGCTGGGTGACCCCGGCCGCGGTCGCCACTTGTTGGCCGATCTGGGTGATCGAGATCGACAACTGCTCCGACGCACTGGCCACGGTCTGGGCATTCGAGCGGGCCTTTTCCGCCGCTGCCGCAACCTTGCCCGCATTACTGCTGACCGAATCGGCCGAATGCACCATGGTGTTGGCGTTGACCGCCATCTGGCGGGCCTGGTCGGCCACTTTTTCCACCACCGTCCGCGTCTCGTTCTCGACCGCGTCGGCCATCCGCTGCAGGGCCGCCAGCTTTTCCTGCTGCGCCTGGACGCGGTCGTTTTCCTGCTCGGTGCGCATGCGATGGCTGTCGACGGCGTTGTCCTTGAACACCTGCAGCGCCCGGGCCATCTCGCCCACCTCGTCGCGCCGGCCGCGATTGGGAATGTCGATGGCCAGATCGCCCTCGGCCAGCCGGTCGGTCACGGTGACGATCTCGCGCAACGCGGGGACCGTGTAGAGGATCAGCCACACCACGATGGTGCTGCCGATGGCGATCCCGACCAGCCCGAGACCGAGTGCCAGGTCGAACGCCTCGGGTCGGTAGCGCTGGAGCATTCCCAGATAGGATATGAAGAAGATCCACACCAGCCCAACCGGAGGAAGAAAGGCCAGGGAGATCTTCAGCCCAATTCCGTGCAGGAAAACTTTAATAAGTCTAAGTATTGGCTGGGACATGGGGCACCCGCAATATCGATTGTTCTCAGAGGAACCTAGCGCTTATCCCATCGGATGGAAAGAATGGGGATTGTCCCGAGCCGTGTTGAAATTCGCTCGGCAGGCGTCACGGTCTGAACAGGCTACGCGGCCTTGGCGTGCTGTTCAAGATCGGGGTTGATGGAATGCTTGGCCTGATGGGCCAGCAGGGCGGCTCGCAGGGTT
>CAIOJO010000106.1 GCA_903858635.1 uncultured Telmatospirillum sp. | reverse complement strand
CAGGAAAATCTGCGAGACTGCGCCCACAACCAGTTCAAGTCGACACCGACCATTTTCGGCCGGAAACCCGCGCAATCCGTGGCTTTCAGAGCTTTGTTCCTTCAGTTAACCGGACAGCAGTGCTATGAATACGGAAAAACCAAGTACATAGGCGAGGTCTACCGCAAATGATCCCGCGCTATCTGGAAATTTCCGCTTTCCCTTCCGAACAGGAAGTCTCACCGGATACGTTGCTGAAGCACCTGGTCAGTTGGTCCGACAAGACCTTTGTCTATCTCGACGACTATGATCCACGGAACACCGATCACATGGTCTTGGCAATTTCCGGGTCGGAAAGTACGATCACCCATGCATTGCCGTTGCTGCAGCATTTACAACTCCGGTTCGAATACTTCACGCACTCCGATCGCGAGCTGGATCAGCGCATCATAACGACGGTAGTCAAGGCGGGTGGACGGGTGCAATGGCTTGGGAAATCCCAGTCGCAAGCCGATACCAAGAACGTTTTGGCCAACTTTCAGGATCCGCATTTCCGCTGGATCGCACCAGAGGACAACGTGAACGCCGTCACGGGTCCGGCTGCAACTCTTAACTGCCGGCCGATGAATGAGCAAAGCGTGGTGGAGCGACCGACGACGTCGGTCATTGTCGTGAATTACAATCTTGGGCGATTTCTCAAGGATGCACTGGACTCGGTGCTTTTACAATCGGTTCCGGCCGACGAGATCATCGTCGTCGACGACTGTTCTTTTGATAACTCCCTAGACATTCTGAAGAGATATGAGGATCACCTGGTCCTCATTCGCAACGAGACCAATATTGGCGTAGCCAACAGTCGGAAAAAGGCGATCGCATCGGCTGGCGGGGATATAATCTATCTGCTCGATGCGGACGACCGATTGCGCGGTGATTATATTGAAAAAACTTTGCCG
Organism: uncultured Telmatospirillum sp.; assembly: GCA_903858635.1. Classification (GTDB taxonomy): domain Bacteria; phylum Pseudomonadota; class Alphaproteobacteria; order Rhodospirillales; family Magnetospirillaceae; genus DUZF01. The sequence goes on along the minus strand of CAIOJO010000106.1, from coordinate 1,275 downwards.
TATTTTATCAAGGACAAGGGAACCGGTGTCGTTTACACCGACGTAATTCTGTTCGGACCCCGCGCCTCCTGGCGCGCTGGCGGGTTCCACCGCGAGGGGCGCACGAAGGTGACCGACTTGGGTCCTGATTACTACCGCGTCGAGTTTCCCGAGTTCGGGGATGGCGCCGAGGGGGCCATCAAGACCTTCAATTTCATCCATAATTCATCGCCATTCCGCCGTTCCGCGTATCTGGCGGTCGGCGGTTATCAACCAACCTCGATTCCTGAGGATTGGTATCTATTCATGCAGATGATACTTGCGGGATGGAAGGCACGCCGATGTCCGTTCCCTTTGCTGGAATATCGACAGCATTCGCTGATGCAGGATCAGGGAGTGCGATGGCTCGAAGCTCTGGAACGGCAATTCACGTCTGCCGTGCAGCGCGTCGATAGACTCGAACGCGAAGTCTCGGCGTTGAAGCGACATTTCGCCGATCGATGTTGACGCGACCCAGCAGGGCCTTGGGATCACCTCAGGGCCCTGACAATAGCGCAGCCTTGTATTCATCGTAAGTACGAATGTAATCGGCAGCGTCGTTATGGTCGGATGCGAACACCAGCAGCACAGCGTGGGCCATGCGTCCCCCAAATCATCGGCGGGATGTAAAGACCGAGATTCGGCTCTGAGAGGACAATATTGCGACGCCGCGCGCCGTCATCCACCAGGCCACTGCAGCTCCCCTTCGCACAGACCAGAAACTGATGGCACTTCCGATGCGCATGTTCGCCTCGGACCTCCAGCGTCGGCACATTGAGAACCATGCAGTAGCGGCGGGCGACGAATGGGATGTCACTCTCCATTTCCCCGGCGAAAAGATCGCCGCGCAAGTCCTTCACCAGCCGCAATCTGTGAAGGGAAACATCGCCCACTGACCAACAAGGCCTATCAATGAAAGAAAGCGAATTGTGCCCGGCGAAATTGGGCCATGAGCTGCCGGACGACAATCGTGCCCCACCGGAGCTTATGTTAGAAACCTCTCTGGGATCTGGGGGCACGCGGCTATTGGCTTCTCAGAGGCCCCGAGTTGAGCTGGAAGGCAGGCGGATTGGCCGACCATATGGGAAATGCCGGAAAAATGGTTACGATGAAATTGCACTGCTGTCCGGTTAAAACGCGAATAGATTCAATTGGTTAGTTATTTGCGAAGTATCGGGTTTGTATTCGTTGATGGTAAGCGCTTGTTTCATATCGATTTTCTCGAAGAGGGTGACAGAAAAAATCTGTAGCAATGTG
>CAIOJO010000105.1 GCA_903858635.1 uncultured Telmatospirillum sp. | reverse complement strand
TGCTGTTCCCGAATAACAGGTTCATCTGCCGTCCCGGCACCGCGGCCGGTAACTTGAGAGACTGCATCGCCTTTCTCCCGAACGATTTCACCATCGATTCGGGATTGTGCGGGATCGGAAACGCCCATCAAAAGGCGCTTGAGTTCGATGAGCGCTGCCAGATGAACCCGAGGCGCGCCCATGGTCATCTCAGCACAGATTACGGGATCGAGCATCCAACCGGCGATCGATACGACGATGCCGGCCGGTCCCTGCACCTTGAGAAACTGGCCTGTTGCTCGCTGCTCCACGCGACGGACCAGAACCTTTCGGCCGCAATAAGGGTGACAGCGGTAATGGACTTCCAACTCCTGTCCGACATGGGCAGAATAAACGGGTGATGGCGCTCGGTCGGAAGAATTACCTCTTTGCCGGTTCAGACAACGGGGGCGAGCGGGCAGCATCGATCTACACGCTCATCCAGACGGCGAAGCTCAATGAAATCAACCCCAAAGCCTAGCTCAACGACGCGCTCCAAATGATTGCCAGCGGCCATCCGATTAACAAGATCGACGAACTGACGCCGTGGCGGATCAACGCTGCTGCCAAAGGCAGAGCCAGAACAGGCAAACACATAACCGCGGGCCGACGTTATCCCACGTCAAGCCGCGTCACGCCACACGGAGCAGGCCCGGCGCTTACGTCCTGAACTGATTCAAGCGCCCAGAAACGAGCCCGTATGGCAGTGGTGTCAATTACATACGTAGAATAGGTGTTCCAGCAGCCGCATCACGATAATTCCCCGACTCATTCGTTGCATTCTTATCCGCGCCCCGATTCTTTTCTTCCGATTGAACTAAACCGCTGACGCGGTAGCTGCTTCGGTGATCGTGATGGGTGGGACGACTGGTCTGCCAGGGTTCGGGTGCTTCACCCCCACCCTGGAACGGGAGATCCCCGATGACCGAGATGAGCCCGCTGCGCCGCCGCATGATCGAGGACATGACTGTCCGCAATCTGTCGCCGGCAACTCAGCGATCGTATCTGCATGCCGTCGCCAAATTCGGCCGCTTCTTTTCTCGCTCGCCTGACAAGCTTGATCTTGAAGATGTCCGAACTTTCCAGGTTCACCTCGTCGCCGGCGGGATGTCGTGGCCAGCGCTGAACCAGACGGTCTGCGCGCTGCGCTTCCTGTATGGGGTCACGCTCAAGCAGGCCGACCTGCCGGAGCGCATCCCCTATGCCCGCGAGCCGCAAAAGCTCCCGGTAGTCCTCGGTGCTGACGAGGTCGTGCAGTTCCTGGAGGCGGTTTCGGGCCTCAAGGCCCGCGCTGCACTGACAACGGCCTATGCGGCCGGACTGCGGGCCTCCGAGGCGGCGAGCCTCAAGGTGAGCGACATCGACAGCAGTCGAATGGTCATCCGTATCGAGCAGGGCAAGGGAGGCCGTGATCGTTACGTCATGCTGTCGCCGCAACTGCTCGGCATCCTGCGGTCCTACTGGCGCGTGACGCGGCCCGCGCACTGGTTGTTTCCTGGGCGCGATCCCGTGCATCCGATCCATCCGGTCGTGCTGCATGCCGCTTGCCGTTCGGCATGTGCGGCCTCAGGAATTGGCAAGCGGGTCACGGTCCACACGCTGCGCCACAGCTTTGCGACCCACCTGCTCGAGGGCGGTACCGACATCCGCATCATCCAGGCCCTGCTTGGCCATCGCAACGTGAACACCACAGCGCGCTACGCCCAGGTCGCCACCAGCACGATCCGCGGCACGCCAAGCCCGCTCGACCGCTTGCGGCTGGAGGTGACGCCACCCGCCTGAGCGGCGGCGATGCGCCCGACGCTGGAGGTGGCGGACATCTTCCGCCGCCGCGGCGATGCGTTCCGTCGTGCCCACGCTTCGCATCTCGGCCGCGTCGAGCGCCGCGTCATGGCGGCGATCGAGGCCTGCCGGACGGTCGCGCTCGGCGGCCACACCGAACAGTGCGGCGATTGCGGACTGGTCCGGC
>CAIOJO010000104.1 GCA_903858635.1 uncultured Telmatospirillum sp. | reverse complement strand
GTTCAGTGCACTAGGAGCTAGCACTCTCGGCCTGGCCGCGCAAGGGAGGCTCGGCTCCGCCGGCGGCGCCGAGCCAGGCCGATGAATTGCATTGGCGATCGACAACGGTAGCGACGAACGCGGCCAGACGGACGAACTCGGCCTGGCGCGGCGACGACCGTCGCCAAGCCAGGGCCAGGCGGCGGGCCGGCGGGTCGCCGGCTAACGGTCGCAGGACCAGACCGGTGCCATCGAGGGCGCCGGCGGTGACGGCGAGGCGCGGCAAGAGGGTCACGCCAAGCCCCGAAGCAGCCATCTGGATCACCGTCTGCAGGCTGGTACCGCGGATTTCCTCGCCGGCCCGCCCCGCCGCCAGTCCGCAGACGGCCAAGGCGTGTTGGCGCAGGCAATGGCCGTCTTCCAGCAAGAGGAGCTGGGAGCCGGCCAAATCCTCGACGCTGACGATGGGCTGCTCGGCCAAGGGATGGTCGGCCGGACATGCCAGAAGGAACGGGTCCTCGCCGATTTCGGCGAAGGCGAACCCGGGGGCATCATAGGGCAGGGCCAGCACTGCCGCGTCCAGATGCCCGGCGCTCAACTGGTCCAACAGGCGGGCCGTCCGGTCCTCCAGCAGATACAGCCTGAGGAGCGGAAACTGCTGTTTCAGCGGGCTCAGCAAACGGGGCAGCAGATAGGGCGCGATGGTCGGAATCACCCCCAGACGCAGCGGCCCCGATAAGGGCTGGCCGGCGGCCTGGGCCAATTCGACGATGTCCTCGGCGGCGCGCAGGACCTGGCTGGCCCGCCGCACCACCTCCTCGCCCAAGGGTGTCACCATGACCCGGCGCTTGGTTCGTTCGACCAACACGACTCCTAGAATCTGCTCCATCTCCTGCAGTCCGGCGCTGAGCGTCGACTGGGTCACGAAACAGGCCTCGGCAGCGCGGCCGAAATGGCGATGTTCGGCCAGGGCGCAGAGGTAGCGAAGCTGACGCAAGGATGGCAGATAGGGCATTAATCGACTCCATCGATTTCTTTTAAGAATTTAACTCGTTGGATCGATTTTTCAACCTGCTCTAAATCTTCCTCGTTCGCAGCGCAAACCCCAAACGAGGAGAAACATCATGTTGACCGTCGGCGATACCTTTCCCAGCTTCCGCCTCAAGGCGGTATCCGATACCAGCGGCGCATTCGACGAGGTCACCGAGCAAAGCTTCGACGGCAAGTGGAAGGTCTACTTCTTCTGGCCCAAGGACTTCACCTTCGTCTGTCCGACCGAGATCGTCGGGTTCAACGACATCGACGGCGCCTTCAAGGACCGCGATACCGTGGTGATCGGCGGTTCGATCGACACCGAATTCGTCCACCTCGCCTGGCGCAAAAGCCGCGCCGACCTGGGCAAAGTGGTCCAGCCCTGGCTGGCCGACGTCAAGCGCGAACTGAGCACGGCGCTCGGCGTGCTCGACCGGAACGAGGGCGTCGCCCTGCGCGCCACCTTCATCGTCGATCCGGAGGGGATCATCCGCTTTGCCTCGGTCAACGACCTTTCGGTCGGCCGCAATCCGCAGGAGGTGCTGCGTGTGCTGGATGCCTTGCAGACCGATGAGCTGTGCCCCTGCAACTGGAAGCCCGGCGAGGACGTGATCAAGGCCGCCTGAGGCCACTTTCGGCGGGCGGCAGTTGCCGCCCGCCGCCCCGACCAAACAAGGAGAGACCCGAATGACCATCGAAGCCTTGCAACTGCCCGACTACGCCAAGGATCTGAGGCTGAACCTGTCGAGTCTGGCGGCCGAGACCGCGCTGACCGACCAGCAACGCTGGGGTACCTTTCTGGCCACCGCCCTGGCCTCGCGCAATGCCGAGGTCACCGCTCAACTCGCCGAGGAAGCGGCGCGCCACCTGTCTCCGGATGCGCAGACCGCCGCCAAGACCGCGGCCGCGTTGATGGCGATGACCAACGTCTATTACCGATTCCTGCACCTGGCCAGCGATGCCGAATACCGTTCGCTGCCGGCCAAGCTGCGGATGAATGCACTGGCCAAGCCGGGGGTCGACAAGGTCGACTTCGAGTTGTGGTCGCTGGCGGTCTCGGCGGTGAACGGCTGCGGCATGTGCATCGATGCCCATGAGCAGACTCTGCGCCAACACGGCGTCAGCCGCGAGACGATCCAGGCGGTCATCCGCATTGCCGCCGTGGTGCATGCCGTCGCCGCCACCCTCGACGGCGAGACCGCGCTGGCGCAAGGCCAGGCCGAGGCGGCTTAACACCCTCGTCGTGCCCGCCCCCGGATCATAGGCCGGGGGCGGGGCGACGAAGGACCAGGCCCGTCAGTTCGGATCGAACCAGAGGGTCATTTGATAGTCGATGGTAACCTCTTCCCCGGCCTCGATGTCGCATTTGGCCACCACATCGATCATCAGCTCGTCGATATGGCGGTGAAAATCGGCATTCGGCGTGTAGGAATGATTGAGCAGGCTGGTGAAGCCCAGGGCGATGGCGGCCCGCCCCTGGTGCTTGTACAGGTCCTGCTCGGTGGTGCCGTGTTCCCACATGAAGACGTAGGTAAAGACCACCGTGGGGTCTACCACCGGTCGGTCCTTGGCCGGAACGATCAATACCGGCGAGCGTTCGATCAGTTCGCCAGTCTTGATGTCCTGCATCGCGACGACGCCCCGCCCCCTGTGGGGACCGAGGTTGGCTACGCGCAGTAGCTTCCTTTCGTCACTGGTTCCCCACATGGCGGTGGAGCCTCCTTCGCGCATGCCCGGTCCCCGACGGGATGCAATTGCCATCAACCGAACACGCGAACCCCCCCACGGCCCCGGAGCGCCACGCGTTCATACGACAGTAATGGCAGCCGAAAAGGCCCGCAACCCGTAATGCGGCGCCCTCCGCGGCGCCTTGCTCGGTCCCCGCGTGGCCGGGGCAAAGACCCCGGCCAACGGTGAAAGCAATCGGCCATAAGGTTACATTTTTAAATCTTCGGTAAGTTTGGACTCCAAAACCTCCCCCCGAACGGGTTACCCTCTGCGTCCTGGGGCACGTCGATTGGTCAGGTCCTCTGTCCAGAGGGCCTATCGACCAAGGACTGTCGAGCAGCTAAAGGGCCGCGGCAAGTCCACTGCGGCCACGAGAACGACGAACGGCGGCTTGGGGGCGAGTCGCGCCTTTGTCCATCGTTCGCATCGGCTCTGCTCCGCCCCGACCGATGCGCCGTCGTCATTGATCGGCGTGGCATAGCATCGGACTACGAGGACTGACGACGGAAGGGGGGGAAAACCTTGGCGGATCGGCGATCAGGAAGCTTGCGCCCCGGCGCGCTGTGGACCTCGGTTCGGCGCGTCTTCCCCGAGCGACAGATCCTGGTGCGCGACACCGGACGAATCCGCTGTTTCAAGCTCGGCACGCTGCCCCAATTGGGGGTAATCGCCGCCGTTGCCGGTTGCGTTCTATGGGCCCTGCTGAGCACCGCCGCCTATCTCGACGGAGCCGCCAAATTGGCCTCCAAGGAGGATGAGATCGCCCAGCGGGCGGCCGAACTGGACGGACTGAAGGCGAGCTACCAGGCGGCGTTCGGCCGCCTTGACGAGTTCCAGTCGATCTTTGCCGGAATCACCTGCGAGATCACCGACATCCAGGACAGCCTGCTGCGCATCGCCGAACGGAACGTGGTTACCGGCAAGCGCGGCATTGCCGGCACCATGCCGCGGCTCGATGCCGATGCCAATGGCTGCCGCGTGATCGCCAACGCCGCCCAACCCGCCGCCGCGACGCCGGCCAGCGGCGACACGCGCCGCATCGTCGGTTCGCTCAAGGACGACGGCGCCAACGAACAAGAGGTCTTGCGTCGACGCGTGACGCAGCTTGAAGAGGCGCTGGAGAAATTGCGCGCCAGCCACAGCGCCTTCCTGCAGAACACCGCCGACATTGCCGCGCTCCGCATCGGCGAGATGGAAAAGGCGCTCGCCGCGGTCGGGGTCAATGCCAAGAGCTTGTCGACCGAGGCGGACCGCCGCCCGACCGACGGCACTTCGCGGGTCAGCCCCTACGGCCGCGGCGGTCCGTTCATCGCGGCGCCTCCGGGCACCAAGCTGGGCGGCTCCTTCAACCCGGTCGCCCTGTTCAATAACCATGCCGACCGCTTGGATACGTTGACCACCGCGCTCCGCAGCCTGCCCTTGGGCGAGCCTCTGGCCGATTACGAGGTCACCAGTCCCTTCGGCGCCCGCAACGACCCGATCAACAACCTGACCGGCATCCATGAAGGCGTCGATCTGGGGGCGCCCACCGGCACGCCGGTCCGGGCGACCGGCGAAGGGGTGATCAGCTCGGCGGGATGGCGGGACCGATACGGCATCATGGTGGAGGTCGACCACGGGATGGGATTGCGCACGCGCTATGCCCATCTGTCGAAAAGCCTGGTCGCCGTCGGCCAGCATGTCAGCCGCGGCGCCACCATCGGCTTCGTCGGCGAGACGGGCCGGACCACCGGCCCGCATCTGCACTATGAAGTGCGCATGGCGGATCAGGCGACCAATCCGATGAAGTTCATCACGGCAGGCCAAAATGTTCTCAAGAGCCAATAAGCCCTCTGGGGGGCGCGCCACGCCATCGATCATCGGCGCCAATTGCACCCTGAACGGCGACATCATCAGCCAGGGCGAAGTGCATGTCGACGGACATGTCGAAGGCGATGTGCGCTGCAACGTCCTGGTGATCGGCGAAGGTGGCAAGATCACCGGCGAGATCAGTGCCGAAACGGTCCGGGTGCTGGGCTCGGTGACCGGCCAGATCACCGCGCGCGCGGTGGAACTGGCGCGCACCGCCCGGGTTCTCGGCGATATCACCCATGACAGCTTGGCCGCGGAAGCCGGGGCTTTCGTTGAAGGCCGCTTCAATCGCCTTACGGCCGAAGCCAGCGGCAAGATCGGCGACGTCGGCAATGACGCCGCAACCGCCCCGCTGCCCCTGCGCGCCGGCTCCGCCCCTGCCCTGCTGGCCGGCAGCAAGGACAGCGAAGACGGCGCCAAGGCGGGCGACGGCGATACGACCACCGGCAAGGTGATTCTGCTCGGCAACTGACCGGACGCGACCGCCCTGTTGCCGTGCCTCACTCGCGCTCATAGGCAGCCTTGGACATTATCCAGATCGGCTGGCCCGACATAACCGCACTGGCCACCGTCATGGCCATCGACGTGGCTCTGGCCGGGGACAACGCGTTGGTGGTCGGCATGGCGGCGGCGGGCTTGGCGCCGCGGTTGCGGCGACGCGCCATCCTTGTCGGCATTGGCGCCGCGGCGGTGCTGCGCGTGCTGTTCGCCGCCTTCACGGTGCGCCTCCTGAACATCGTCGGATTGACCGCCGCCGGCGGCCTGCTGTTGCTGTGGGTGGCCTGGAAGCTATGGCGGGAATTGCGGTCGTCGCCTGGCCCGAGCGAATCCGTCCCGGCCACGGATCATTCCGCCCCCGGCAAGACGTTGCGCCATGCCGTCAGCCAGATCATCATCGCCGACCTCTCGATGTCGCTCGACAATGTGCTGGCCGTTGCCGGCGCCGCCCGTGATCACTTTTGGGTTCTGGTGGTCGGCCTGGGCCTGTCGGTTGTCCTGATGGGGATCGCCGCCTCGCTCCTGGCCCGGATCATCCACCGTTACCGCTGGGTGGCTTATGGCGGCGTGCTGGTCGTGCTGTATGTCGCCCTGGCGATGATCTGGGATGGCAGCCATAGCGTCCTTGCCACCTTGCCGCAGCACCACTGAAGCACCGCCGACCTTGCTTCCGTCGAAATAATTGCCGTCCGCCGCCCGTTCGGGCAATTGCCGCGGCAGGCCCCCGGCACGACTTGTAGAGCAGACTCAATTACCGTCGATGGTGAGGTGATGGGGCGGCTCGCCGTATACGCTGTGGTCTGGTTCTTGTGCAACCTCCTCATCGGCGCTTGTATCGTTGGGCTCGGGGCCCTTCTCATGTTTTACACTGCCATCGGGCCCTTCGCCTGCGTCTATGTGGGGGCCCGGCTGGGCACCTGGTGCGGTTTCGACCTGAGCGTCACCGCGCCGCTGATGCTGTCGGGGCTGTGGTTGTTCGGCTCGATCCGCCTGCGGCTTTACCGCCGGGTGCTACGTTTGTGGCGCCGCGGTTTCCGGTGCGTGGCCAGCGCGACGGCGTTGCGCGACGACCTTTGGCGGCAGTACTACCGTTAGCCGCTACATCACACTTTAGCCACAGCAAGGTCACAGTCTGATTGCCGGCACTTGGCCGCATCAGTGCATTAACATGGGGCATGGAAGGCGGCAAAATAACTCTGCTAAGCTGTCCGACAGGTTCCAGCGAATGCGCCACCAAGGGGCCCGACGGACTGAGGACGATTCGTTTGTTCCCCTGCGAGCCCCCGACGTGAACGACTTAGGGACAGGAAGAGCGGCAGTGTTTGCCCGGCGCGATGCGGCGGCGGCGGCGGTCGAACGCGTCAACGACACGCTACGCGGCCCGGTCATCGATATCTTCCTCGAACATGTTCCGGGCTTGCGCGGGCTTGGCCGCGAACAGGCCTTCGAGTTGATCATGGGCAACCCCAAGCTGGTCGAGGAATGCTTCAAGCTGTTTCGCCGCAAACCTGACTTGTTCGAACAGGTGTTGGTCGGCCCGGACGGTGAGAGTGTCAGCGACGCCAACCAGCAGCTTCAATGCGGCCGCACGCTGAACGAAGTGGTCGCCCTGATCGTCCGGGCAGTGGCCAGGCGGCATTTTCTCGAGCGCTTCCGACCGGTGCGGGCCGCCAAGCCGGAGCCACCGCCACCAAGCCTGTGGCAACGGATGCTGCGTTTGCTCCGCAAGCCGCCACCACCACCGCGGCCCAGGCGCCAGGCTACGCGCGGCGACCGCTTGTATCAGGCGATGCGCGAATTCCTGCTCTATGAATGGCAATTGCCGTTGATTCCCCATTACACGCCGCTGCCGGTGGCAACCGTTCGCACTCTGGGGCCTCGCATCCTCGAGTATCGGGACACCAGGCAGCTGAAGAGCCTGCTGCTCGACGGACCGCCGCCGGAGCAGCCGAGCGCGGCAGGCACCGGCGAACCGGCGGAACAGCCGGCGACGGCAGCGAAGGCGGCGCGCACGGCGGCCGGCGGTTCGTCCGGCGCCGTCCGCCGCCCCGCCGCGGTTGGCGGGGCGCAGCGGGCGATGGCCTCGCCCGCCAAGGCCGAGGCCATGTGGAAGGTCAGCCAGACCATCGACCTGGCCAAGTTGTTCGACATCGATGAAAGCGAAATGCGCCGCACCATCGCCCATGCCAGTGGGGTCAGCAATACGGTGGTGGCGGCCCTGTCGTCGGTCGGCCTGAAGATCCGCGAGGCGGTCGTGGTCCTTTGCACGGTGGACCGGGTCATCGGCCACAGCCGCCTGTCCGCCTTTCTCGGCAGCGGTTCGGACGGCCGCTTCGTCACCATGTTCATCGAGTACATCCGGCGCGAAGGGATCCCGGCGATGCAGGATCCCAAGGAAATTCGCACCAGCGTCGAACGCATCCTGACGCATATGAAGAAAGTCGGCCACCTGTCTTGATGCCGGCAAATCAGAGACTCCCTTGCACCGATCGGCAGCCTTGGGAATAATGGTCAATATTGTTTACCAGAACGACCAAGGTGGTCACTTTCATGCGCCTGGACAGCCATGCAGGGGCTTGAGCCGATATCGGGATCCGCCGTGCCCAAGGGCCGGATTCGGCCTGCGAAGCTTGCCGAGGCGATCGCCGATCATTTGGAATCACTGATCCTGGAAGGGTCGCTGCGGCCCGGCGACCGGCTGCTGGCGGAACGCGAGCTGGCGCAAAAGCTCGATGTTTCGCGGCCATCCCTGCGCGAAGCGCTCGGCCTCATCGAGGGCAAGGGTCTGCTGCACAGCGGGCGCGGCGGCAGCTTCGTGGCCCCGGTCCTCGGCGAGGATTTCAGCGCCCCGTTGGTCGCCCTGCTGGCCGGCCGGCCGGAATCGACCTACGACTATCTCGAATTCCGCAGCTTCGTCGAAGGCGCCGCCACCTATTACGCGGCGCTGCGGGCCAGCGACGTCGACCGCGAACTCATGCACAAGCGCTTTCTGGCCATCGAGGCGGCCCATCGGGATCGGCGCCCACAAGACGAGGCCGCCGCCGACGCGGCCTTCCATTTGTCGGTCTACGAGGCCACACACAACGTCATGATCCTGCATGTGATGGGCAGTCTGGCCGGACTGCTGCGTCAGGATGTCTTCTACAACCGGGAACGGCTCTATGCGCGCAAAGGCGTGCGGGCCCTGCTCCTGGCTCAGCATCGCGCCGTCCATGACGCGGTGATGCGGAGCGACCCGGAGGCGGCCCGCGCCGCGGCCGAGGACCATGTGATGTTCACCCGCACCGCGCTGCGCGAGATCGAACAGGCCGACGACCGTCTTGCCCAGTCGTTGCAGCGGCTGGCCACCGGCCGCGGCACCGACGGCGCCTCGCCGGCCCCGGCCGCCACCGCGGCGCCCCAGCTGGGGCCGACGGAAGCGCGACAACCCAACCGGGAACCTCTGGCGGTGCCGCTGGCCAGCCTGCTGAAGGCGCATCCGGAAACCGCCTTCGATTATCTGGAGTTCCGCTTCATCGTCGCCGGCACTGCGGCGCAAATGGCCGCCCTGCGGGCCGACCAGGACGACCGCCAGCGTATGGCCGAGGCCTTCGAAGCGCTGGCGTCGGCGCACGGCACCGACGACGATCCGACCGAGGAGGCCGAAGCCGACGCCCAATTCCATCTGGCCGTCTACCGCGCCTCGCACAACGCGGTGATGGAACACGTCATGCGAAACATTTTCAACCTGTTGCGCAATGACGTCTTCTACGATCGCCATCGCTTCTATCGGCGCGAGGGCGTCCGCGCCCTGTTGCTGCGCCAGCACAAGGCGATCCATGACGCGGTGATCAGCGGCGATGCCGCGGCCGCCCGGCAGGCCGCCGAACGGCACATGCTTTACGCCCGCGAGGCCTTGCAGGAAATCCGCCTGGCCGATCAACGCCGCGAAGTCGCATTGCGGCGGGTCGGCCGGGACAGCCCGGCCCAAGTCGCCGACCGCAATGACCCTTAACACCGGCTGCCTAGCGAGGCCTCGATGACACATGCCCAAGCGTCGGGTCGCCCCCGCACCGTCTATTTCTTCGGAACCTGCATCGTCGACCTGTTCTATCCGGGGGCCGGCCTGGCCGGCATCAAGCTGCTGCAGTCGGCCGGGGTCGAAGTCGTTTTTCCCGACGGACAGAGCTGCTGCGGCCAGCCGGCCTACAATTCGGGGTATCTCGACCAGGCGCGGGCCGTTGCCTGGGCCCAGATCAAGCTGTTCGCCAAGGACTACCCGGTGGTAGTGCCCTCCGGCTCTTGCGCCGGCATGATGAAGACGCACTATCCGGGCCTGTTCCGCGGCCGGCCGGAGCAGGCCGAAGTCGAGGACTTCGTCGCCCGCGTCTATGAATTGACCCAGTTCCTGGTCGATGTGCTGGACCTCGAACTCGACGACCTGGGGCCGCCGGTCAAGGTGACCTGGCACCCGTCCTGCCACTCGATGCGCGAGATGGGCGTCGCCGACCAGCCGAAGCGCCTGTTGCACCAATTGTCGAAGGTCGAGCTGGTGGAACTGCCGCGCGAGCGCGAATGCTGCGGCTTCGGCGGCACTTTCTCGGTGCGCCAGCCGGAGATCTCGGCGGCCATGGTCACCGACAAGATCGGCGCCATCGCCGGAACCGGGGCCGACCTCGTGTTGTCGGGCGACTGCGGCTGCCTGATGAACATCGGCGGCGCCATCGAAAAGGCCGGCGGTCACGCCCGGCCCCTGCACATCGCCGAATTCCTCTGGGAGCGCACCCATGGCCGCCGCTGATTTCCGTGCCAAAGCCCACGACGCCCTGGGCAACCGGGAGCTGCGGGCCAACTTCCGGCGCGCCATGGACGGCCTGATGTCCAAGCGGGCCATGCTGTTCGCCGATCGCACCGAGTGGACGGCGTTGCGGGCCCTGGGAGCAGCCGTGCGGGCCCGCTCGCTGTTGCGTCTGCCCGAGCTGCTGGAACAGCTCGAAACCCGCCTGCGGGACAACGGGATCCAGGTCCATTGGGCCGAGACGGTGGACGATGGCAACGCCATCTTCAAGGACATCCTGTCACGCCACGGGGCGCGCCGCGTCGTCAAGGGCAAGTCGATGGTGTCCGAGGAGATGGGGCTGAACCACGCGCTCGAGGCCGAAGGCATCGAGGTGATCGAAGCCGACCTCGGCGAATACATCATCCAGCTCGACCACGAGACGCCCTCGCACATCATCATGCCGGCGATCCACAAGAACAAACAGCAGATCGCCCGGCTGTTCTCGCAGAAGATCAAGGACGCCGAGTACACCGAGGACGTCGACCGGCTCACCGACCTGGCGCGGCGCGTATTGCGCCGGAAATTCGCGGCGGCCGATGCCGGCATTTCCGGCGTCAATGCGGCGGTGGCCGAGACCGGCACCCTGGTCCTGGTGGAGAACGAGGGCAACGGCCGCATGTGCACCACCGTGCCACGCCTGCATATTGCGGTGATGGGGCTGGAAAAGGTGGTCGAGCGGCTGGAGGAAGTGCCGCCGATCCTGTCGCTGCTGACCCGGTCGGCCACCGGCCAGGTCATCACCACCTATGTCAACATGATCAGCGGGCCGCGGAAACCGGGCGAGAAGGATGGGCCCGAGGAGGTCCATCTGGTGATCCTCGACAACGGACGCTCGCGGATCTATGCCGACCCCGAACTGCGCAATACGCTGCGCTGCATCCGCTGCGGCGCCTGCATGAACCATTGCCCGGTCTATACCCGGGTCGGCGGCCATAGCTATCCCGGCGTCTATCCGGGTCCGATCGGCAAGATCCTGACGCCGCAGATCCTCGGCCTGGAGACGACCGGCGACCTGCCGCATGCGTCAAGCCTGTGCAACGCCTGCGTCGAGGTCTGCCCGGTCGAGATTCCCATCGCCTCGCTGCTGGTCCGGTTGCGCAGCGAAGGCGCCGGCAAGACGCCGCACGGCGGGGCGCCGGTCAAGGGGGCCGGCAGCCGCCGCAAGAGCCAGGAGGACTGGGTGTGGCGGGCCTGGGCGCTGGTGTTCAGAATGCCGCTGCTCAATCGCCTGTCGAACTTCGCGCTGACCCGCTTCGGCTGGGCCCTGCCGAGTGACAGCCCGCTGCTCAGGGAGTGGATGACCGTGCGCAGCCGACCACGCTTCGCCCGCCGCAGCCTGCACGAACTGGTCCGCCGCGAGGGAATACCCCATGAGTGACGCCCGCACCGCCATCCTCGGCCGCCTGCGCGCCGCCGAAGGCAAGACCCCGCCACCGGCCGAACATTTCGAGGTGGTGGCACCGCGCGGCTGGTCGGGCGAAGAGAAGATCGCCCGCCTGCGCCGCTTGATGGAGTCGGTGCATACCGAATTCCTCGATGCCCGCGGCGGCGATTGGACGGCGCTATTGCAGGACTGGCTGGCCCAGCAAGGCCTGGCCGGCCTGATCTACCCGCCCGACACGCCGCTCGGCCGCCGCCTGGCCGGCCAATGGAGCGGCGCCACGCCGCTGATCCCCTATGACCGGTCGCTGGCGGAGTGGAAGGAGGAGTTCTTCGCCCAGGAGGCCGCCGGCTTGACCGGCACCCAGGGCGGCATTGCCGAAACCGGCACGCTGATCCTGTGGACCGACGAGACTCAACCGCGCACCCTGTCGCTGGTGCCGCCGGTGCATGTCGCCTTGCTCGACGTCAACATGCTCTACGACACCCTGTGGCAAGCCATGCGCGAACAAGGCTGGACCAATGCCATGCCGACCAATCTGCTGCTGGTGTCCGGCCCGTCGAAAACGGCCGACATCGAACAAACCCTGGCCTATGGGGTGCACGGCCCGAAGCGGCTGCTGGTGGTCCTGGTCGAAGGCGATCCGGCTTTCTCCTAATACACGCCCCGATCGTTCAGCATCTGGGCCAGGCGGCGATCGTCGGCGAGGATGTGGTTGACCACCCAGTTCCGGAGCAAACGGGCCGTCTCGACGTCGTCCAGATGGCTCTTGTGGTTGAACGCCTGCTGCAGGGAGGTCGCTTGCTCGATCAGCCGCCGGTGCTTGGCGCGGTGACGCTCGATGTCCTCGCATCCGTAACGCTCCATCATTTGTTCCTCCTCGCGGAAATGGTAGCGGGCGTAGTCGAGGAGAAAGGCCAGGGCCTCGTCGACTTCGGGGCGATCGCGGTCCTGGAGCACGGCATTGAGCAGGGCATTGGCCCGGACGAACAGGTTCTTGTGATGGGTGTCGATGCGCTGGACATTGACGCTGTATTCGTCCCGCCAGCGGATTTCCGGCAGATCGGAGCGGGTCGTCTTGACGACGCAGGCATGCATGCGGCGCTCGTGGCTCTCCAGCAGCTTCCACCGCATGACCGGAACCGAACAGATGACCTGGGACGAGCAAAGATAGATCTCGAGCGGCTCGACGGCCCAGGCCCGGAACAGGCCGGGACTGTCGAACACGGCCAATTCCTCGCCGAAGAAGTCGCCCGGCCCCAGGCTCTCGATGACATCGGCGCCGACCACCAGTTCGGCCGTGCCGCTCTTGATCATGCCCAAAGAGCCCTTCGTTTCGATGAGTTCGCCGGCGCTGCAGGATTTGACCGGCATCTCACGGGCCAGGCGGTTCAGCGTCATCTCGGTCAGCGCCTCGGCGCAAAGCCAGGTCGAGCGCAGGAAGTTGCGACGCTCCTCGAGGGCCATGACATCCGCCAACAGGCCATTGCGCCGCACGAATTCCCGGTACAGGTCGACCGAAACCTTGAGCGCCTGGACGAAGCTGCTGGCGCGGTAGGTCTTGCGGGCCGGTTGCACTTGGATGCCGGGTACCTCGCCGATCATGCCGCCGGCCGACAGCGTTCCGTTCACCGACGACCCCGCCTCGATCATCTCGACGGTCCCGGTAATCACCAGATAGATGGCGGTAACCGGCGCCCCTTCCCGCAGCAGGATGGTCTCGGGATTGTAGACCACCACCGGGCTGTTCAGCAGGACGCGCAACTCGTGATGCGGCGTACCGGGAAAATACATGCGCAGGAATTCGTAGGCGCTACGCCACACATAGTCGTGGTTGCCGTGGATCAGGACATCCATGGTGCCGAACGGGGCGCCGCAGCCGATCTCCTTTTCGGTCACGGTGAGCGGACGAGCCAGATGGGCAAGGATGATCTTGCCCGAGTGGTCATTGCGGAAATCCTCGGCGGCGCCGTGGATCAGTCCGCCCCCGGCATCCAGCTTCTTGACGTCGGCCGCGGTGGCGTAATCGGCGACGACCTTGTCGTAGAAGCCTCGCGAAATGCCCGCTTGCCCTTTGCGGGCGACCATCTGGGCCAGAACGTCGAGGGCGACGATGTCGGCCAGATGGGCATAGGTTCGATAGCCGTCCTCCCACAGGGCGCGGAAGTGAAAGATGCTGTTCTCGACCGGATGCGGCGACAGCAGCGGCTTCACCTCGAGGCCATTGATGTCGTTCCATTCGTCGAACACCAGGTCATGCACGTCGAAACAGTCGGTGAAGCTGCTTTCCTCGACCGACAACAAGGCGGCCAGCTTCTTCATCACCGTGCTGCGGACCAGGGGCGTGGCGAAATACTTGATCCGCCGGTCCCCCCGCAGCAGAGTCGTCAGTCCGGCGAAATGATCGTCATGACAATGGGTATGGAACAGGCCTTCGATTTCGTTGACGCCAATGCCCAGCGCATTGAGGGTGTGCTGCACATTGGGGCCGCAATCGATCAGGTAGACCCGGCCCTGGAACATGAGAATGCTGCCCATGCTCGGCCGATTGGGGTCCCAGCCGTCCCCTTCGCCGGAATGAATCACGGCGAAATACTCGCGGTCGACCCGATGCGCTCCCAGCATATAGGGCGGTTCGTAGGTCTCGCCCGACGCAAGATTGAGATCGACCGTCACCACGTCGTCGCCCAGCCGGAACTCGAACGTATTGAGGGCGAGGCGCCGCAGCATGACCCCACCCTTCAGCTCGACCGGCTCATCGGCGAGATGGATGGTGTCGAGCAATTCCTTCGGGTGGCGGATATGACCGAAGGCGAATTTCAGCTTCAGCGCCATCAGTTCGTCGGCCATCGCGGCACTGACGCCGGTGGCCATGATTTCCTCGCGGTTCACCAGCCCGTAATTGCCGCGATAGATGTAATGCAGCTGACCCTCGACCTGTTCCCGCAGGCCGATCAGCAGCGGTTTCACCCCGGAGTTGTTGGGATGGTCGGGCAGCATCATGCCTTGCCGATACAACATCTGCAGGACCGGAAATTCGGCCAGGTTGCAGAAAGTCCCGTTCTGCAGCATGACGTCCGACAGCAGGATGGCGTTGGGGCCGGTCTCGTAACTGATGCCGTCCCGCTCCATCTCGATGATGAGGCCACGACGCATCAAATGTTTCACCACATCGGCCGGACAACCGCACAGCACGTGCAGATTGACCTCGGGCGCTTCCACCCAGGAAACCCCGGCGGTCACTTGAACCTTCCTCAGCTTCGCCATCGAGCGCTCCAGGCGGGCAGGCGACGGGGGGCTTCCGCGGCAACCCGGCAGCTTCCGGACCCAATGCACCAACTAAACCTTATGAACTCCCCAAGGAAAAGCATAAAGGCAATGCATACGATGACGGCAATCACAGGCATGTCTTCCGTCGGGGCCTCTAGCTCGCATTTCTTCCTGCGGCACCGAGGGCATCACGTTTCGCCGTGGCGATCGGCCAAAGGTGAAGAAATGCGGACTAGTCCGTTCCGATGACCCCCTTCGATCTGCTGCTCCGGCGCCGCTTCCTGCCGCTGTTCGTCACCCAGTTCCTGGGGGCTTTCAACGGCAATCTCTACAAGAACGCCACCATCGTGCTCATTCTGTACCGCCTCGGCCAGGACCAGCTGGCCGGCGGCAAGGTTCTGGCGACGCTGGCGGCCGGACTGTTCGTCCTGCCGTTCTTCCTGTTCTCGGCAACCGCCGGTCAGTTGGCCGACCGTCACGACAAGGCCGCCATGATCCGCCTGACCAAGCTCCTCGAGATCGCCGCCGCACTGGTGGCGGCGGCGGCGCTCGGTCTGGGTCAGGCCTGGCTGCTGCTGGCGGCGGTGTTCCTGCTCGGCCTGCAGGCGACCTTCTTCGGCCCCCTCAAATACGGCATCCTGCCCGACCACTTGGCGCCGGGCGAACTGCTGGCGGCCAACGGGCTGGTCGAAGCCGGGACCTTCGTCGCCATCCTGGCCGGGACCATGCTGGGGAGCCTGACCATCCTCGGCGGCGGCGGCGTGACCTTGATCCAGGCCGTGGTGGTGGCTGCAGCCGTCGCCGGCTGGGCGGCCAGCCTGGCCATTCCACCGGCCCCGGCCCAGGCCCGCCGGATGGCGGTCGGCATCAACATCTTCGGACAGACCTGGCAGCTGCTGCGCCAAGCGGCGGCGACGCCGCAACTGCTGCCGACGATGATGGGGGTGTCGTGGTTCTGGCTGGTCGGCGCCACCTATCTGACCCAGTTCCCCGCCTACGCCAAGGACGTGCTGCAGGCAGGGTCCAGCGTGGTGACGTTGTTCCTGGCCATGTTCACCATCGGCATCAGCATCGGCTCGCTGCTTTGCCACCGCCTGTTAAAGGGCGTCGTCAGCCTGCGCCTGGCGCCCTTGGGAGCCTTGGGCATGGCGCTGTTCGGCCTCGACTTCGTGACCGCCGGCACGCCATTCGGCAGCCCCGGCCGCCTGGTCGAGGCGGTGGCGTTCCTGGCCCATCCCGCGGCCTGGCGACTGCTGGCCGACCTGCTGCTGCTGTCGGTGTGCTCGGGCCTGTACGTGGTGCCGCTTTATGCCCTGTTGCAGCAACGGGCCGATCCGGCCCATCGGGCTCGGGTGATCGCCGCCAACAATGTGCTGAACGCGCTGTTCATGACCGTCACCGCCGCCGGGGCGGCCGGGCTGCTGGGCGCCGGCTTCGGCATCCGCGACCTGCTGTTCGGCCTCGCTCTGTGCAACCTGGCAGTCACCGGACTCAGTTATCGCCAAAGCCGGCGAGCGGCACAGGCCGAGTAACCAACAAAGATGGGAAAGGCCCCTCTCCCGCGGTCGCGGGCGAGGGGCTCACCGTCATCACCTCACCCCGGAAGGGCGGCCAGCCAGTCGGCGAAGATGCGCCTGGCGGCGACCGCCAAAGGCGGCGCGTGCCGTGCCGCCTGCCGCCGCAGGGTCGGCACGTCGATGCCCGGGGTTGCCGCCAATTCGGCCGCGTGGCCGATGTACCAGCGCTCCAATTCTTCCTGTTTGGCTTCCAGATGGAACTGCAGCCCCAAGGCGAAGGCGCCCAGGGCGAAGGCCTGGTTGGCCACCTCGCCGGTGGCAGCCAGATGGCGGGCCCCATCGGGAAGGTCGAAGGTGTCGCCATGCCAGTGCAGCACGGCCAAGCCTTCGAGCCCGGCCAGCACCGAGTCCCGGCCGGCCTCGGTCAGCGTCACCGGCGCCCAGCCCAGCTCCTTGACGCCCGAGGGATAGACCGCCTTGCCGAGGGCATGGGCCATGATCTGAGCTCCCAGGCAGATACCCAGGGTCGGCTTGCCGCCGTCGAGGCGGGCCTGCACCGCGGCAATCTCGTCGGCCAGGAACGGGTAGACCGTGTGGTCGTAAACGCCGATCGGCCCGCCGAGCACCACCAACAGATCGGCCGCCGCCAGCTCCTGCGCCTGCAGCCGATCGATTCCCGCTTCGCGGTACTCGATGCGATAGCCGGCCCCGGACAGACTGTCGCCCAACAGGCCGAGATCCTCGAAATGGACATGGCGGATGGCGATTGCCGTCTTCATCATGGGGACAGGTCCGTGCTGTGCAACAGGGCGATCCGCCCGGCGATGTCGTCGACCCGCGGCCAAGCGGTGTACTCGACCTGGGCCCTGGGGTCGGTCGGACCGCCGGTGAGCAGCATGATGAAGCGGATCATCTGGCGGTCGAACCAGCCGTAGAGCGGATAGTCGAGACGACCGGCGATGGCCGCGGCGAAGGCCGGGGCCAGACCGTAACGGGCGATCAGCTTGCGCAGATAGGCGTTGCCCTGGGCGGTATCCTTGCCGGGTTTGCGCGCCGTCAGATTGATCGACAACAGCACCAGCCGGGGCGGCGCCGGAAGCGTCCGATAGACCGCCAGCAACCGTTCCGCGTCGGGCAAATGGCGGCCGTAACGCACTGCCGCGATGACCACCACCAGCGATGACGCGGCCAGTTCGGCGGCCGCCGGCAGGCCGGCCGCCAAGTCCCGCAACCTGGCGTCGACCCCCAGCTCCGACAGGCGGGCCCCGATATGGCTGGCGATGCGGCGGGTGTGGCCGTCGCGGGTAGCGTAATAGATGTCCATGATCCAACCGAGATTGCACCGGGCGGCGATCCCGGCCAGTATGCAATCCAAACAATAACGCCGCAGGCCGGCAGCGACAACGTCCGACGATCCAAGGATCCCACCCGTGAACAGCTCTCCGGCTCCCGCCTGGATCTCCCGCTTCGCCCCCGGCCTGTTCGTGGTGTTATGGAGCAGCGGTTTCATCGGCGCCAAGTTCGGCCTGCCCTATGCCGAGCCTTTCACCTTCCTGTTGCTGCGCCTGTGCCTGGTGTCGTCGATCCTGGTGGTCGCCGCCCTGGCCGCCCGCGCTCCGTGGCCGACCGGCTTCAAGGAGATCGGCCATGTGACGGTGGCCGGCCTGTTGGTGCACGGGGCCTATCTGGGCGGGGTGTTTGCCGCCATTCACGACGGCCTTCCGGCCGGGCTGGTCGCCCTCATCGTCGGGCTGCAGCCGCTGATCACCGCCGCGCTGGTCGGCCGGCTGTTCGGCGAGAAGGTGACGGCGCGGCAATGGCTGGGCCTGGTGCTCGGCTTGTTCGGGGTGTGGCTGGTGGTGTCGCAGAAGATCGCCCTGACCGGTGGCGTCGGCGCCTATCTGTGGTGCATCACGGCATTGTTCGGCATCACCGCCGGAACCCTCTATCAGAAGCGCTTCTGCACCCGCATGGATCTGCGCAGCGGCACCGCCGTCCAATACATGGCCACCTGCGTCCTGCTGGCGATCCTCGCCCTGTCGCAGGAGACCATGCATATCGAATGGACGGCCCAGTTCGTCTTCGCCCTGCTGTGGCTGGTGTTCGTCCTCTCGGTCGGCGCCATCTTCCTGTT
>CAIOJO010000103.1 GCA_903858635.1 uncultured Telmatospirillum sp. | reverse complement strand
GCTGACCCCGTAGAGAAGCATGAGACCTGGGGCGGGAACGAAAAATGGTTTGTCGGAAGGCAGTTTGCGGGGTTGACACCGAAACCCCAATTAGAGAAGTGCCCGCCGAAGGCGGGCTCACCAATCCCACCCTTTGGGTGGGAGCACCAAGATCACCAAGGGCCCCGCGGCAATCCCCGATCTTGGTGGTCTTGGTGTCTTGGTGTTTAACCTTGCACTACTGAAGTCTCACCGCGCCGCGCTCGATGACGTAAACGGTATCGGCCAGGTCGGTGATGCCCGAGGTGTTGGATTCGGCGATCAGCACCGAGGCGCCGGTGCTCTTCAGGGTGGCAAGGATGTCCACCAGGCGCCGCGCCAGGGCCGGGGCCACCCCTTCGGTCGGTTCGTCGAGGATCAGCAGCCGTCGGCCGGCGACATGGGCGCGGGCCAGCGCCGCCAGCTTCTGCTGGCCGCCGCTGACCATCGAGGCGGGGCGGCCGCGCAGCGGCAGCAGTTCGGGAATCATGCTGTAGGCGGCGTCGAGCCGGGCAGCCAGATCCTTCGCCTTGGTGGCCCAACCGGGCAACATGATGTTCTCCGCGATGCTGAGTTCGGGCACCAGGCGGCGGTCCTCCGGCATGTAACCGATGCCCAGATGGCAGCGCCGATAGGCACGTTCCTGGCCGAGGTCGTGGCCATCGAGACGAATGCTGCCGGCGGCCAGCGGCACCAGCCCCATGACCGCCCGGACGAAGGTGGTCTTGCCGGCCCCGTTGCGGCCGGCCAACAGGCAGAGCGAGCCATGACCGACCGTCAGATCGACGCCGCGCAGGATCGGCGTCGCGCCGATCGCCACGTCGAGCCCCCGGGCTTCGAGCAGGAACCGGCCGGTCATTGGCCCGGCCCCATGGGGCGCCGCGTCGCCCGGTGGTCGCCGACGATGGCGCGGCGCACCTCGTCATGGCCGAACACTTCGGCGACGCTGCCGTCGGCGGCGATGCGGCCGTCGAGGAAGGCCAGAACGCGCCGGGCGTAACGCTCGACCAGATCCATGTCGTGCTCGACGAACAGGACGGTGACGCCGCACTCGGCCATTTGCCCCATGATGACGTCCATGATCTGGAAGCGCTGGTCCGACGCGATGCCCGAGGTCGGCTCGTCCAGCAGCAGCAAATGCGGCCGGGCCGCCACGGCCAGGACCACGTCGAGCAATTTGCGCACCCCTTGCGGCAAGGTGGCGGTCCGGGCGTCGCGATAGTCGGCAATGCCGAACCGCGCCAGCCCTTCCTCGGCACGGGCCAGCCGATCCGCCGTCCACGGATCGGCCAACAGTTTCCACCCGCCATTCTCGGCCGCCGCATGGGCCAGCACCAGGTTCTCCAGGCAGGTCAGCGAGGCGAACAGCTGGCTCATCTGGAAGGACCGGCAGATGCCGCGCCGGGTCATCACCCGGGGCGGCAGGCCGGTGACGTCGATGCCGTTGACGGTGATGCGGCCGTCACTGGGCTTCAGATAGCCGGTGACGATGTTGACGAAGGTGGTCTTGCCGGCCCCGTTGGCGCCGATGATGCCGATCACCTCGCCCTTGCCGACGGCGAGGTCGATGCCGCCCAGGGCGGTCAGCCCGCCGAAGCGTTTCTGCAGGCCCTCGACCGCCAGGATCGGTGCCGCGACCGGCTCAGCCATGGGACCGCTCCCGCCGCCGGGCGATCGCCGACCACAACCCATCCGGCATGAACAGGATCGAGGCCAGCAGCACCCCGCCCAGGATGACGTGCCAGGCATGGGGCAGCATGGCCAGGGCCAGGGTGTGCACGACCTGGAACACGAGGGCGCCGAGAAACGGCGCGAAGACCGAGCCGGCGCCGCCCAGGATGGCGACGAACACCAGTTCGCCCGAGGTGGTCCAATAGGTGATGGCCGGATCGATGTGGCCGACGGTCATCGCGCTCAACGCCCCGCCGATGCCGGCCAAAGCCGAGCACAGGACCAGTTTGAGATGCACCGCGGCGTTCACCGAACATCCGAGATACTCGACTCGCGTCTCGTTGTCGCGGATCGCCGTCGCCAGCCAGCCCAAGGTGGAACGGAAATAGCGGTGCACCGCCAGGGCGCAGACCGCTGACAGCAGGCAGGCGAAGAGAAACAGCCACAACTGGTTGGCGCCGCCGGTGGGGGGGCGCCCGGCGAAGGTGCTGGCCAGGACCCGGAATCCGTCGGTGCTGCCCAGGTTCTGGTTCTTCACCAACAGGCCGTAGAAGATCATCGAGAAGGCCAGGCTCAACATGGCGAAGAAGATGCCGCGGTAGCGCCGCAGCAGGCAGCCCAGCAGCAGGCCGACGGCGGCGGCTGCCAGCGCCGCGGCAATGACTCGGAGGAAGGCGTCGGTAATGCCGAACTCCAGCGACAGCACGCCGACGGCGTAACCGCCCAGGCCGAAATAGAGGCCTTGGCCGAAGGAAATCAAGCCGGCCCGCATCAAGACCACCAGGCCCAGCACGACGATGCCTTGCGACATGGCCGACAGGCCGACCGAAATCATCCAGGCCGGCAAGCCCAGGCCGCCGAGCGCGACGCCGCCGAAGACGATGACGATCAGCCAGCCGGTGGAGCGCGGCATGGGCATCAGATCCTCCTGGCGACCGGCTTGGCGAACAGGCCGCTGGGGCGGAACAGCAGCACCAGCGTCATGACCGAGTAGATCACGAACAGCTCGACCTGCGGCAGCAAATGGACCGCCACGGCGCGGGCCAGGCCGACCGCCAACGCGCCGATCATGGCGCCCGGGACGCTGCCCAAGCCGCCGATCACCACCACCGCGAAGGCCAGGATCACCGCCTCGACGCCGATCCCGGGATAGACCGTGATCATCGGCGCGCTGTAGGCGCCGGCCAGGGCGCCGAGGACGCCGCCGATGGCGAA
Organism: uncultured Telmatospirillum sp.; assembly: GCA_903858635.1. Lineage (GTDB taxonomy): Bacteria > Pseudomonadota > Alphaproteobacteria > Rhodospirillales > Magnetospirillaceae > DUZF01. Next base: position 14,237 of record CAIOJO010000103.1, on the reverse strand, counting down.
GACGGTGGGGAATACCCGCCTGACATTGATGCCGAAGGCCTGTGCCGCCTCCGGGTCGTGGATGACGGCGAGGACGATCTTGCCCTGGCGGGTATGCCGCAGGCCCCACCAGGTGATGGCGCCGACCACGATGGCCAGCAGGATGAAGGACAGCTCGTAATTGTTGAAGATCATCCCGCCGATGTCGGTGGTGCCGAGCACCCCGTAGATCTGATAAGTGGGGATGGCGTCCAGCCCCCAGATCAACGGCACCATATCCTCGAGGATCAGAAACAGGGCGAAGGTGGCCAATGCCGCGGCCACCTCGTCGCGCCCGTGCAGCCAGCGCAGCACCCCGGTCTCCATCATCGTGCCGAGACCGCCTCCGACCGCCAAGGCGGCCAGCGGGATGGCGAGAAAGCCATAGGCGAAAGGCAGGCCGGCGCCGGTGATGAGGTTCAGCAGGGTGGCCATGGTGTAGGCGCCGAAGGCGTAGAAACTGCCATGGGCCACGTTGAGGATGCGCATGACCCCGAAGATCAGGGTCATGCCGAGGGCGACGACGAACAACCAGGCGGCGTAGATCAGGCCGTCCATCAGAATCGTCAGCGAAATGGCCATCCGCGCCTTATTGCTCCTGGTCCCCTCACCCCGGCCCTCTCCCCGCAAGCGGGGCGAGGGAGAGCCGGATCAGCCCTCGCCCCCGTCAGGGGGAGGGGGTTGGGTGAGGGGGGCCGCTCGATGTGTCCGCGAAACCTTGCCTAATTGCACTTGGCGCCCGGCAGGCCGGCGGTCAGCCAGTCGACGGCCTTGGTCCCATCCGGCGGGTTGATGCAGTCGGCGGCGTAATACTCGACATCGGTGACTGTCGGCATGCCGGTCGCCTTGTCGAACTTGTAGACGCCCATGGCGCCTTCGTTGGCGGCTTGGTGCCCGCCCGATCGGCTGAGCCGCACCGTGGTGCCGAACGCCTCGTATTCGATCCCCTTCATGGCGGTGATCACCGCGTCGGTGTTCGGGGCCTGGCCGGGCGCGGCAGCGGCGGCCTTGTCGTAGGCGATCTTCAGGGCCAGGATCGCCTGGGCGGCGTGATAGGCGGTATAGACCGGCTGGCTCTTGAAGCGCGCCACGTAATTGTCCTTGAACCACTTGCCGAGCGCGGTCGGGCGGGCGAACACGCCATAGGGGCCACGCGCCCCGATGATGACGCCGTCGGGCAGGCGCTCGCCCATCTTGTACATGATGGTCTCGCCGGTCGAGAAGATCAGCTTGGTGCTTTCGTTCAGCTTGCGCGGCGCCATCTGGGCGACGAAGGCTTCGATCTCGGTGGCGAAGAAGCTGGAGAAGGCGGCCTGCGGCTTCTCGGTCAGCATCGAGGAGATTTCGGCGGAATACTGGAACGACTGGTAGTTCGGCGTGTAGTTGGTGGTGGGTTGCAGATCGGGGCGGAACGCCTTCATCGCCAGGCTGAAATCGCGCCACGAATCCTGCCCGAACGCGTAGTTCGGATTGAGGCCGCCGAAGCTCTTCAGGTCGGGCATGCGCCGCGTCAGGTAGCGGGCGGCGGTGATGCCGTCGGCGGTGGCGTTCGAACTGGTGCGGAAGACGTATTGCATATTGCCTTCCTCGAACACCCGCGGGGTGCCGCAGGTGGACAGCACGGTCAGCGTCTTCAACTCCTCGACCACCGGCAGAAAGGCCAGGCAGGTACCGGAATTCATCGAACCGACGATGGCGTCGACATGGTTGCGCTCGATGGTGTCGCGTACCTCGGTCGCCACCTGGGCGGGCGGCAAGGCCTCGTCGACCGGCATCAGTTCGGCCTCCTGACTGCCGAAGCCTTTCTTGCCGGCGTAAGGGGCCGGCAGGGTTCCCTGGTCGATGGCCTCGATGATCATCTGCGCCGCATTGACCCCGGGCTGGCCGACGATGCCCGACTGCGGGCCGGTCAGCGCTGCAAGGAAGGCGAATTTCAGCTTTTCGGCGGCCCAGGCATCGGACAACGGCGCGGCGGCGCACCCCATCGCCAGCGCCAGGACGACGACGTCCTTCTTCAGCTTCAGCATCGTGACGATCCTCCTCGGATATTGGTGTTTTTTGCGGCTCGGGCCTATCCTTCCTTGCCGTTATCGGCGAATCGAAGTTCAAGACCGCGATTTCCGTTGTTTCGACCCGGGTATTGCCTGTGGCCAAACCTTTATAGCGACGATATATTATCGAATATCTCGTTACAATGGAAAATATCGTCGAGAATTCGGTGCTATAAGGCGCATTTGCGAATTGCAGGGCGTGCGACAAAGCCCCGGGGGAAGGGGCGCCACAGACGTCTAGAAATGGGGAGGATGACCATGGTTGGCGAAGACACGTTGTACCTTGCCGTGCGGGTGATGACCTGCGGCATCTGGGCCGGGGCGGGCCTGTTCAAGCTAACGCATTTCAAAGGCTTCACCGAGAAGATGGCCCATCTGCGGCAGCCGGTGCCGCCAGTCTCGGCCGTCGTGGTGGTTGCCATCGAGTTGATCGGCAGTCTTCTGCTGATCGCCAATCTGTATGTTTCGGAAGTATGCTTGGTGTGGATCGCCTTCATCATCTATGCGACGCCGTTTGAACATCGGCCTCTCTTCGACGAAAAGGGAGCGATCGTCTTTCCCCAATACGTCCATTGGTGGAAGAACCTGTCGCTGATCGGCGGGCTCTGCGCCCTGATCCTGCTCGATCCGGGCAAGCCGGCCTGGTTGCACGGTTTGATCGGCGGATAGGGAGCCCATTCTCGTCATCGTCATCCCCGGATCGACGGTCTGGGGGGGGACGTGATGACGACGCGCAATTTCGATATTTTTGCTCACGAAGCGTAATTTTCGCAAAAAAATTGACCGGCTCCGGTGGCCGTGGAATCCTGGGCCGATCTTGACGGTCTTGTCGGAGGATTCCTGATGATCAATGCAGCGGTAATCGGCTTGGGTTGGTGGGGCGGCACCTTGGTCGAGGCGGTCCAGAAGGACAGCCCGGCGATCCGTTTCGTCTCGGCCTTCACCCGGTCCCGCTCGGCCAAGGACCAGGAAATCGCCGCCAAGCATGGGCTCCGATTGGCCGACAGCTACGAGGCCATCCTGCAGGATCCCGGCGTCGACGCGGTGGTGCTGGCGACCCCGCCGCGCCTGCATCGCGACCAGATCGTTGCTGCGGCCCGGGCCGGCAAACACGTGTTCTGCGAGAAGCCGTTCACCATGAACAAGGCGGAAGCCGAACAGGCGGTGGCGGCGATGGCGGCGGCCGGGCGGACCCTCGGCCTCGGCTACAACCGTCGGTTCCATCCGTCCTGGATCGATCTCAAGCGGCGCATCGCGGCGGGCGAACTGGGCACCATCCTGCACATCGAATGCACCATGAGCGGCCCCAACGGCCTGACCCTGGCGCCCGAGGCCTGGCGCGCCCAGAAGGACGAGGCGCCCTGCGGCGGCCTGTTCCCGATGGGGGTTCACGCGGTCGACGGCATGATCGACCTGGTCGGCGAGATCGACCAGGTGTTCTGCCAGAGCCTGCGCCGTGCCGTGCCGGGCGAGAATGACGACACCACCGCGGTCCTGATGCATATGAAGGGCGGTATGTCGGCCTATCTCGGCACCATGATGGCCACCGCCGGCACCTTCCGCTTCCAGGTTTACGGCTCGAAGGCCGTGGCCTTGCTGGGCGGCAACACCCATGTGGTTGGGCAATCCTCGCATCAGCGGCGCGCCGGGCTGTTCGGCAGCTACCTCCTGCAGCCGGTGAAGGGCGATGCCGAAGCCATCGAGGTGCCCGAGTTCGACGTCAACCGGGCCGAGCTCGAGGCCTTTGCCCGGGCGGCGGAAGGCGGCGAGGCCTATCCCATTCCGGCGGCGCAGATGATCCATGGGGTGGCGGTGACCGAGGCGATCGTCGCCTCGGCCGGCAGCGGCAAACTGGAAAAAGTCGCCTGAACGGCAGCAGCGGGAAGGAATGGTCATGGATCTGGGCGGCAAGCGGGGACATCTCACCTATTCGACGCTGGTTCATCCCGGCGATACCTGGCCGGAAATGTGGGACAGCCTGCGGACCTATGTCCCCAAGGTGAAGGCGCGGGTGGCGCCCAATCGCCGCTTCGGGGTCTCATTGCGGCTGTCGGCGTCGTCGGCCCAGACCCTGACCGACGCTCCCGAAAAGCGGGCCGAACTGAAGCGCTTCCTCGACGACAACGACATGTATCTCTACACGGTCAACGCCTTTCCCTACGGACCGTTCAAGAACACGATGGTCAAGGAACAGGTCTACGAACCGGACTGGCGGAGCGAGGAGCGCTTCCGCTACAGCATGCAGGTGGCCGAAATTCTGGCCGAGGTCGCCCCGGCCGACGTCGAGCCGTCGATCCAAAGCCCGCCGCTCGGCTTCAAGCCGCGCGTCACCGGGCCCGAGGTGGTCGAAGCCTTCGCCGCCAATATGCGGCGTTCGGCCGTCTATCTGCATCGGCTGCGCGAGCGCAGCGGCCGCACGGTGACCCTGGCGCTGGAGCCGGAGCCGTACTGCTACCTGGAAACCACCGCCGAGACGGTGGCCTTCTTCACCAATGTGCTGCGTGCACCGGCGTCGCTGGCGCGTCTGGCCGAGGATCTGGGCGGTGATGTCGCCCTGGCCCGTACCGTGCTGCGCCGCCATATCGGCACCGTCTACGACATCTGCCACCAAGCGGTCGAGTTCGAGGATATCAGCCGGTCCCTGCAAAGCCTGGTCGATGCCGACATCCCGGTGTTCAAGCTGCAGGAGGCCGCCGCCGTCCGAGTTCCCGAGGTCACCCAGGAAGCGGTCGAGGCGCTGCGGGCCTTTGCCGACACCGTTTATCTGACCCAGACGGTCGAGATGAAGGATGGACGGCTGACCCGCTTCCTCAATCTGGAGGACGCCTTCAAGGCCTGGGAGGCCGACCCCGGTCCGCGCGAATGGCGCATCCACTTCCATGTGCCGGTGTTCCTCGAGGATCTGGGCGCCTTCAAGACCACCCGCTTCGCCATCGAGGAGGCGCTGGCCTTCCACAAGGCGCATCCGTTGAGTGCCCAGCTGGAAATCGAGACCTATACCTGGGACGTCCTGCCCGGGCAGCTGAAGAGCGGCGACATCGTCGACTATGTGACGCGCGAGCTGGACTGGGTCGCCGGGCAGATGGCCTGAGGCCCGCCCGACCTTGACCAGCGAATAAATGGTTTCTGTGCGAAATTTAGTGGCGCCGGCGTCCCTGCCGGCGTTCCGGCGGAGCCGGAAGCTGAGCAGTTCGGCCGCTCCGCGGCGAAAGACCGGCAGGGACGCCGGTCCCACTGAAGAACAATTTTTTCACAGGCTCTCTTGCCCGCCGGCGGGCGGGACGCCCGCCCCACTATTGGGGGCCTACCGCGCCGGGGCGCCCTTCAGCCAGGCGGCGCCGCGGGCGTACAGGGCCTCGACCTCGGGGCCCTTCAGGCTCGGCATGTCGCGCTTCACCTTGTAGCCGATCTCTTCCTGGATATAGGCGAGGTGGCGGTAGCCTTCCGGCAGGGCGGCCAGCTTGCTGTGGTCGAGGGCGGGGACCTGGCCGGGGGTGACCGGATCCAGGCGGTCCTTTTCGTAGATCGGCTGGCGCAAGACGACGCCCCAACGGTCGCCGCGCTTCTCGATGAAGTCGTAGAAGCGTCCGGTGCAGAGGACGTCACAGGGCACGCCGTGGACCGGGGCGCGCTGCGAAATGGTCATCTTGGTCTGGGCGATCGCCCGGTTGCCGGCCAGTTCGATCGAAGTGCCGCCCAGGAAATGCAGGATGCTGACGCCCTTGGCGCAGCCTTCCTTGTTGACCCGGATGAAGTCGTCGCCCGAACCCTGGAACCAGGTGGCCATCATCCAGCCGTCGTCATGCCAGACGGTGCGGAAGCGCTCCCAATCGCCGGCGTCCCGCCACAATGCCCAGTTCTCCACCAGATCCCGAATCGCCAACCGATCCAACAGTGCCTGATCCATTGAACCTGTTCCTCCTTGATACCGGTGATTGATGGTCGATTTTGAATTGCAAGCTATTGGCAATCCCCGACAAGATCAACCTCCGTCGCCGCGGACGTCCGTTTTGGATAGCCCGCAGCCCTCTGAAAGGATTGAAGGAAGCGCCCCATGCCCATGCCTATCAAGATCGCTGTCCTAGACGATTTTCAGGGTGCCGCCCTGGCCATGGCCGACTGGTCGGTGCTCGACGGTCGGGCCGAGATCAGCGTGTTCCGCGATCACTTGGCCGACCCGGCCGATGTGGTCAAGCGCCTGCAGCCGTTCGACGTGGTCTGCGTGATGCGCGAGCGCACGCCGCTCGACCGCGCCATCCTGGCGCAGTTGGGGCGGCTCAAGCTGATCGTGTCGACCGGGCGGCGCAACGCCTCGATCGATCTGGAGGCGGCGAAGGACCGCGGCATCACGGTTTGCAACACCGGCTATACGTCGCACGGCGCCATGGAGTTGACCTGGGCGCTGCTGTTGGCGGGCCTCCGCTCGCTGCCGGCCGAGACCGTGTCGTTGCAGGGCGGCGGCTGGCAGGTGGCGGTGGGCGGCGAGTTGTACGGCAAGACCCTGGGCATCGTCGGCCTGGGCAAGATCGGCGCCAAGGTGGCCCGCGTGGCGCAGGCCTTCGACATGGATGTGGTGGCCTGGAGCCAGAACCTGACCGCCGAGGCGGCATCGGCGGCTGGGGCGCGCCTGGTCGGCAAGGACGAGCTGTTCCGCATTTCCGACGTCGTCACCCTGCATCTGGTGCTGAGCGAGCGCAGCCGCGGCATCGTCGCCGCGCCGGAACTGGCCCTGATGAAGCCGACGGCGTGGCTGATCAACACCGCCCGCGGCCCGCTGATCGATGAACAGGCATTGATTGATGCCCTGCAAAACCGCCGCATCGCCGGTGCCGGGCTTGACGTCTACGACGTCGAGCCGCTGCCGGCCGGGCATCCGTTGCCGAAATTGGATAATGTGGTGGCGACGCCGCATGTCGGCTTCGTCACCCACGACACCTACCAGGTCTTCTACCAGGACAGCGTTGCCCATATCGCCGCCTGGCTCGACGGCAAGGCGGGCTGAAGGGCAGACACGAAAAAGCCCGCTCGATCATCGCCAGCGGGCTTTTCGGGTCGGAAACCGGCAAGGTCGATTTACAGCAAACCGACCTTGCGCAGGTCCGACATGGTCACGTGATGGCCGTTGCCGACGCGAACCGCGAGTTGGGAAGAGGCGTCGAACAGGCGCAGCAACAGGGCCGCGGCGTCGATGCCGCGCGACAGCTGGGCGCTCAGGATGGCATAAAGATTCGGGTGGTTGGGATGGGTGATCGCACTCATGACTGGCTCCTTATCTGCGGCCTTTGTGCCGTATCAGGGCTATCGTCGGAAGTGCCGAATGGGAAAGCCCCTGTTCTCTAAAATGCAATACAATTAGATTTAAGGCGCGCGAGCCGCTTCGCCACCCAACCGGAGATGGTTATGCAGACGTTCGACGTGGTCACCCTTCGTCTGATCTCCGCCATCGCCCGCGAGGGCAGTCTCAGCAAGGCGGCGGCCCAGGAACACATCGCCCCGTCGGCGGTCAGTCGCCGCATCGCCGAACTCGAACACGGGTTGGGTGCCCAATTGCTGCGTCGCCATTCCAGCGGGGTCAGCCTGACGCCGGCCGGGCAAGCCTTTGCCGGGCATTGCGAGCGCATTCTGGAATATTTCGCCGAGGTGAAGGGCGACCTGGGGGCCTTCGTGAGCGGCGTCAAGGGCGAACTGCGGGTGGTTGCGGCGACCTCGGCCCTGATGCATGGGGTGCCGGCTCTGGTGGCGGCCTTCCAGAAGGAATGCCCCGAGGTCGAGGTGACCTTGCAGGAGCTTTATTCGAAGGACGCGGTGCATGCGCTGCGCGACGACCGGGCCGATATTGCGGTGGTCAGCGATAACATCGATATCCGCGGCATCGAGACCGAACTGTTCACCCGAGACCCGATCTGGGTCATCGGCCCGGTCGGACATCCGGTGTTCTCGGCCATCGACGCCAGCGGTCGCATCGCTTTCGCCGAGGTCATCCGCTATCCGACGCTGGGTTTTCGCCAGGGCGGCGTGCTCGACGACTTGATCGCCCAAGCCGCCGCGGCGGCCAAAGCGCCGGCGCCCCGCCATATCCATGTCAACCGCTTCGACACCCTGCGCCGCTGCGTCGAGGCGGGGCTCGGCCTGGCCTGCCTGCCCCAGGGCAGCACCATGCTGCACACCTATGGCGGCACCATCCAAGGGGCGCCGCTGTCCGATGACTGGGCCGACCGGTCGCTGCTGTTCGGCTATCTGAAGAGCGCCGCCAAATCGCCGCAGATCCAGAGCTTTCTGGCGGTTTGGCGGGCCTCGAAGAACGCGTCGGTGGCGATGGCGCTGACGCCCTCATTGCGCGCGTAGGATGGGCTGGCAGGGCCCTCGCGTCCTATGAGCCGTACGGCTTAGCGCCCAAGGCGGCCAATGGCCGACCGGGGAGCCGGCGCGCGCCTTAGGGGGAGGGCCAAAACGCGCCCAAGGCCAGACCTTCGGCGCCGCAATCGCCCCTTATGCTCAGATGATTGACTCGCCACATATCGACAGACTCGGCGACCATCTCGATGGGTGTGCCTTGGCAACAGCCGATTCGAGAATTGTCCACAATTTCGAGGCCACGCAGAGGCGCCCCATGCACAATGTCGACATCCTGGTGATTGATGGCAGCCAACTGTTCCGCGAGGGATTGAAGCCGCTGCTGGTCGACGCCGACTTCACCGTCCTGGGTGACGCGGAAAGCGTCGATGCGGCGCTCGGTCAGCTGGGGGCCGGACTGGTTCCCAGGATTGTCCTGGTCGATTTCGACGAGGCCAAGGTCGACCTGTCGGCCCTCGGGCGAGTCCGGGAGAAAGTTCCGACCGTGAAGCTGGTGGTTCTGGCCGGCGGGGCCGACGATGTCCACAGCTTGGCGCTGTGTTTCGAGGCCGGGGTGGATGCCTATCTGCTGAAGACGATTTCTCCGGATGTGCTGGTGCAATCGCTGAAGCTCGTCCTGCTGGGCGAGAAGGTGTTCCCGACGCGGCTTGCCGCGCTACTCATCCAAGGGGCCGTGCCACGCTCGGCCGCCGCGTCGGCCGATCTTGATGGTTTGTCGAGCCGCGAGAATCAGATTCTGCGCGGCCTGCTGTCGGGTCATCCCAACAAGGTGATCGCCCGGGACCTCGCTATCACCGAGGCCACCGTGAAGGTGCATCTGAAGGGATTGATGAAAAAAATCCACACCGAGAACCGCACTCAGGCTGCCATCTGGGCGCTCAACCACGGGCTCGCAGGCCACAATACCGACCGTTCTCTCCCCGGTTACCAAGAATACCGACGGCCGGATCTGGGGTGAAAGCGTCGTCGCCGAGAGGGGCCTGTCGACCGTCGCCTGAAGCCCCGGAGGGCGCCGTTCCGGATTAGGCCCGGATTGCCGCTCGGTCGGGCTTCAACCGGCTGTTAGCCCTGATTCTTGCCTTCCGCCGCCAATCGTTGCTCGCCCATTTGGCGCAGACGGCCGCGCTGGACCTTGCTGCCGTTGGGGCTGGCGGTGACCGGGAAGGCCTGCACCGTCCAGATCCGCGCCGGCAGCTTGTAGCGGGCCAACCGGCTGCGGCAATGGGCCAGCGCCGCTTCCGAGGAGAAGCCGTCGGTGGGGATGACGAAGGCTACCGGCCGCAGGGTGCCGCCGATGCGGATACCCACCACCTGGGCATCGGCGATGCCGGGGACGGTCTTCAACTCGGCCTCGATCTCGCCCGGACTGACCAGGTAGCCGCCCAGTCGCAGGGCGTCGCCGAGGCGGGCCTCGAAGATGAAGCTGCCGTCCGGGCGCAGCCGCGCCAAGTCGCCGGTGCGGAAGAAGCCGTCAGCGGTGATCGCCTGGGCGGTCGCCTCGGCATCGCCGAAATAGCCGAGGAACTGGTTGGGGGTTCTGATCTCCAGCTCGCCGCCGACGTCCGGCGGCGCCAAGCCGCCGCTATCCAGGTCCCGCACCCGGACCTGCGCCGCCGGTCCGGCAATCGGCCGTCCGCCGGGGCGCAGCCTTTCCTCCACGGGCAAGGCGTCGTCCTCGGCGGCGAACAGGGCTTGGACCTCGCTGGATCCGTACAGACCCAGTAGCGGCATGCCGCGCCCGCAGGCCGCCAAGGGGAAGTCGAGGCCGCCCTTGTCGAAGGCGGCGTAGCCGAAGCAGCGCGCCGCCGGGAACGGCGGCCCGTCGTCGGGCGCCGCTTCGAGCATGTGGCGGAACATGTCGTCACTGCCGAAACAATGGGTGATCGCCTGTTGCCGGGCCAAATCCGCAGCCTTTGCCGCGTCGAAGCTGTCCATGGCGATCAGCGGCGTGCCGGCGGCGAGGCCGGCCATCGCCCCGACCAGGCCGAACACCCCGCAGAACGGCAGGAAACAGAGCAGCCGGGCGGCCGGGTCGGCGAGGCCGAAGCGGGCGGCGATGTCACGGGCATGGGCGGCGATGGAGCGTTGGGCGTGCAGTACCAGCTTGGCGCCGCGGGTGGTGCCCGAGGTGGTGAAGATGATGCAGGGCAGGTCCGCAGCGGCGGCGCCGGCGACCGTCTCCGACACCGACAGCAGGTCCTGCCACGGCAGGGTCGGGTGGTCGAGTATGCGGTCGCCGGTGCCGAGGGTGACGATGGTTCGCAGCTCCGGCAGCGCCTTAGGGTCGACTCCGGCCAGGATCCCTGGAAAGTCGATATGCCGGAAAGCGGGCTGCATGACCAGCAGCTTGGCCCCCGAGCGGCCGAGCAGATCCTCGATCTCGGCGGCGCGGTAGCGCGTATTGACGGCGACCAGGATGGCCCCCAGCCGGCACAGCGCCAGGAACGACGCCAGCCATTCCGCCCCGTTGGGCAGCCATAGCGCGACCCGGTCCCCCGGACTCACGCCCTGTGCCGCCAGGCCGGCGGCGACCCGGTGGCTGAGCTGATGCAGTTGCCGATAGCTGGTGTCGGCACCGCCGATCGACACGGCCGGCGCATCCGGGATGCGCCGCAGCGTCTGCTCGAACATTTCGACCACCGATGTCACGCCTGCCGCTCCCCCCGACCGACCAGTCGAGGGAGTCTAGAGCCGCCTCACATCAGCGCAAGGACGAAGGCGATGACCGCGGTGACCGCCAGGCCGAGCAACTGCCAGGGCAGCAGCAGCCGGAAGATCAGCGGGTCCTTGCCCTCGACGCCGACCAGCGAGGCACCCAGCCGGATGATGGTCGGCTTCAGCGGGTTGTTGGGGCCGACCGTCTCGACGGTGACGATGGCCACCAGCAACGGCAGGCCGATGGCCAGGCTGGGGCCGACCGTCATCTGCAGTTTCGACAGCATGAAGGTGGCCGGCAGGCCCTGGCCGAAGGCCATCCCGGCGAAATAGGCCAGAACCGGGTTGAAGGCCGCGTAGACGACACGGCCGCCGCCCGAAAGGACGTCGCCCAGCAGCTTTACCTGGCCGGAGTCGACCATCAGATAGACCATGGCGCTGCCGACGAAGAAGGTGGCCAGGCTGGAACTGGCCCGCCGGCTGGCGAGGACGAAATCGCGCAATGGGTTCGCCGATTGCACGGAAAACACATAGCAACTGGCGGCGGTGATCAGCACGAAGAAGCCGGCCGAGGTGAAGAAGCTGACTTTGGTCGGGCTGTAGCCCCACAGGGCGACCTTGAAGGCAGCGCCTTCAAGCCAGTGTTCGACCACCGGAAGATGGGCCACCAGCACGCAGGCGATGCCGATCAGCAAGGGCGCGAAGGCCTGCATCGCCGGCCCCATATTCCGTTTTGCCGGTGCCGTGGCTCTGTCGCTCGCCTTGGCCAGGCCATTGATGCCGAGCCGGCCGGCATAGCGGCCGTACAGGGTGAGGAACAGCAGCGACAGTCCGGCGCCGCCGATCAGGGTGAGGATGTAGAGCTCGGGCCACAGGATGCAAAAGACGGTGATGGCGATGACATTGGCGGTGCCGCTGAGCAGCATCAGGACCTGCGAGTCGCGGTCACCGAGCCGAAACCCCAGCAGCTTGAAAAAGCCGAGACAGGTCAGGAAGCACAACGGGATGTTGAGGATCCCGATATAGGGGGCGAGGCTGGCGATCGGGATCTGCGTCGCCGCATTGGCGATATTGGCGCTGATGAACAGGCTGACGAAGGATTCCTGCCACGAGAAGAAGCACAGATAGGCGGTGATCGCCTGTACGCCGTCGAAGCCCAGCTCGACCAGGCCGGGGATGGTCACCGGATAGGTGGCGAAGCCGTTGAAGGCGCCGATGAAGCCGCCGACCACGGCAACCATGGCGATGGCCCGTCCCTTGCGGTCGCCGGCCGGCATGATCGATTCGACCGCCTCGCACAGCACCGACAACAGGCCGGTGGCGCGATAGGCTTGGCCGAAGATCTGCCCGGCATAGATGACCAGGAAGGCGGACCACATGGCGATATTGCTCCACAGCGACGCCTCGACGCTGCGGATCACCGGCATGTCGTAATAGAAAAGGAAAACCGCCATTTCGCAAAGCCAGGCGTAGAAGCTGGCGACCAATCCGTTCAACCGGAACAATAGAAAGCCGGCGAACAAGGCGACGAAAGGCACAAGAGCCAAGGCGACTTCGAAGGTGGTTTTCATGGTGTCCCCCTGATTTCCGCCAAGCCTTTGCCCGAGCGGAGCGTCGCCATGTCCGCTTTGTCGCGGCTCTTCAATCCGATGATAGGCCTGCAACCTTACGGCAAACTTGCAGGGGCGATGGAGGACTGAGGGAAAGTAGCGCCGGCATCCTGCCGGCGTCGCCGGCGGGACGCCGGCGCCACTGGGACTGGACTATTTCAGGCTGGGTCGCCGGTGTCCGGGGTGAGGCCGGCCGCCTGGATGCCGGCCACGGCGCACAGCTCGTCGTTCTCCGAGGTGTCCCCGGTGATGCCGACGGCGCCGATCAGCTCGCCGGCCGCCGAGCGGATCAGCACCCCGCCCGGGACCGGCACCATCTTGCCGCCCGCCAGGTCGGAGGCGGCGCCCATGAAGGCCGGCATCTTGGCGGCGCGCCGCGCCAATTCGCGGCCGCCGAAGCCCAAGGCCAGGCAGCCATAGGCCTTGCCGACGGCGATCTCCGGGCGCATTAGGCTGGCGCCGTCACTGCGCTTCAGAACCCGGATCTGGCCCCCGGCATCGAGGACCACCACGGTCAGGGGGGCGAAGCCTTTTTCTTGTCCCTTGGCCAGGGCGGTGTCGACGATACGGGATGCCACATCGAGTGTCAGTGCGCTCATTCAAACCTCCGTTAACAGTGCGCCGAAGGTACAAATAAATGGCTGCCGTTGCAAAGGCCGGCCCGTGCATTATTCTGGCGCCCATGCTGATCAGTCTTGCCCAAACGGCCGGCTTCCTGCTGGCGGCGATCCTGGTGATCCTGTCGCCGGGGCCCGACAACCTGATGGTCTTAAGTCTCGGCCTGGCCCGCGGCCGACGGGCCGGGATGGTGTTCGGCCTTGGCTGTGCCCTGGGTTGCCTCAGTCACACCACCCTCGCGGCGCTGGGTGTGAGTGCCCTCATCGCCGCCTCGCCGGTCGCCTTCACCGGACTGAAGCTGGCCGGCGGCGCCTATCTGCTGTGGCTCGGCTGGCAAGCCTTGCGCAGCCATGGCAGCGGCCCCTTGCCGCGTCAGGCGGGAAACGGCAGTCTGCGGCGCCTGTTCGCCAAGGGCCTGGTGGCCAATGCGATCAATCCCAAGGTGATCCTGTTCTTTCTGGCCTTCCTGCCGCAATTCGTCGATGTCGGGCGAGGTGGCGTTGCCTGGCAGACGGCGCAGCTCGGCGTCCTGTTCACCTTCCTGTCGGTGCTCATCTTCGGCGCCATCGGTTATTTCTCCGGCGTCGTCGGGGCCTGGCTGGCCCGTGCCCCCGGCCGCAGTGCCTGGCTCGACCGCGGTGCCGGCTGCGTCTTCGTGCTGCTGGGGCTACGGCTCCTGACGGCACGCTGAGCCGCGGCAAAGTGGGGCGGGCGTCCGAGCCTGTGAAGAAAGTTAGTGGCACCGGCAGGGACGCCGGTGCCACTCGTATGAGGGTTTTGTTGTCAAGGGCAAGGCTTGTTTCGAGGGCCAGCACCAGCGTGCTATCGTGTTCAAAGGCGGTCGCCGGCTTGTGGGGGATGTCCCGGTCGATGTTGAAATTGGAGGGCAGGCGTTGCTCACCTTGAGCCTGTAGGCTCGGGGTGTCGAATC
>CAIOJO010000102.1 GCA_903858635.1 uncultured Telmatospirillum sp. | reverse complement strand
TCCAATTCTTACCTGAGAAGCGCCTGGCCCAACTGATGGCGGAGCTTCTCGGTGTCAGCCTGACGACGGCAACCATCGCCAGCATGAGCCGGACCTGCGCCGAGAGGTTCGCGGGGGTCACTGCCTCCTTGCGCGAGCACGTGGCGGCGGCGCCGGTGAAGCATCTGGACGAGACCGGCTTTCGGATCAGCGGCAAGACGCAATGGTTGCATATCGCATCGACGCTCCTGCTGACGTTCTACCGAATTTCGCCGAAGCGGGGCAGCTTGCCGGAATATATGGCAGGCATCGTCGTCCACGATCACTGGAAGCCGTACTATACGCTCCAGAACGTTTTGCACGCCTTATGCAACGCGCATCATTTGCGCGAACTGCAAGCGCTGATCGAGATCGAGAAGGAAGTGTGGGCCCGCAAGATGCAGCGTCTGCTGCGCCGCACCTGCCATGCCGCGAACCTCGCGCGCGACCGGGATATGCCGCTGTCGCCGCAATTCATCGCGTTAATCGAACGATGCTACGACACGATCGTGGAGGAAGGATTGGCGTTCCACGAAGCGATGCCCACGTTGGGCGTCGCGGCCGACAATCGAAAGCGCCGCGGCCGCAAGCCGCGTCGTGTCGGACATAACCTTCTGCTGCGCCTGGATGGGCGCAAGGCGGACGTGCTTCGATTCCTGTCCGATCCCACAGTGCCGTTCACGAACACCGAGGCTGAACGCGACGCCCGGATGATGAAACTGCGGCAAAAAATCTCCGGCGGTTTTCGCTCCGTGGCCGGAGCGGCAGACTTCGCAATCATCCGATCTGTTCTCTCAACGGCGAGAAAGCAGGGCTGGAACATGTTGCGCACGCTCGCCGCAAATCCCAACGATTTGGTCGCCGGGATGCGGGTGGGTTGATCCGAGCGGCGGAAGCTGGGCAGTTACGATTCAGACAAAACGCGCCGAGGGAACCGACTTTTCCTCCGACCTCTCGCTGCTAAACCGACCAAGTCCTCAGCGTTGAACAGCCCTGGCATCTATCCCTGTCGCCATCGCCCAGGCCATCGCTCGAATACTGCCGCGATGCCGTGTTGTCAGCGCATGAAAAAGCAACAAAATTTATGGTATAGTGATATTATGTGGCACGGAGCCACAGAAATATCACGAGCATATCAAGTAAGTAAAAGTCTAATTTAGTATCGTCTTTCTACCGATAACATTATTAAGCTGCACCAAACAGCCTTCCAAGGAGGCCGAACACACGCGCCCAACAAAACAGCCGAACATGCTGCCGCCTTGGTGCGTTCTCGGACAGGCTTCCGATGGGCCACAACTTATCATGCGACACCATTGCGCTGACTAAACACTTGGCGTAATTCAAGGACAATTATTAACCATCGCGTGCCAGCGCCACAAGCGTGACATTGAGGAAAATAGATTTGGAGACTGCTTTTTTCTCTGGGGCGTCACTTGCCTCACTGTTCCAGGTCATCATGATCGACCTCGTGCTGGCGGGCGACAATACCGTCATCATCGGTCTTGCAGCCGCAGGTCTGCCGGTTGCCTCGCGAACCAAGGTCATTTTCGGCGGCATCGTGGCCGCCACCGTGCTGCGTGTCATGATGGCAGCCGCAGCGACGCATCTCCTGCAAATTATCGGCCTTACGCTGCTCGGCGGCATCCTGCTGTTCCTGGTGGCATGGAAACTATGGCACGATCTACGCCAGACGAAAGACGAATCGATTGAAAATAATGCGTCGAAACCAGCAGTGTTAGAAAGCACTGCAAGCATCGTGCGTGCGGCTGTTCAGATTGTTTTGGCAGATATTGCGCTATCTCTGGACAACGTTGTGGCCGTTGCCGGCGCCTCACACAACAGCATCCCGGTCCTTGTGATCGGACTCATCGTCTCCATCGGCGCGATGGGTATTGCTGCTTCGTTAATCGCCTATCTTTTGAAGCGCAATATGTGGCTGGCGTATGTCGGTCTCGCAGCGATCCTGCTGGTTGCTGCGGAGATGACCTGGCGCGGCGTCAATGACCTCTTGCCATATGCGACCCAAGCCTGTGCTGCACACGGTCTCTTCAGCGACATTTGGAGATGAACAAACCAATCCCACAGCTCCAGGAGCGACCCAAAGTGCCACGACCATCCGTGTTCGCGTGTGTGCATAACGCCTGGGAGCAGTTTCGTGCCCATACAACCAAGGCCCTGTTCTCTGCCAAGAGTTATTGGGACATCAGGGGCCTTGCGACCACGATACGCCTCTATGTTGCTTACGAGTTCGTTTCCGAGTTCAAGGGGTGGCTTCGGACTGCTCGCTATCATGCGATCGTTACTGCTCTTGCCATCGCAGCGATCGTTGGTGTTCTCGTCTACGTCAAACCATTCCCGCCAAACACCGTCTATCTTGCGACCGGGCAGGCCGGCTCATCCTACCGTGTTCTGGGAGAGGGGCTGAGAACCTACTTTTCCTCGGCGGGTTTTGATCTGAATTTGGTGCAGACTGACGGTTTGACGTCGGGCTTCAATCAGCTTCGGTCGGATGCATCACCGACTGATGCCAGCTTTGTCTCGGCCGGGATGATCAAGGGCAGCGACCACCCTGACCTCGTCTCATTGGGCAGCGTTCAGATTGCTCCGATATGGCTTTTTATTCGCGGAGAGCGGATTGGGTCGGGCGACGATCTGTTTGCCGCCCTTGCCGGGAAAAGGGTCGGCATCGGGTTGGCTGGCAGCGCTGCCAATCAATTGTTCCGCCGCATCCTTGAACTCGGCAAGTCAGCCGGAGCCGAACCGCTGGTGCTGGTCGAGGAAGACAATGTGACCGCGGCCGACCATTTGAGTGCGCGCCAGCTCGACGCTGTGTTCTTGATCGACGGGCCAGCATCTTCGATCATTCGCAAACTTGTGACAGACCGAAGCCTCAGCCTGCATGACTTCACTCTTGCTGACGCTTACATTGCAAGGTTGCCATTTCTGGAAAAAGTCGTTTTGCCGCGTGGGGCATTCGATATCGCGCCAGTGAGCCCGGCAAGAAACATCACACTTCTGGCAACAACAGTCACGCTTCTCGTCGAAAAGCGTATGCACCCGGCTTTGCAATGGGCCTTTCTTCTTGCCGTGCAGGATACCCTGCTACGACAGGGCCCATCTTCGTTTTTCCGTACGGAGGTATTCCCCCGCTACACTGATCTCTCGGTGCCGTTAAGCGATGTCGCCCAGGAATTCTACACCAGCGGCGCTCCGGCAGCGCTTCGGGTGCTGCCATTGTGGGCAGGCACCTTGGTCGCACATTTTTGGGGCCTGACCCTTGTCGTGTGGCTGATTGCCCTGCCCATCCTGTCGCGCCTTGCGCTTTTTCGGAAATATAGTTCACAGCACCTGCTGTATGGGTTCTTCCGATCGCTCCGCCATCTGGAACGATCGATCCCGCTGACGCACTCCGTCGCCGACGCTGAGGCGCTTGTGACAAAGCTAGATCTGCTGGACAGTGCCGTGGTGGAAACCTGGGTCAACAAGGACAGCATTCGGCACATCTACAGTGTGCGCAAGACGATCGAGTCCGTACGCACCCTCGCTGTCGCCCGCCTCTCGAGCCTGAAATCAATATCATCCGACGCCGAAGCAACCGTTTGACGATCGCGATTGCGCGAGAACCGCGAAAGCGTGGTGGCCGCACCTATCGGTGGCTATCACGCTATACGGCCACCTAGAATGGAACGATCCCACTTTTCTCATCACGTCCGGAGCTAACATGACACGCAAGCCATCCGTCCGTCGGTCTGCCACGCCAGCAAAGACGGTTTTTGAACCCTCCGACATCGAGTCCCCGGTCGTGAAACCCGCTCCTGCCACAGATACGACGACTGCGATCAACGCGGTTGTCGAGCGGATCAAAGAACAGCTTGCCAAGCATGGCATCCAGCTTTCGATGCAAGGCGTGGGCAACGGCTTTTCCGTCACGCTCGGGCAAGCATCCCAGCAAGGCGAGGCAGAGGGCGTGGCCGGCGCAGGGGGACGCGAGACCGAGATCGCGACCCAGCACAATGCCAATGCCCCGCTGGTGATCAAGCTGTCTGGCCCTGTCACGATCGACATTGGCGCCATCATCCTGAACTCCAACGACTGAGTCTTTGCCGGATGGACCGCACACGTGGCCCATGGCCATTTCTGTGCGGGACTTTGCCAGATCTTTGAGTGGAGGTGTTCGTGAAAGTTCCTGATATGTCGGATTGGACAATCCATCTGGTTATCCTCGGGCTCGGGATCAGTGTCATGCTAGGATTGTCGCGTGCGCTGCGGCGTGTTGCGCGCGGACGCAGCCTGACTCAGGATGACGTCGTTCTTGTTGATTCCATCACACAAAACGTTGCCCAGGGCGTCTATGTCGTACTGAGCATTCTCTTCGCCTTGGTGCTTGCCACGGCGAACGGTGTGGATGACAACGTTATTACAGAGGCGGGGCAGATCCAGAGCCTGGATCAATTGCTGGCCTTCGAAGCAACACCTCAATCCGAGCAAGCGCGCATTGTCCTGCGCTCCTACACGCAATCGATCGTTGAGGACGAATGGCCACAGCTGCCCGACAAGCACGGCAGCACGGCTACAAAAGTTAAACTGGATGCGTTGCTGGGCAGCATTCAAAATTTGCGGCCGGAATCAATCCAGCAGGTTGCGTTACTTCCTGAAATCGTGCGGACGACACAGGCGCTGGACCGGTCACGGGACAAGAGACTTCTTAATTCTCAGTCAGTTCTCCCATCTCTGTTCTGGTTCGTTAGCGGCATCAGCATATTGGGATTGATCATTGTCTCAGCATTGCGTCTGATGGAGGCAACATGGCCGAGCGTGGTGGTCCACGTGGTTCAGTTGATGATGGTCGGTGCCTTGTTTTCGGCATTGATGATCCTGAATGCTCCATTTTCCGGGAGCACCCGCACCTCACCAGACGCCATCGTGCACATCCTTCAGGCGCTTAAGGGGTCACGACCTTAAGCCTCCCCTCATTTTCCACCTGATCCGTTGCAGAACAAAAGAAGCTCAAAGTTGGCGCTTAGGCGGCGCTCAACAATTAACGCTTCGATCTGATGGTCTTGGGCTGATCGTGTAATTCCAGTCGGGATGCCACGGATCGGTGGTGATGTTGAGGGCCGCCATCTCCTCGTCGGCCACGCGGATCGCCTTGGGATAGATGTTCTCATCCAGTTCGCAGCGCACCGTCAGCCCGGTCTTGGTGGTTGTAGCGGCGATAAGATCGACCACCGCGAGCCGACTGACCAGTGGCTTGCCGCGCCAGGTCTGGGTGATGTGGCAGAACATGCGGTGCTGTCGAGTCGCCCGGGGGAATCTCACCCCCAGGCGCTCCTAGAACCGTACGTGAAACTCTCGCTTCATACGGCTCCCGATGTCCGTCCGCTGACACGCAGAAATCCCCAATGAGCGAAGAGATTCGGGTTGGCGCGAATTACCCCCGCCAACCACTCTCGCGCGCCCTTCGGTCGCAGGCGTAGACGCTTGAACTTGTTGCGCGCCCAACGAATCAAGAAGGCATCCACCCGGAGCAACGTCCAGGTCAACGCCGACTTGTAGAAGTGGCTGTAGTAGTTGATCCAGCCGCGGATATACGGGTTGTATTTCCGTGCCAGATCATCCAGGGCCATGTCGCTCCGATGATGGAGTTCCCATCGTCGGACCGTCTGCCTGATTGCTTTCAGCGCGTCCTGACTGGCGGCAGGCAGAAACGAGACGCCGAACTGACCCCCGCGCCAAATCGCTTTCCTCGGCCGGAACGTGTAGCCGAGAAAATTGAACGACTGGGCGGGATAGTCACCCCGCCGGTTCGTGTCCTTGCAGTAGACAAGCTTCGTCTTCTGCGGGTGCAGAACCAGCCCGCAGGCCACAAAGCGGGCCTCCAGGGCCTCCCACAGTGCCCGCGCCTCTTCTTCGCTTCGGCAATGGCAGATACAGTCGTCCGCGTATCTTTCGAAGGGGATGGCGGGGAAGGCCCGCGTCATCCACATGTCGAAAGCATAATGCAGAAACAGATTCGCCAGCGTGGGACTTATGACGCCACCCTGAGGGGTTCCTGCTAAACGCGGTACGACGCTACCATCCTCCATCCGCACCGGGGCCTTCAGCCAGCGTTCGATGTAGAGCAACACCCATGGGCAATCCGTATGGGTACGAACCGCCTTGAGGAGCAAGCCCCAATCGATGCTGTCGAAGTAGCCCTTGACGTCGATATCGAGCACCCAGTCGTAACGCCAGCATCGCTGACGTGCTGTCCGGACTGCGTCGATGGCCGGACGGCCTGGTCGATACCCATAGGAATCCTTGTGGAAAATACGTTCCACGATAGGCTCCAGATATCGCTTGACGACTTCTTGGGCGACACGATCGGCGACCGTTGGAATACCAAGCGGCCGCTCCCCGCTCCCCCCAGGCTTCGGGATCATCACCCGTCGCACCGGCGGAGGAAAGTAGCTCCCCGAGGACATTCGGTTCCACAGCTTGTAGAGGTTATCCGATAGCTCGGCCTCAAACGCCGCAACCGACTGCCCGTCTACTCCAGCTGCTCCCTGGTTGGCCTTCACTTTCTTGAAGGCCTCCCAGACTTCCCGCTTCGGAATGTCGAACGGCTTTGCCTTGTCCACAGAACTCCTCCCGTTATCGGTTGGCTCTGGGCCGCGGCTGAACAACGCAGTCCCTTCGGTCCAGTTCCATTACAGAACCTTCGTCCCTACTACGGACCGCTCCGCCCCTGTGCCCCGCTTCGGTACTCTGGCCCTTGTGGTTTTTGCCACTTGGGTTTCTCCCTTGGCATCGGGACGACAGGTTCTCACGTTCCATACAAGAGCCTGGTCTGGCTTCGCGCCGCCTACATGCCGGATGCCGCTCGGGCAGACTTCAGGACCACCCCCGCGCTGATCCCGGGAGAAGATCGCACCCCCGGTTTTGACATCGCCTTTGGAATTTCGACACTTCATCGACGGTTTGCTCTCGCTCGCCTCTCCAGACCATACCCGACGGGATCCTGTCCCGCCTTTTGCTGCAACGCTCACCACCATCGCTTTTGACGACAGCAGCTTGCAGTGGTTTGAGACCTGCACCTGACTGCCGACCTCGGGGGGCCTACCCCCATCTCTCGTATAGCTCCACACCGCCTTTGTCTGACGATGTGTTCGTGACACACCGATCTTGTTCCACTTCGATGTCCCCGGCGGATAGTGGCACACCTGCAAGACCAATCCGGTCTCGTCGGCCAGCTTTTGCAGTTCGAGCTTCCAAAGCCGCACGCGCGATCCGTTCGAGCCGCCGCCATCGGCGGTGATCAGCAGCCGATCCGCCTCGTTGTAGCGTCCGCGTCCGACGGCCTCATACCAGCGACGGATCGCATTGACGGCGAACGCCGCCGTGTCATGATCGATTCCGACGCTGACCCAGCCGGCATTGGCGGCGATGTCGTAGATGCCGTATGGCGCCACCTTGCCGAGGTCCTTGTCGACGAAGTCATGCACGCGGACCGCGTCGGGGCAGCCGCTGGGGCGGTAGTCGCTGCCACCGTTCTTGAAGTCGCCGATCAACTCCTTCTTTTTGGTATCGACCGAAATCACCGGCTGGCCGGCGGCCTGAAACGCAATGGCCTGACCGTTGATATGCTGGAATTGCCCGTCACGATCAACGTGGTGGCTACCTTCCTTCGTCTTGCGGTTGACCTGCCGGGAATAGCCCAGAGTGACCAGCATCTTTGCAACCGTGTTGGCGCTGATGGCATGGTTCATTGCGCGCAGTGCCACCGCCAACTTCTCGCGGCTCTTGGACACCCAAAGCAGCGGGCGCATCGGGTCGCCCATGGTCGCCGGCTCCACCAACCGGTGGAGATCGTCAAGCACCGTCGGGTCCGCCTTGCTCGAAAGCCACCGACCGGCACCGCTGCGCCGGATCCGCGCCGTGCCAGGCGACACAGCAACGAGATCCTTCGCGCCGCGAATGATCGTGCTACGCGCAACCCCGGTCGCCCGAGAGACCGCAGCCGTTCCGCCGTAGCCCGCAGCAGCCTTCTCCGCCGCCACAAACAATCGGCGACCCCGCTCATCCAGTTGGTCTCTGATGGCCGCATATCGCGTGCGGATCGCGTTCTCGTCGATCATCCGCGAACCGTAGCCACTGCACAGCCGAGCCGGAATCCTCTACCCGAGAAAAATACAACCCGAATCTGGAGGCTTCTGTGAGGTCGCGCGACACCGATGCCGGGTTGCGCGCGATGCGCGACCTCATTGAAGCCGGATTGAACTGAAGCGCGGGCCGCCGGCGCT
>CAIOJO010000101.1 GCA_903858635.1 uncultured Telmatospirillum sp. | reverse complement strand
TCACGTCTCCCTGGCCCTGGGACGGTGGAGGCCGAGGCCGGAATTGAACCGACGTACGCGGATTTGCAGTCCGCTGCATAGCCACTCTGCCACCCGGCCCGGCCGACGTGAGGACCGAGCTTTTACGCGCTGACGCCGCCCCTGTCAAGCCGATGCTCAGGCCACGATCCCCGATCAAAGTTGCCGCACGCCGCGATTCGCGGCCCGTTCCCGCGCCGAGGCTGGCGTCCGGTGGAAATTTCGCCAGCGCTGGGGCGTCGAGCCCGACGTGACGACAATGTTTTCGCGTAGCGCGAGTCTACATTGTCGCCTCCGCCCGGCATGAGAGTCTGGCTGCGCGTGCTCCGGCGGCCACCGGTGTTTTTCGGCGCTGTATCACAGTGGCGGCCTGTGGATTGGCGAGCGCTGTGGGTGTCATCCGTCCGGTCCTTGCGCCAAGGCCAAGATCGTGCGGCGGGCCGACAGCAGCAGCGCCAGCGTATCGCCGACGGCCGAGAGGCGAATGATCAACTTCCGCGCATGATGGACCACGCGGCCGGGCAGGTTGATCAAGGCGAAGCGCAATGCCTTCATCCGCTTGGCCACCCAGGCCGGCCCCAGTACCAGGCGTTTCATCGCCGCGTTGAGGTTGTGGGCGAGAATCATGATGGTCCACCACGCGGCGTTGGCGCCGAACAGACCGGACGGCATCTGGCCCCCGGCTAGGTCGCTCTTCATGACCGAATGGACTTCCTCGCTCTTGCCGCAGCGCTCGCGGTGCCACCAGATCACCTGATCGCCCGAGACCTTGCGGTTGGTCACCACGCCGAACAGCTTGAAGCGGCCCTTGGCGCCGAATTCCTCGGTGGGGAACGGCAACTGCTGGGCGTCGCCGAGGTCCAGTTGCCGCAGCGGCTCGCGGATGGCGAGGAAGCGGTAGTCCGCCCGCTTCTTGCCGTGCCCGGCCCAGCCCGGCACGAAGCACACCTCGGCCCATTCCTGGTCGGTCTCGATGCCGGTGCCATCGGCGAAGCGGCGCACCAGCCGCTGCCAGTCGGCGTCCTTCACGTCCTGGGCCGCCTTCCTGAATTCGGCGGTGACGTCGGCCGACACCGCGAAGTCGATCACGCCGAACCGCTCGTCCTTGCCTTCGCCGCAGTACAGCAGCAGGTCCTGCTGGTAGCCCGCGCTGTCGGAGCGCAGGCACACCTTGCCGACACCCAGCGCCGCCACCTCGTCCAGGCAGGTCCTCAGCACCCGAAGCTGCTCGTGCCCGGCCGGAACGTTGCCGTCGCGAAACTCCGAATGCACCATCACGCCCTGCTCGGCCCACCAGCAGTTCAGCGGCTGGTAGGCCTTGAATTTCTTGTAGCACCACAAAGCCTGCCGCTTGTGGCTTTCCACCAGCGTCGCATCCATGTCCAGCGTCGCCACCGTTTCGGGTCGGTGCCGCTGAACGAAGCCGAGCAGGTCGCGATTGACCCGCCACAGCGAGCGCAAATGCTCCGTCATCGCCGGGATGAACGCTTTGCCCTTCTCGCGCAGGGCCTCTTCGTCCGGGTTGTGGAACCGCTCCAGCCATTCCGACATCGACGACGGCGACGGCAGCGTGCGGGTCCGCTCCCGCCGCCAGCGCGCCGTCATCGCCTGGCGCTCCTTGCGCGTCAGGACAAAACGCTCGATGTCACGCAGGATCAGCGCGAGGCCGCCGTCATGCTCCAACCGCTCAAGGTCATCGACGCAGTCTCCACCAGCAAGATTCAGGAAAATCAGCGCCAGCATCATTTGCAGGTCGAGCCAACCCTGCTTGCCGGAAACCGCGACATACTTCTTGATCGCATCGAACAGGCCGCTGACCTTAATCAGGTCCAGGTAGACCAGCAGTCCACCCAGAGCCGTCACCCCGCTGCTCGAACCGTCCGCTTCGTACTGGATCGGAAGAACGCCCTGTGCCATCCTTCATCACCCCGTTGGTGTAGGTTTTGTCTTCGCAAACCAAACCTAACTCCCTGAAGACTCAGGGCCAACGGGGAACCTCACATTCTTTTATCCGGAATCACGGAACGCTGGCGCTCGGTCAGGCAAGATGCCAACCCATCGCTGATTATCACTATTATACTTGCGCGTGTCGTATGTCGTTAGGTTTATCTACTTGGGAGATGGCAGCCGCCGCGCTAACTCGGCGAGGGGCTTGCCGGTGACCACCGAGAATCGTGCGTCGGCCAGCAGCCGCGCCGCCTCAAGTTGGCCCCGGCCGTGGCCGGTCTCGACCAGCCAGCCCTGGCTGAGGCCGGCATAGCGTCCGGCCTCCAGATCGACCG
>CAIOJO010000100.1 GCA_903858635.1 uncultured Telmatospirillum sp. | reverse complement strand
TTCGCGGCGGACGCCATCCTCGAGGCGATCGACGCCGGCATCGAGCTGGCGGTGTGCATCACCGAGGGGATCCCGGTGATCGACATGCTGGCGGTGAAGCGCGCCCTGCAAGGCTCGAAGACCCGCCTGATCGGGCCCAACTGCCCCGGCGTGATTACCCCCGGCGAATGCAAGATCGGCATCATGCCCGGCCATATCCACGCACGTGGTCGGATCGGCATTGTTTCCCGCTCGGGTACGCTTACCTATGAAGCGGTAGCGCAGACAACGGCAGCGGGGCTGGGCCAGTCGACCTGCATCGGCATTGGCGGTGATCCGATCAACGGCACCAACTTCGTCGACGCATTGGAGATGTTCCTCAACGACCCCGAGACCAACGCCATCATCATGATCGGCGAAATCGGCGGCAGCGCCGAGGAGGAAGGGGCCGAACTGCTGAAGAAGTCGAAGGTGAAGAAGCCGGTGGTTGGTTTCATCGCCGGAGTCACCGCTCCGCCCGGACGCCGCATGGGTCATGCCGGCGCCATCATTTCGGGCGGCAAGGGTGACGCGGGGAGCAAGATGGAAGCGCTGAAGAGCGCCGGCGTCACCGTGGCCGATTCGCCTGCGTCGCTGGGCAGCACGATGTTGAAGGTGCTGCGCGGCTAACCGAACCTGCAATCCCACCCCCCTCGGGGTGGGGGGTGGTCAGAACGCCCGTCGAAGTGACGGCAAGTTGGGAGAGGGCGCGGCGATGAGCCGCGCCCACCGCGTCAGATGCATGAGACTCAAACCTCCTTTCTGACTGGGGCGAATGCGACCTATGTGTCGGAACTCTATCTGCGCTTCGCAGAGGATCCGGCCACGGTCGACCCGAGCTGGGCACAGTTCTTCCGCGAGCTCGACGACGACGGGCGGGCGATTCTGGCCGAGCTGCGCGGACCCAAATGGGGCAAGAACGGCAACCAGGTGATCGGCGTGGTCATCGAGGAACCGCCGAAGCCGGGCGCCAAGGGCAAGGCGGCGGCGCCGTCGGTCGAGGAGATCCGCCGCGTCACCCTCGATTCCATCCGCGCCCTGATGCTGATCCGCGCCTATCGGGTGCGCGGCCATCTCCAGGCCAATCTCGACCCGCTCAACCTGCAAAAGCGCGAGCCGCATCCCGAACTGGATTACCGGAGCTACGGCTTCACCGACGCCGATCTCGACCGCGAGATCTTCATCGACAACGTGCTCGGTCTCGAAACGGCGACCTTGCGGACCATCGTTCGCGTCCTCAAGGAGACCTATTGCGGCACCATCGGTGTCGAATTCATGCATATCCAGGATCCCGACCAGAAGGCGTGGATCCAAAAACGCATCGAGTCGATCCGCAACCACACCGAGTTCACCGAGCGTGGCAAGAAGGCGATCCTCGAGCGGCTGACCGAGGCCGAAGGCGTCGAACGTTTCCTGCAGATGAAATACACCGGAACCAAGCGTTTCGGCCTGGAAGGGGGCGAGGCGCTGATCCCGGCGCTCGAGCAGATCCTCAAGCGGGGCAGCCAATTGGGGCTGAAGACGGTGAGCCTGGGGATGGCCCATCGCGGCCGCCTCAATGTGCTGACCAATTTCATGAAGAAGCCCTTCACCGCGCTGTTCTCGGAATTTCAGGGCAATCCGGCCAAACCCGAGGACGTCCAGGGCTCGGGCGACGTCAAATATCACCTCGGCACCTCGGCCGACCGCGACTTCGACGGCAATGTGGTGCATCTGTCGCTGTCACCCAACCCGTCGCATCTGGAAATCGTCAATCCGGTGGTGCTGGGCAAGATCCGCGCCAAGCAGACCCAACGGGGCGATGTCGAACGCCGGGCCGCCATGGCCATCCTGATCCACGGCGATGCCGCCTTTGCCGGCCAGGGCGTCGTCCAGGAATGCTTCGCCATGAGCCAGATCAAGGGCTACACCACCGGCGGCACGGTGCATGTGGTGATCAACAATCAAATCGGCTTCACCACGGCGCCGCGCTATTCGCGGTCCGGCCCGTATTGCACCGATATCGCCAAGATGGTCCAGGCGCCGATCTTCCACGTCAACGGCGACGATGCCGAATCGGTGGTCCACGTGGCCCGCATCGCCACCGAGTTCCGCCAGGAGTTCCGCACCGATGTGGTGCTCGACATGGTGTGCTATCGCCGCCATGGCCATAACGAGGGCGACGAGCCGGCCTTCACCCAGCCGCTGATGTACCGCAAGATCGCCTCGCATCCGACCACCCGGCAGGTCTACGCCGAGCGGTTGATCACCGAGGGCGTGGTGGATGCCGACGAGGTCGATCGCCTGGTCGCCCTATTCCAGCAGCGTCTGGAAGGGGATTTCGAGGCGGCCAAGTCCTACCGGGTCAACAAGGCGGATTGGCTGGAAGGCAGATGGGCCGGTCTCGGCGCGCTCACCGAAGAAGAGGAGATGCGCGACGAGAACACCGACGTCTCGATGGACCTGCTGCGCGAAGTCGGTACGGCGATCGCCGCGGTGCCGCCCACCATCACCGTCAACAAGAAGATCATCCGCCAGCTCGAAGCCAAGCAGCAGATGATCAAGAACGGCGCCGGCATCGACTGGGCGACCGCCGAAGCCTTGGCCTTCGGCACCCTGGTGGTCGAGGGCGCCGCGGTCCGCCTGGCCGGGCAGGACAGCGGGCGCGGCACCTTCTCGCAGCGGCATTCGGTCCTGGTCGATCAGGAGAACGAGCAGCGCTACGTTCCGCTCAACCATATCCGGCAAGGTCAGGCCCAATTCGAGGTGATCGACTCACTGTTGTCGGAGGAGGGGGCGCTCGGCTTCGAATACGGCTATACGCAGTCGGAACCCAACGGCTTGACCGTCTGGGAGGCGCAGTTCGGCGATTTCGCCAACGGCGCCCAAGTGGTGATCGACCAGTTCATCTCGTCGGGCGAATCGAAATGGCTGCGGATGTCCGGCCTGGTCATGCTGCTGCCGCACGGCTTCGAGGGGCAGGGACCGGAGCACAGCTCGGCCCGCCTGGAGCGCTATCTGCAGCTCTGCGCCGAGGACAATCTGCAGGTCTGCAACCTCACCACCCCGGCCAATTATTTCCATGCCCTGCGCCGCCAGTTGCGCCGCAATTATAGGAAGCCGCTGGTGGTGATGACGCCCAAGTCGTTGCTGCGTCACAAGCTGGCGGTCAGCAAGCTGGACGAGATGGGGCCGGGCTCGCGCTTCCACCGGGTGTTCCCGGAGACCGCGACGCTGCGGCCGGACGATGAGATCCGCCGCGTCGTGCTGTGCACCGGCAAGGTCTACTACGACCTGCTGGAGGAACGCACCAAGCGCGGTCTCGACGATGTGGCGATCATCCGCGTCGAACAGCTCTATCCGTGGCCGAAGAACACCGTGCGCAAGCAGCTCAGCCGATACTACAAGGCCGAGGTGGTGTGGTGTCAGGAAGAGCCGGCCAATATGGGCGCCTGGATCTTCGTCGATCGCCGCCTCGAATTCATTCTCGACGAGTTGGCGCATCAGCATCCGCGGCCTTACTATGTCGGACGGGCCGCCGCCGCCTCGCCGGCGACCGGGCTGCACAAGACCCATGTCGAGGAGCAGGCGCAATTGGTCGAGCAGGCCCTGACCGTACCGCTGTCGGCCCTGCCGCAGCCGTTCCGGCGCATCACCAAACTGAGCCTGGTCCAGACCCCCCGAAAGCGAGAAAGCGAAGAAGTCCGATGAGCACAGAAATCGTCGTGCCCACCCTGGGCGAATCCGTTTCCGAGGCGACCGTCGCCAGGTGGTTCAAGCAGATCGGCGACACCGTCAGCGCCGACGAGCCGCTGGTCGAACTGGAGACCGACAAGGTTACCGTCGAGATCAACGCGCCGGCCACCGGCACGCTGGCCGAAATCAAGGCTGCGGTCGGCGAGGCCGTCCTGGTCGGGGCCGTTCTCGGCGCCATCGGCGGCAATGGCGCGGTGGCCAAGCCCAAGCCGGCTGCGGCCAAGGCGGCCTCCGTCGCTGCTGCCCCCGCCGCTCCGGCCGCTGCCACGGTCGCCGTCGCTGCGCCGGCGGCGCCTTCGGCCCGCAAGCTGATCGAGGAGAATCGCCTGGACGCCGCGGCCATCCCGGGGACCGGCAAGGATGGCCGGCTGACCAAGGGCGACGTGCTTACCGCGCTCGAACGCCCGCCGGCAGCGGCGCCTGCCGCCGCTCCCGTTGCCGAAGCCCGGCCGGCCCCCGCCGCGCCGCGGCCGGCCGATGCCCGCGAGGACCGGGTGCGGATGACGCGCCTCCGGAAGCGCATCGCCGAACGGCTGAAGGAAGCGCAGAACAACGCCGCCATGCTGACCACTTTCAATGAGGTGGACATGACGGCGCTGAACACGCTGCGCGCCCAATACAAGGACGGATTCGAGAAGAAGCACGGGGTGAAGCTGGGCTTCATGTCCTTCTTCGTGAAGGCCTGCGTCACCGCGCTGAAGGAATGGCCGGCGGTCAATGCCGAGATCGATGGCGACGACATCGTCTACAAGAACTATTACGATATCGGGGTGGCGGTCGGCACGCCGAACGGTCTGGTGGTGCCGGTGGTGCGCGACTGCGACGCCTTGAGCTTCGCCGACGTCGAGAAGACCATCGCCACCTTCGGCCGCCGTGCCCGCGACGGCAAGCTGACCATCGAGGAGATGACCGGCGGCACCTTCACCATCTCGAACGGTGGTGTCTATGGTTCGCTGATGAGCACGCCGATCCTCAACCCGCCGCAGTCGGGCATTCTCGGCATGCACAAGACCCAGATGCGGCCGGTGGTGCTGCCGGATGGGCGAATCGAGGCGCGGCCGATGATGTATCTGGCGGTCTCCTACGACCACCGCATCGTCGACGGCCGCGAGGCGGTGTCCTTCCTGGTCCGGGTCAAGGAATGCATTGAAGACCCGCAGCGTATACTGTTGGATATGTAATTGACGGGCGAGGACTAGAGCCGTTTCGTCACCGACCGACCTGTCTTCCCACCTCGTCACCCCCGGGCCTGACCCGGGGGTCCATGGATTGCCGGGTCAAGCCCGGCAATGACGAATTGGGGGGATGTGCTCGCGACGCCCTCGAGACTCCGTGCCCTCCATGTCTCCGTGGTGCATTCTATTGGGATGACGATGATGGCCGACAATTCCTTTGACGTTCTGATCATCGGCGGCGGCCCCGGCGGCTACGTCGCGGCCATCCGTGCCGCGCAGCTCGGTCTGAAGACCGCCTGCGTCGACAAGCGCGGATCACTGGGCGGCACCTGCCTCAATATCGGCTGCATTCCGTCGAAGGCCCTGCTGCAGTCGTCGCATCACTACGCCGAGGCGCGCCAGCATTTCGCCCTGCATGGCATCAAGCTCGGCAAGATCGAGCTCGACCTGCCCACCATGATGGCCCGCAAGCAGAAGGTGGTGAGCGACAACACCAAGGGCATCGAATTCCTCTTCAAGAAGCACAAGGTGGTCTATCTGGTCGGCGAGGCTCGCCTTGCCGGGGCGGGCCGCGTCGCCGTCAAGACGGCCGAGGGCGAGCAGAGCCTGACCGCCAAGAGCATCGTCATCGCCACCGGCTCGGAGGTTACGCCGCTGCCCGGCGTCGCCATCGACGAAAAGCAGATCGTCTCCTCCACCGGTGCCCTCGACCTGGCGCAGGTGCCGAAGCAGCTGGTGGTTATCGGTGCCGGCGTCATCGGTCTCGAACTGGGCTCGGTATGGGGCCGCCTGGGCGCCGAGGTTACCGTCATCGAATACCTGGACCGCGCCCTGCCGTTCCATGACGGCGAGATTTCCAGGCAGATGCAACGCATCCTCGAGCGCCAGGGCCTGCGCTTCAAGCTCGGCACCAAGGTCACCGCCGCCAAGAACGGCAAGGGCGGCGTCACCCTGACCCTGGAGCCGGCCAAGGGCGGCCCGGCGGAAGAGCTGACGGCCGAGGTGGTGCTGGTGGCCATCGGCCGCCGTCCCTGCACCGATGGCCTGGGCATCGAGGAAGCCGGCGTCGAGATCGACAATCGGGGCTTCGTCAAGGTCGACTCCCACTTCCGCACCAGTGTTGCCGGCGTCTACGCCATCGGCGACGTCATCGGCGGTGCCATGCTCGCCCACAAGGCCGAGGAGGAAGGCGTGGCGGTGGCCGAGCAGCTGGCGGGACAGGCCGGGCACGTCAATTACGAGGCGATCCCGGGGGTTGTCTACACCTGGCCGGAAGTGGCCAATGTCGGCAAGACCGAGGAACAGCTGACGGCCGAGGGGGTCGCCTACAAGACCGGCAAATTCCCCTTCTCGGCCAATGGCCGGGCTCGGGCCAACGGCGACAGCGAAGGCTTCGTCAAAATCCTGGCCGATGCCAAGACCGATCGCGTGCTGGGCTGCCACATCATCGGCCCGGAGGCCGGCGACCTGATCGCCGAGGTGGTGCTGGGCATGGAATTCGCCGCCGCCGCCGAGGACATCGCCCGCACCTGCCACGCCCATCCGGGCCTCGGTGAGGCGGTGAAGGAAGCAGCGCTGGCCGTCGCCGGCCGGCCGATCCACATTTGAGGCCCCTCGCCCAGAGCCCGACCTCCACCATCCTCATCCTATGTGCGGCGGAAGGTCTGGCCCTGATCGGGGTGTTCGCCTTCCCCGCCCTGCTGCCCACCTTTCGCACCGCCTGGACTCTGAGCAATGCCGATGCCGGCTGGATCGCCGGCATCTATTTCCTTGGCTACGCGCTGGCGGTGCCGGTGCTGACCAGCCTGACCGACCGCCTCGACGCCCGCCGGGTGTTCCTGGCCGGCGCCGCCCTCTGTGCTCTGGCCAATGGCGCCTTCGGCCTGTTGGCCGAAGGATTGTGGAGCGGGATGCTGTTCCGCTTTCTCGGCGGAGTCGGCCTGGCCGGAGTGTACATGCCGGGCCTGAAGGCGCTGGTCGACCGCGTCACCGGCGCCGCGCGGGCGCGGGCGATCTCGTTCTACACCGCCAGCTTCAGCCTGGGGACCATGCTGTCCTTCCTGATCATCGGCGAAATGGGCGAGCGTTTCGGCTGGCGGCCGGCGTTCATCGCCTCGGCCGTCGCCGCCGGGTTGGGCTTCCTGTTGGTGCTCGGTCTGGCCCCGGTGCCCCCGCAAAGCGGCCGGCCGGCCGGCGGCCTGCTCGATTTCCGGCCGGTGCTGCGCAACCGCCCGGCCATGGGCTACATTCTCGGCTATTTCGCCCATATGTGGGAGCTGTTCACCTACCGCGCCTGGGTGGTGGCCTTCCTGGCCTTCGCCCAGAGCCGCGACCCGGCACCCTGGGGCTGGTCGCCGACCTCGGTGGCAACCATTTCGGCCCTGGTGGCCATGGCCGCCAGCCTAGGCGGCGCCGATCTCGCCCTGCGTTTCGACCGGCGCCGGGTCTGCGCCTTGGCGATGCTGGCCTCGGGCGGCACGGCGCTGGTGTTCGGCCTCTCGGCGGCCCTCCCCTACTGGCTGGCGGCGGTGGCGGCGGTGCTCTATAGCGGTTTGATTCAGATCGATTCGGCGGCGTTGACCACCGGGGCCATGCTGGAAGCCAGTGAAGGTCGCCAAGGTGCCACCGTCGCCCTGCACTCCCTGCTGGGTTTCAGCGCGGCCTTCTTCGGGCCCCTGAGCCAGGGCGCCATCCTCGACGCGGTTGGCGGTGCCGGCCTGCTGTCGGCCTGGGTGGTCGCCTTTGCCGTCAACGGGGTGATCGGGCTGTTGGGGCCCTTGGCCCTGTTGTGGAGCAGGCGCCAACCGGCGCTGCGGGTGTCGTCATGAACGTCGCGCATTCATCCCGCAGTCGTTGGGAGTTGCGGCGTCGCCGGCGCCGGCGGATTGCCCTGCAGCGGGTCACCTTGATCGGTTCGGGCAGCACGCTGATGATCCTCGGCGTCCTGTCGGCGCCGACCCCGGTGCCGATCGGCTTCGTTCTGTTCGCCGTCGGGCTCTACCTGGTGGCCCGCGGGTCGAAACGGGTGCGCCATTCGGTCAAGTATTTCCGCCGCCAGGTGCCACCCTTCTCGCGCGGCCTCAACCGCATCCGGCATCACCTGCCGCCCCGTTTGCGCGCCTTCATCGAGCGCAGCGACCCGCATGGCTGAGCAGGTGCTAAGGTGATTCCGTCAGAACCTGGAATGCTCTAATCTTCCGAGCGATCCTCCGTCGGAGAATTCCCGCCATGCGATTTGCCGCTACCCTGCTGATTCTCGGCCTGACCCTCGCCACCGCCGGCTGCGCCGACTTCTACTACGACCTGCTCGGCCGCGGCGGCTGGCCACATCAAGATAAGGATGTCCAAGTCGAGGTGATGGCACCCAAGAACTAGCCGCGGCGCCTACTTTCTGGCGCGCGGATGGGCTTGCCGGTAGACCGCGGCCAGCTTGGCGGCATCGACCTCGGTGTAGCGCTGGGTGGTCGACAGCGAGGCGTGACCCAACAGTTCCTGGATGGTGCGGAGGTCGCCGCCGCCCGACAACAGATGCGTGGCGAAGCTGTGCCGGAGCGCATGCGGCGTCGCCGTGTCGGGCAAATCGAGGGCGGCCCGCAAGCGGCGCATCTGCCGCTGTACGACGCCGGGGTTGAGCCTGTTGCCGCGCGCCCCGACGAACAGCGGCGAATCGCCGGTGCCGCCGTAGGGGCATTGCCCCAGATAGGTGGCGACCGCCGCGACCACCACCGGCAGCAAGGGCACCAGCCGCTGCTTGCGTCCTTTGCCGGTGATTATCATCGCCTCGCCCCTGGGCGCCTGGCGGCGGTTCAGGGCCAATGCCTCGCCGAGACGCAGGCCGCAGCCGTAGAGAAGGGTGAACAAGGCGGCATCGCGTGCCGCCATCCATGGTTGGTCCTGCAGATCCCCGGCCAGGGCGATGGTCTCCAAGGCCTCGTCGGGGGCCAGCGGCTTGGGCACCGAGCGGGGTGGGCGGGGCGAGCGCACCGCCTTCAGCGCCGGATTGTGGACCAGCCCGTTGCGGTCGAGATAACGGAAGAAGCTGCGGAGCGAGGACATGGCGCGGGCCATCGAACTGCGGCTCAGGCCATCGCCGCTGCGCCGGGCCAGGAAGGCGCGGAAATCAGCCGTCTGCAGGCCGGCCAGGTCGGCCAGGGCCGGTTCGCTGGCCCGATGTTCGGTGAGGAAGGCGAGGAAGGCGGCCAGATCGCGACCATAGCCGTCCAGGGTGTGGGCGGAGGCCCGCCGCTCTTCGCCCAGCCAGGCCCGCCAGGCGGTGACCGCGGTGCGGAGGCCAGGGTCACCGAGGAAGGGGATCAGTCCGCCGGCCACCAACGCCCGACGCAGTCCTCGACGATCCGGGCCAGGAAGGCGAGCAGTTCGGTGCCCTGGCTGGAGTGGAAGGTGCGCTCGTTGCGGGCTCCCAGCGCCAGCAGGCCAGGCGTCCGCCCGTGGGCGTCCAGGCGGATCAGGGCGAACGAGCTGACCAGGCCGGCGGTATCGCCGAAGATGATCGGATCGCCGCTGGCCGAGGCGCGCAGCATCACTTCGCCTTGGCCCATCACCTGGTCGAGCAGGCCGGACGGCAGGCTCAACAGACCGGGCAGCAATTGGATGGGTTGATCGCCGGACTCGAAGCCCATGGTGGCCACGTCGATATCGAGCAAGGTCGGGAAGTCGTCGGCCACGACGCGCAGCAGCTGAGTCATGCCGCCGGCATTGAGCACGGCCAACGCCGCTTCGTGGGTACGCGTCTGAATCGACATGTTGCTGCGCGAGGTGGTGATCAGATGTTCGGCGCAGCCGCGCATCTGATCGAGCTCTTCGTTGAGCCGGGCGATCATGAACTGCTGCATGTCGACCACCGGGCCGCCGTCGAAGCGCGACGGCGGCGCCAGCTTGAGCAGCAGTTCGGGATGGCGTTTGAGGAAGTCGGGATGGCGGCGCATGAACGCCACCACCTGCTCTTCCGTGGCGGGTGGACTGGGCGGTCCATTGAGCGGCTCGGTCTTGCGCGCCATCGTCAAGCCTCAACGGAATCGGGTGTGGGCATCGTTCTTCCTTGCGACCGGACTTGTCGGCTGGCCGCGGGCTGGCGGCCGGGGGAACCGGCGGCTAGAGTGTAGACCATGCTCTTCGCCACTGCCAAATCCCAAACTTCGCCCGGCCAGGAGTTCCTTCCCGGTGATCGCTTGGCGGTCC
Organism: uncultured Telmatospirillum sp.; assembly: GCA_903858635.1. Classification (GTDB taxonomy): domain Bacteria; phylum Pseudomonadota; class Alphaproteobacteria; order Rhodospirillales; family Magnetospirillaceae; genus DUZF01. Next base: position 4,211 of record CAIOJO010000100.1, on the reverse strand, counting down.
TCCTGCCATTGCCCCTGGCCGGTGCCTATGACTATCGGGTTGGAGCGGATCAGCGCCTGGCGCCGGGGGATTTCGTCCGGGTGCCGCTGGCCGGGCGGCAGGCCATCGGGGTGGTGTGGGGGCCGTCCTGCGGCGAGATCGCCGCCGAGAAATGCCGAGCCGTTGTCGAGCGCCTGCCGCTGCCGCCCCTGCCGGCCCCGTCGCGCCAGCTGATCGATTGGGTTGCCGCCTATACCCTGGCGCCGCCCGGGGCCGTCCTCAAGATGGCCATGAGCGTGCCGGCAGCGCTGGAGGGGCCGCCTCGCCAAGCTTCGGCCTATATCACCGGGATGCCGCCGGCCGGGCTCAAGATGACCCCGGCTCGTCAGCGCGTCCTGGCGGCCGCCGGTCAGCCGCTGGCGGCGGCCGAGCTGGCGCGCCGGGCCGGGGTCGGCGTTGCCGTGGTCAAGGGGCTGGTCGACGCCGGGGCGCTGCTGCGGGTGCCGGCGCCGGGTCCGGCGCCGGTAGCTTCGCCAGACTGGCGGCAACCCGGACCGGTGCTGTCGGACGGACAGGCGGAGGCCGCGGCAGCCTTGCGCCGGCGGGTCGGCGACGGCTTCTCGGTCAGCCTGCTGGAAGGGGTGACCGGCTCCGGCAAGACCGAAGTCTATTTCGAGGCGATCGCCGAAGCCTTGGCCGCGGACCGCCAGGTGCTGGTCCTGCTGCCGGAGATCGCCTTGTCGGCGCAATGGCTGGACCGTTTTCGCCAGCGCTTCGGGGCGCCGCCGGTCGAATGGCATTCCGAACTGGGCGCGGCGGCGCGGCGCGACGGTTGGCGGGCGGTCGGCGAGGGCCGGGCCCAGGTCGTCGTCGGCGCCCGCTCGGCCCTGTTCCTGCCATTTCCCGCCCTCGGCCTGATCGTCGTCGACGAGGAGCACGACGCCTCGTTCAAGCAGGAGGAGGGCGTCGTCTATCACGGCCGCGACATGGCGGTGGTGCGGGCCCGCCTGGGCGCCATTCCCATCGTTCTCGCCTCGGCCACGCCATCCCTCGAGACCCAGGCCAATGTGGTGGCCGGGCGCTACCACCACCTGCATCTGCCCAACCGCCACGGCGGAGCGCAGCTGCCGACGGTCGAACTGATCGACCTCAGGCGGTATCCCCCGTCGCGGCAGTCCTGGCTGTCACCGCGGCTGGTCGAGGCGGTCACCGCGACCCTGGCCGCCGGCGAGCAATCCTTGCTGTTTCTCAATCGCCGCGGTTATGCGCCGCTGACCCTGTGCCGGCGCTGCGGTTATCGCCTGCAATGCCCGCATTGCACCGCTTGGCTGGTCGATCATCGGCTGGGCGTGGGCAGCGCGCGGCTGCAATGCCACCACTGCGGCTATCTGTCGCCGCGGCCGTCGGTCTGTCCGGCCTGCCAGGAGCAAGACAGCTTCGCCGCCTGTGGGCCGGGGGTGGAACGCCTGGCCGAGGAATTGACCGCGCGCTTTCCCGAGGCACGCATCGCGGTGATGGCCAGCGACACCCTGACCAGTCCGCGCGCCGCCCGCGAGCTGGTCGGGCGGATGACCGACCGCGACATCGATCTGCTGGTCGGGACCCAGGTGGTGGCCAAGGGCCACCATTTCCCGCTGCTTACCCTGGTCGGCGTGGTCGATGCCGATCTCGGCCTGGCCGGCGGCGATCTGCGGGCCGCCGAGCGCACTTTCCAGCTGTTGTCGCAGGTGGCCGGCCGGGCCGGCCGGGCCGCCCATCCGGGCCAGGTCCTGCTGCAGACCTATCAGCCCGAGGACCGGGTGATGGTGGCGCTGGCGGCCGGCGACGCCGAGCGCTTCTACGCCGCCGAGGCCGAGGATCGGCGGGCCGCCGGGATGCCGCCGTTCGGCAAGCTGGCGGCGCTGATCGTCTCCGGACCCGATGCCGAGGCGGTGGACCGGGTGGCGGCCCAACTGGCCCGCCTGGCCCCGCATGACCCGCAGATCGAGGTGTGGGGACCGGCTCCCGCCGCCCTGTCGCTGCTGCGCGGCCAACATCGCCGCCGCCTCCTGCTGAAGACGGCGCGCCGGGTTTCGGTGCAGTCGGTGCTCCGGCACTGGCTGGCCCAGATCCGCCCGCCCAATTCGGTGCGGATCCAGATCGACGTGGATCCTTATAGTTTTGTCTAGAGTCCCTCAGGCGCCGGGCGGGGCCATCCGGCTCCTTGGCTCCTCCGCTGACGCTCCGGCGCGCTCAACGCGCTAGTCACCAGGCTGACGCCTGGTTCCGGGGAGTCAGTGGCACCGGCGTCCCTGCCGGTGAATCTTTCCACCCGGCGAACCGTCCCGGCCCTCTGTTCCGGACCCGAGTCGTCTTGCATGCTGGGGCTTGATATGCTAGTTAACCCACGCGCTGTGGGGGGCTAACATCCGCGGGCGCCGGATTTTTAAGTAATATCAATATCTTTGGCGTCATTTCCAAGGTTCGCAACAGCCTTCAGCAAGGACTGTCCAAGTGTCATCCGAAGCCACTGGCGCTATCGCCGAACGCTATTCCGCTGCGCTGTTCGAACTGGCCGAACAGCGCTCTGCCCTTGATGCCGTGGCGGCCGATCTGAAGACCTTGAAGGGGTTGATCGCCGCCAGCGAGGATCTGCGGCGCCTGATGCGCAGCCCGGTGTTGAGCCGCGGCGAGCAGCAAAAGGCGGTGACCGCGGTGGCCGGCAAGGCGGGACTGTCCGAACTCACCAAGAATTTCCTCGGGCTGGTGGCCAGAAACCGCCGCCTGTTCGTCATCGATGGGATGATCGAGGCCTATCTCGGCCGTCTCGCCGCCAAGCGCGGCGAAGTGACGGCCCAGGTGGCATCGGCGGTCGCTCTCTCGGAATCGCAGGTCGGGGCCCTCGGCACCGCCCTGAAAAAGGTCGTTGGCAGCAACGTCACCCTGGACGTGACCGTCGACCCGGCCCTCTTGGGTGGCCTGGTGGTCAAGGTCGGTTCGCGCATGGTCGACGCCTCGCTCAAGACCAAGCTGCAACACTTACAGCTCGTTATGAAAGGGGTCGGGTGATGGAAATCCGCGCTGCGGAGATCTCCGCTATCCTCAAGGAACAGATCGCCAATTTCGGGACCGAGGCGGAAGTCGCCGAGGTCGGTCAGGTGCTTTCGGTCGGTGACGGTATCGCCCGCGTCTATGGCCTGGACAAGGTCCAGGCCGGCGAGATGGTCGAATTCCCCGGCGGCATCAAGGGCATGGCGCTGAACCTCGAGAGCGACAATGTCGGCGTGGTGATCTTCGGCGACGACCGGACCATCCGCGAAGGCGACACGGTCAAGCGGACCGGCGCCATCGTCGAGGTGCCGGTGGGCAAGGGGCTCTTGGGCCGCGTCGTCGACGCGCTGGGCAATCCGATCGACGGCAAGGGGCCGATCCAGGCCGAGAAGATGTCCCGCGTCGACGTCAAGGCGCCCGGCATCATTCCGCGCAAATCGGTGCATGAGCCGATGTCGACCGGCATCAAGGCGATCGATGCGCTGATCCCGGTCGGCCGCGGCCAGCGCGAGCTGGTGATCGGCGATCGCCAGACCGGCAAGACCGCCATCCTGATCGACACCATCCTCAACCAGAAGCGCTTCAACCAGGGCAGCGACGAGAAGCAGAAGCTCTACTGCATCTATGTGGCGGTGGGCCAGAAGCGCTCCACCGTTGCCCAGCTGGTGAAGACGCTGACCGACAACGGCGCCATGGAATACTCGATCGTGGTCGCCGCCACCGCGTCGGAGCCCGCCCCGCTGCAGTTCCTGGCGCCCTATGCCGGCTGCGCCATGGGCGAATATTTCCGCGACAACGGCATGCATGCGCTGATCATGTATGACGATCTGTCCAAGCAGGCCGTCGCCTATCGCCAGATGTCGCTGCTGCTGCGCCGTCCGCCGGGCCGCGAAGCCTATCCGGGCGACGTCTTCTATCTGCATTCACGCCTGCTTGAACGCGCCGCCAAGATGAACGACGATCTCGGGGCCGGTTCGCTGACCGCCCTGCCGGTGATCGAAACCCAGGCCAACGACGTCTCGGCCTATATTCCGACCAACGTCATCTCCATTACCGATGGCCAGATCTATTTGGAATCCAACCTCTTCTTCCAGGGTTTCCGTCCGGCGGTCAACGTCGGCCTGTCGGTGTCGCGCGTCGGTTCCTCGGCTCAAACCAAGGCGATGAAAAAAGTGGCTTCCCAGCTCCGTTTGGAATTGGCG
>CAIOJO010000099.1 GCA_903858635.1 uncultured Telmatospirillum sp. | reverse complement strand
GTAATACGATAGCATTTGTGCACCGAGCGACGGCCGGGCCACCGCCCGGGCCCTCGCTCGGCCGTCAAGGAGGCGAGCGATGATCAAGCTTTACGGCAATCATTTGACGCGTGCGACGCGTTGTCTGTGGATGCTGGAGGAACTCGGCCTGCCTTACGAGAACGTGGCGGTGGACCGCGAGGACGCCGGGTCGGTCTCGGCCATCAACCCGAACGCCAAGCTTCCTTGTCTGACCGATGGGGATTTTACCCTTTTCGAGTCAATGGCGATCAATCTCTATCTCGGCCAGAAATACGGTCGGCCGCCGTTCTGGCCGGACTCTGCTGAAGCGATCGGCCTGATCTATCAGTGGACCTTGTGGGGGATGACCGAAGCCGAACCGCCCTTGGTGGCGATGCTGGTCGAACGCGTCTTCAAGCCCCAGGGCATGGCCGACGAAACGGTAATCGCCGCTGCCACCGAGAAGCTGCGGCCCTTGCTGAGGGTTCTTGAGGACAGTCTGGCCGGCAAGGATTGGCTGCTGCCCGGGGCGTTCTCGGCGGCCGACCTCAACCTGGCCTCGGTGGTCTATCTGGTCGACCTGGTCGGCTTCGACATCACCGCTTTTCCGGCGGTGAAGGCCTGGCTGCAAAGATGCACCGGGCGGCCGGTGTGGCGAAAGGCGCATGGCATCTGACCGATGTCGGTGATTTGCCGGTCCGGCTATTTCTGTGCCGCGACGCCGGGGAACCCCTGGCCGCTAAATTCGACGCCGGTTGATACGGCTCGCGGTCACGGCTTGTGGCCGGTGCGTTCGTAGTGCTCGCCGAGCGCCTTCTGGAACTCTTCGATCGATTGCGGTGGCACCGCGGCACCGCATTCATAACAGGTGTTGTTGATGCGATCGAACCAGCGACAACCGCATTCGTCGCATGCCAGTTCGGGCGCACCTTGCGGATTATGGAAAATCACCGGCAGGCCCCCAGGAACGGAACACCGAAGGAATCGAGGACGTCCTCGTAGCCGGCGGCTTCCAGGACGCAACGGCGCTTCAGCACATAGCAGATGAAGCCGCCCTTGCGGACCAGCTGCTTCAGGGCCGGCAGGGCGTCGCCGTCCAGTTCGCCGGCGATTTCCGCCATCGCGGCATCGTCGCCGACCAGCATGACGTCGACATGGGCGTCCTGGTAGCCGGTGAAGGACTGTTCCTTGGCCTTGGCCTTGCCGCCCTCGATCTGCCACACCACCATCAGCGCACCCGGATGACTGACGTCGTCCCGGCGCGCCACGCCGATGCGCGCCCCCTCGTCGAGATCGGCGAACAGGTCGGCGTGGCGGTCCAGCATCGACTGCCAGGCCGAGGGTGGCGGCAGGGGTGCCGTCATAGACGGCATCCAAGGCGATAGCCGTCCTGGATGGCAATGGCCATGCCGCGCGGCAGCAGAGAATCGCCGCAACCGTGCAACTCATCGACCATCCATTCAAAGGCGTGGAACAGCTCGTGATTGGCTTTGCGCGGTCCGGCCACCACCACATGGTCGGCTGGCAGCACCGTGACCTTGCCTTTGGCATCGACGATATGGACGCCGTTGCGGTCGACCTTGGTCGCCTTGCTGCCGGTATAGGTGGCGATACCCAGCTCCTCGACCCAAGCGGTGTGGCGCCATTTCCAGGACGGCATGACGTCGCTGCCGATGCGCTTCTCCGGCTCGACGATACTCACCGTGGCGCCCAGTTTGGTGAGGTTCTCCGCCAAGGTCAGGCCGACCTTGCCGCCGCCCAGCATGACCACCCGACCGCTTGCCGTGACTTTGCCGAGGGCCAGTTCGAGGGCGTCGAGCAGGACCACGCCGTCTTCCACCGGCGGAAATGCCGCTTCGTCGATGCGGGCGCCGGCCGCGATCACCGCCGCGTCGTATTGGTGCAGGACATCGCGCATGAATTTGGGATCGACGGTGGTGTTGAGGCGGACTTCGATGCCCAATTTCTTGGCCATCACCTCGTAATAGGACACCACGTTCAGCAGGTCGTTCCGGTTGGCGATGTCGTTGGACGCATAGCCCAAGAAGCTGCCACCGATTCGGTCGGCCTTGTCGAACACGGTGACCTTGTGGCCGCGTTGTACGGCAACGATGGCGCATTCCATCCCGGCCGGACCGGCCCCGACGATCATCACGTTCTTCTTCACGGCCGCTGCGGTGATGCCGTATTCGGGCTCGACCTCGTGACCGAGTGCCGGGTTCATGGCGCAGGTGTAGGGCAAGTCGCGGAACAGCCGCGACAGGCAGTTGAGCTGGCCGACGCAAGGCTTGATCTCGTCGAGGCGGTCCTCGGCCGCCTTGTGCAGCATCTGTGGATCGGCCAGCAATGGCCGGCAGACTTCCCAGTAATCGAATTCACCGTTCTTGATGCACTCATCCGCCATCACCGGATCCGGCAGGCGGTTGCCGAAGGCGATCGGCACGTTGGGCAACAGTTTCTTGGCGCGATCCGCCAGGCGGTTCCAATAGCCGGGCGCAATATCACGACCGATCGAGGACTCGGGAGCTTCCTGCCAGCCGGCGGTGACACTGATCATATCGACCCCGACATCGGCCGCCTGCTGCATCAGTTCATAGCACTCGTCTTCGCTATTGCCGCCCCAACTGTCCATCAATTCGGCGCCGTTCAGGCGGACGGTCAGCGGGTGGTCGGGCGTCGCCTGTTTGATGGCGTCGATCAACTCGCGCATGAATCGGCCGCGGTTCTCGACCGAGCCGCCGTATTCGTCGGTTCGCTGATTGGTGAACTTCGAATTGAAGTTGGCCAGCAGATAACCCATGAAGCTGGTGATCTCGGTGCCGTCGAAGCCGGCCCGAATGGCCCGCTTGGCCGCTTCGGCATGCTGGGCGATGGTTTCCTTGATCTGCTGCTTGGTGATCTCCCGGGGCGGACGGAAATGCGGCAGCGTCTGCGGCACCACCGAAGGCTGGATGCAATAGCCGAGATCGATGCCGCCGTAACGTCCGGCATGCAGGATTTGCTGGACCGCCATGCCGCCGCCGTCGTGGATGAACCGCGCGATCATCTCGAATTGCGGCAGGAACTTGTCATCCCACAACGCTACCTGACGGAAATAGGCTTTGCCTTCGCCGAGCGGGTCGGGATAGGCGCCCTGATTGGTGATGATGCCGCATCCGGTGCCGGCGATGACCTGCATGCGGGCCAGTTCGCGCGGCGTAATGGTGCCGTCGCGGCCATTGTAATTGGAGACGCAGCAGGCCCCGTATTTCACCCGGTTCTTCAGCGCGAACCGGCCCCATTGGGCCGGTTGGAAAAGATGCGGCAGCTTGAGTTCGCCTGGCTTAGGCATCGGAAAAGCCCCCTAGGATCGGCAACAGAATAATATTTTATGTATAAAGCAATTCTCCCCGCAAGGGGAATTTGGCGGTGCTCTTACCGCAGGGCAATCGGGTGAACGAGAGCGTGACAGGGCGAAGGAACCGTGAATCAATCGATGGCCTCCGATTCGGCATTGGGGGTCACGATGGAGATGGATGCAGCGGTCAGCGACGGTCTT
>CAIOJO010000098.1 GCA_903858635.1 uncultured Telmatospirillum sp. | reverse complement strand
GGCGCCGGGCGCCGGCATCCGCCGGCTTGGCTCCTCCGCTTCGCTGCGGGGCGCTCAACGCACCAGTCACCAGGCTGTCGCCTGGTTCCGGGAGTCTTTAGCTAGTGGCGCCGGCGTCCCTGTACCCCTCAGGCGCCGGGCGCCCGTCGGCTAGAGGCCAAGCTTACCCATATCGAGGTATTTCTCGCGCCGTCTGGCCCGCAGCACGCCGCCCTCGATTCCGGCGAGCCCGCGCAACGCCTGGTCGAGATGCTCGCCCAGGTTGGCGATGGCCAATTCCGCGTTGCGGTGGGCGCCGCCCAGCGGTTCCGGCACGACATCGTCGATGACGCCCAGCTTCTGCAGGTCCTGGGCGGTCAGGCGCAGGGCCTCGGCGGCATCCTTCGAGCCTTCGCCGCTGCGCCATAGGATCGAGGCGCAGCCTTCCGGGCTGATCACCGAATACATGGCGTGTTCGAGCATCAGCACGCTGTTGCCGGCGGCCAGCGCGATGGCGCCGCCCGAACCGCCTTCGCCGATGATCACCGCGACCAGCGGCACGCGGATGTCGAGACAGGTTTCGATCGATCGGGCGATGGCCTCGGCTTGGCCGCGGGCCTCGGCGTCGACCCCAGGATAGGCGCCGGCGGTATCGACCAGGGTGATCACCGGGATGCGGAAATGATCGGCCATCTGCATCAGCCGGCGCGCCTTGCGGTAGCCCTCGGGCCGGGCCATGCCGAAATTGTGGCGGACCCGGGAATCGGTGTCGCGACCCTTCTCATGGCCGATCACCATCACCGACTGGCCCTTGAAGCGGCCCAATCCGCCGATGATCGCCTTGTCTTCGGCGAAAGCGCGGTCGCCGGCCAGCGGGGTGAAATCGCCGATCAGCCGCTCGACGTAGTCGGACAGGTGCGGCCGATCGGGATGACGCGCGACCTGCGTCTTCTGCCAGGGCGTCAGTTTGCCGTAGGTGGCGCGCAGCAGGCGATCGACCTTGATCTGGAGACGGTTGATCTCCTCGGCAATATTCATCTCGTCGGAGTCGCTCAGATGGCGCAACTCCTCGATCTTGCCTTCCAGCTCGGCGATGGGCTTTTCAAAGTCGAGGAAATTCATGGCCCGGGGCTTTTAGCACAGGAGGGGAGACGGGGAAAGAGCTAGCCTGCCGAAGGTCGAAGCCCCGCCTGTTCTTCCGTCCGGCTTTCGGTTAGGGTCCCGGCGAAAGGTGAGCGACATGGCCAGGACCATCTATCACATGTGTCGGCGCGACGAATGGCAGGCAGCTCAAGCGAAGGGCCTCTACGGGGGATCGTCGCAAGACGCCGCCGACGGTTTCATTCATTTTTCCACCTCCGCCCAGGTGGTGGCTGCGGCGGCCCGGCACCGGGCCGGACAGGCGGGCTTGGTCCTGCTGGCGGTCGACGCCGAACGGGTCGGTGCGGCATTGCGCTGGGAGGCTGCGCAGAGCGGCCAGCTGTTTCCCCATCTTTATGGCGCCCTGCCGCTGGACGCCGTGCTGCGGGTCGACGAACTGCCCCTGGACGCGGCCGGTGCCCACTGTTTTCCGCGGCTCGAAGACTGAACGCCGATGCTCGACCTTTACCGCTATAGCGGACCGCTGGTTCGCTTGCTGCCGCCGGAAGCGGCGCATGACCTGGCGATCTTTCTGTTGAAGCACGGCCTGGTGCCGGCGCAACCGCCGGCCGACGATTCGGTCCTGGCGATCCGCCTGTTCGGGCGCGACTTCCCCAACCCGGTCGGCCTGGCCCCCGGTTTCGACAAGAACGCCCAGGTGCCGGACGCCATGCTGGCGCAGGGTTTCGGCTTTGTCGAGGTGGGCAGCGTCACGCCGCGTCCGCAGCCCGGCAATCCGCAGCCACGGCTGTTCCGGCTGGTCGAGGATCGGGCGGTGATCAACCGCATGGGCTTCAACAACGACGGCCTCGAGGTGGTCGCCGCCCGGTTGGCGGCGCGCCGGCGGATCGGCATCGTCGGCGGCAATCTCGGCAAGAACAAGGATACGCTCGACGCCGCCGCCGATTACGAGAAAGGGGTGCGCGCCCTGGGGCCGTTGACCGACTATCTGGTGATCAACGTGTCCTCGCCCAACACCCCCGGACTGCGCGCCCTGCAGGGCCGCGCCCCGCTGGCCGAACTGGTGGCGCGCACCCGTCAGGCGCTGCTGGAATTGCCGGCGCCGCCGCCGCTCTTGTTGAAGATCGCCCCCGACCTCACCGAGGAAGACCGCCGCGACATCGCCGAGGTCGCCCTGGCCGGCGGACTGGACGGGCTGGTCGTCACCAACACCACCATCGACCGTCCGGGTGGTTTGGTCTCCCGCCACCGGGCCGAAGCCGGTGGCCTTTCGGGAGCGCCGCTGTTCGAACCATCGACCCGCATGCTGGCCGAGATGTACCGGCTGACCGGTGGCAAGCTGCCGCTGGTGGGCGTCGGCGGCATCGCCTCGGCGGCCGATGCCTATGCCAAGATCCGCGCCGGCGCATCGCTGCTGCAACTCTACACGGCGATGATCTATCAGGGGCCGGCCCTGGTCACCGGCATCAAGCAGGGCCTGGCCGCCTTGCTGCGGCAGGACCGCTTCGCCAGCCTGGCCGACGCCGTCGGGGCCGACCACCGGAGCTAACCTTGACCTTGCCCGTGCTGTCCGGACTGGCGGAGATCGCCCCGAACTATGATGGTTTCATCCTCGACCTGTGGGGGGTGATCCATGATGGCCGCACAGCCTATCCCGGGGTCATCGATGCGCTCGAACATCTTGGCGCCCTGGGCAAGCCGGTGGTGATGCTGTCGAACGCGCCGCGCCGCGCCTGGTCGCTGGTCCATCAGATGGCGGCGATCGGCATTCCCCGTGGACTCTACGGCGGGGTCATGAGTTCGGGCGAGGCGGTGCATCGGGAACTGGCCCGGCGCAGCGATCCCTGGTTCGCCGAGCTTGGGCGGCGCTGCTACCATCTGGGTGCCGAGAGTGACCTCAACTTGTTCGAGGGGCTCGATTTGGAGTTGGTTTCCGCGGTGGCCGAGGCCGAATTCGTCGTCAACAGCGGACCCGACCATTTGGCTGCCAGCGTCGAGGAATATCAGCCGGTGCTCGAGCGCATGGCGGCGCGCCATCTGCCGATGATCTGCGCCAATCCGGACATCATCGTGATCCACCAGGGGCGGGCCCAGATCTGCGCTGGCGCCCTGGCCCATTTCTACGAAACGCTGGGCGGTCAGGTGCGGTCTCGCGGCAAGCCGGACCCGGCAATCTATGCCGATTGCCTCGAACTGCTGCGCCTCACCGATCGCCGCCGCGTCCTGGCGGTGGGCGACGGCCTGGCTACCGACGTGACCGGGGCGTTCCGGGCCGGCATCGACTGCTTGTTCTGCACCGGCGGCATCCATGCTGCCGAGATCGGCGCAACCTACGGGGTGCGACCCGACGCGGCGCGGGTCGCCGCGGTGATCGCCCGCCACCAGGCGCCAACACCGGTGGCGGCCATCGGCGGGTTTGTCTGGTAATGCGCTCCAAAGGCGCATCGCGAGGACAGTCGATCCGCAGATAAACGCAGATCAAGAGGAATGCCTTCGGCGGTCACAGGGCGCCGCAGGCGTCTTCACTATCTGCGGGAATCTGTATCATCTGCGGATGAACCTTCTCCCAATCCTATTCCGCCGCCACCGGCGGGCGCTTGGCCGTCTTGCCGCCGGTTTGGTGCGAGGCCGCCAGGATGACGACCAGGGTGGCCAGGTAGAAGATCGCCTGGGTGGCCGAGGGATGATCCTGGTAGCCGATCAGCACCGAGAGCAGACGGCCCACCGGCCCTTCCTGCGACAGGATCGACGCGCTGTTCCACAAGGGGTCGACCAGGCCGGGCAGCAGTCCGGCGGCCACCAGATAGCCGGCGGCTTGCGCCGCCATGCCCGAGGCGAGCAGGGCCAGCAACCAGCCGGTGACGGCGAACAGGTGCTTGGCCGATATCCTCAGCAGTCCGAGATACAAGAGCGCTCCCACCGCCACGCCGCCGGCCAGGCCAAGGGCGGCGCCGAGCAGGATATCGAGGCCCTGTTCGGGTTGCGACAGGGCGACCCCGTAGATGAACAGGACCGCTTCCGACCCTTCGCGCAGCACCGCCAGCCCGACCACCACCGCCAGCATGTGCAGCGGCGCATCACCGGCGGCGACCGCCTGGCCGGCGGCCCGCAGCTTGGCCGACATGTCGCGCCCGTGGCGCTTCATCCAGACCACCGTCCAGCCGATCAGCAGCGTCGCGGCGAACAGGATGGCGGTATTGAAATATTCCTGGCCCATGCCGGCCGCGGCGTCGGAAATGCTGTCGGCGAAGACGGCGACGACGGCGGCTCCGAGCACCCCGCCGGCCACCCCGATCGATACCCAGCGGGCCCGACCGCGAACGCCTTCGGCGGCGGCCAGGACGACGCCGATCACCACGGCCATCTCGAGAACTTCGCGAAACATGATCACGGCGGTCGCGAACATGGCCTTTCCCTCCCTATTTGACGATGACGACGCCCTTTGCGGTGGCCTCGTGATACTCGCCCATGAACGCGTAGCTTCCCGGATCCAGGGGGCCGATCAGGATGGTCACCTCGCGACCGCCGCCGACCACCTTCTCGCGCTTCAGGTCGTGGCTGTCGAATTCCTCGGGCGTGCTGTCCTCGTTCTTGACCACCAGGGTCACCTTGGTGTCGGCGGGGATTTCGAGGGATTCCGGGGTGAATTTATGGTCCTTGATGGTCAGGCGATAGCCGGCGACATCCTGGGCGGCGGCCAGGCCGGTCGCGGCAATCAGCATAAGGGCGGCAAGGGTGAGGCAGATCCGGAGAGGCATAGCGAAGCGGGGGGCCCAATGTCATCGAACGGGGTCAATACCCCTATAACACTGGTAATAACGATTCTTAATTGCGGTTGCAAGAGGAAATCGCGCCGGGTGACATGACCATCGCCGGCAGGGCCGTCAGGGCAGGAACTGCTCGGCCAGGATGCGTTCCTCGAGATTGTGCTCGGGGTCGAACAGCAGATCGAGACCGATGTCGCGATCCTCGCGGACCTCGACCCTGACCACGTCGCGGACCTCGGTGTAATCGGCGACGGCCGAGACCGGACGTTTATTCCCTTCCAGGACCTCGAAGCCGACCGCCGCCTTGTGCGACAGCAGGGCTCCCCGCCAGCGCCGTGGCCGGAATGCCGAGATCGAGGTGAGCGCCAGGACACCGGCGCCCATTGGAATGATCGGGCCATGGGCCGACAGGTTGTAGGCGGTGCTGCCGGCCGGCGTGGCCACCAGGACGCCGTCGCAGATCAGTTCTTCCAGCCGCACCCGACCGTCGATGCTGATGCGGATCTTCGCCGCCTGCCGGGTTTCGCGCAGCAGGGACACTTCATTGATGGCCAGCGCCCGATGCACCTGGCCGTCACGGGTCTCGGCCTGCATCGACAGGGGGTGCAGGCGCACCGTCTCGGCCCGTTCCAGGCGGTCCATCAGGTCGGACTCGCTGTAGACGTTCAGCAGGAAGCCGACGCTGCCGCGGTTCATTCCATAGATCGGGATTTGGCGATCGATATGGCGGTGCAGCGTTTCCAACATGAAACCATCACCGCCCAAGGCGACGATGACGTCGGCCTGTTCGGGGGGAACCCCGCCATAGGCATGCCCGAGATGCACCAACGCGCGTTGCGCGGCGTCGTTGTCGGCGGCGGCAAAGGCGACTTTGGAGAACTTCATGGGCGAGCCTGTTCCGACACCAGAATGGGGCGAGAGTATACCTGACGGTCGCCGCCGCGCTACCCGGGTCAGCCGTAAAGCAGGTAGAAGCGGTCGAAGCTGCGTCGCAAATCGACCAGGGCAGCCACCACCGGGGCGCGCTGCCCGTCGAAAACGGCGACCTTCAGACCGCGGACCTGCCGGGCGATGCCCTCCACCATCTCATAGAAAGCGGCATCGTCGGCCAGTTGCGGCGGCGCGCGTTTCTCCAGGCGTTCGGCCAGATAGGCCAGAACCGCCAGCTGTTCGACCAGCAGTACGAATTGGTCGGGACTGAGTTCGGCCTGGTCGAGATCGTCGTCGCCCGCTTCCGACAGCTTGTCGTCGAAGGCGTCCAGTTCGTCGGCATAGTCCTGCAAGCCGTTCCTGCGGCGCAACTCGGCCAACAGCAGGCGAATCTGCCCCAAGGTGAGGTGGACCTGACCGAGGGCGCCGTGTCCGAGCTGGTGGTCGGCTTCGCTGGCGATCTCGGCGACCGCCCTGAGCCCGGCGGTGAATTCCCGGTCTTCGCTGAATTGCGGTGGCCGCTGGGTCGCCCAGCGGCGGATCAGTCCGGACCAGGCGGACCGGAAGGCCCGCAATGCCTCTTCGGTGGCCGGACGGTCGTCGCGGTCGGGGGCCGACTGGTAGAACGCGTCCCGGTAATGGGCCCAGGCATCGCCGAATTGATGGGAAAAATCGGCCGACTCGCCGGCGGCGGCGGGGCCGGACACGATCAGCAGGGCCAACAGCACCACTCGCCGCATGATATTCGCCTTGCCGTTGTTGCCCTTTGCCCATTATGGGGCACCGGGGCGGCCACGCAAGACGCTGGACCAAATGTTGCAAACTGCGGCGCGAGCGCCGAAGCTAATTCGCTTCGAGGTGAAGGATCGCACGATCATGGCAGACGACGATCACCTGATTCTGGCCGAACTGCTTTGCGCGAGGGTATGCCACGACTTGTCCGGCCCGGTTGGTGCGGTCGGCACCGGGGCCGAGCTACTGACCGAGGAATCGGACGGACTGGATGCCGATGCCCTGGCCCTGCTGGCTTCCAGCGCGGCGATCGCCGGCCAGCGGCTGCGCTTCCTGCGGCTTGCCCTGGGGCCGGGCGGGGCGGCGGTGGCCGGGCCGCAACTGCGCGAGGTGACCGCCGCCTTCCTGGCCGGGGCCGCCGCCGCCAGCGAGGCAGTGCGGCTCGACTGGGAGGATGGCGGCTCAACGGCATGGGAGAATGCCGCCGCCAAGCTGCTGCTCAACCTGGTCCTGCTGGCCCGCGATTGCCTGCCGCGCGGCGGTGCGATCCTGGTTCGGGCCCGGTTGCCCGGGCAGCCCTGGGCCAGTGTCGTCGCCGAAGGCCAGGGGGCGGTGTCCGGCGAGGCGATGGCCGGCCTCACCGCCGGCATCGACGATCTGGAGCCACGCAGCGCCCAGGGCTATTACGCCGCCGGATTGGCATCGCGGCTCGGATTGACCATCCGCGCCAGCGTCGCCAGCGGGCGAATCGAGTTGAATATCGGTGATTCTTTACACTCGTAAGATCAACCTGATCGATTCGTAAAGATATTGAAAAAAAAACTTGGAATTGGGCCTGCCGCAAGCGAAGGCACGCTTTCTCTGGCCTAATGCCGCATGCTATTAATGTGGTCTGATCCCTCTACCAGGAGCTTGGTTGGCCCAGCAGGACCAACACCAGCGGGGGCGGCTCCAGGGACGCAGTACAGGTCTGAGACGAGAGGCAAAGTATGGACGATCTCTTGAGCGAATTCTTGACGGAGACCTCGGAAAGCATCTCCACGCTGGACGTCGAGTTGGTAAAGCTCGAGCAGAATCCCGAGCCGAAAATCCTGTCGAACATCTTCCGTCTGGTTCACACCATCAAGGGGACCTGCGGATTTCTCGGTCTGCCGCGCCTCGAGCATGTGGCCCATGCGGGCGAGAACGTGCTGGGCAAGTTCCGCGACGGCGAGCTCGAAGTGACGCCGGCGGCGGTCACCCTGATCCTCGCCTCGATCGACCGGATCAAGATGATCCTGCAGCATATCGAGCAGACCGAGGCCGAACCCGAAGGCGACGACAAGGACCTGATCGCGCAGCTGAATGCCATTGCCGAGGGCCGGCTGCCGAGCGCCGCCCCGGCGGCTGCCCCGGCTGCCCCGGCTGCCGCACCGGCGCCGCAACCGGTTGCCGCGGCAGCCGAGCCTGAACCCGAACCCGAACCGCAGCCCGAGCCGGTGCGCGCCGCGGCCCAGCCGGAAGCGGAGGCCGAGGAGGACGAGGCGGTTCCCGCCGCCGCGGTTCCCGCCGCCGCGGTTCCCTCCACTGCGGTCACCCTTCCTGCCGCGACCGCCGCCGCAGCGCCTGTCGCCGCCCCGGAATTGAAGGATTCGGCGGTTGCCGCGCAGACCATCCGGGTCAATGTCGAGCTGCTCGAGAACCTGATGACCCTGGTCTCCGAGCTGGTGCTGACCCGCAACCCGCTGCTGCAGATGGTGCGCGGCAAGGACGACAGCGAGTTCGCCACCCCATTGCAACGGCTGTCGCATATCACCACCGACCTGCAGGAAGGCGTCATGAAGACGCGCATGCAGCCGATCGGCAATGCCTGGGCCAAGCTGCCGCGCATCGTCCGCGACCTGTCGGTGGAAATGGCCAAGAAGATCGATCTGC
>CAIOJO010000097.1 GCA_903858635.1 uncultured Telmatospirillum sp. | reverse complement strand
GCCGGGCCGACCGATGAGACCTTGTCCAGCATCCTGTTCGACAAGGACGCCGCCCGCCTTCCCGATGACGCGCGCAGCAACCTGACCCGCCTGGCCAGTCGGATGGCCACCGATTCCAATCTTGAAATCCAGTTGCTGGCCTATGCCGAAGGCGACGAGGACAATGCGAGCAAGGCACGCCGGCTGTCGCTTTCGCGGGCCCTGGCGGTCCGTTCCTTCCTGATCGACCAAGGCGTGCGCAGCACCCGCATCGAGGTGCGCGCCTTGGGCAACAAGGTGCCGGACGGCGCCGCCGACCGCGTCGACGTGGTCGTCCAAAAGCGTTAGTGCTAGGCTTCCGGCTCCGCCGGAACGCCGGCACGGAGGCCGGCGCCACTAATATCCTCACAGGCTCGTGGGCTGGGATCCATCGATTGCAGCTGTCACCCCGCCCTAAAAATGTCTTAGTTCCACCTTAAATAGCCTGCGAACTTCCCGGGACCGAAGTAATGACCCACTCGCGCCGCTTCCTGTTCCGCATGGCCGCCTTCCTCGGTGTCGTCCTGGCGGTGGTCGTCATCCTGCTGCCAGGCCTCGAACACGCCTTTCTCAACAATGTCGGACTGAACAGCCTGATCCTCGGCATTCTGCTGATCGGCATCGGGCTGAATTTCCGCGAGGTGGCGCTGGTCGGCCGCGATGGCCGCTGGCTCGACGATTACCGCAGCGGACGGCCAACCGTGGTCTCCTCGACCCATGGGCCGCGGCTGCTGGCGCCATTGGCCGGCATGCTGGGCGAGCGGCGCGATCGCTTCGCCCTGAGCCCGGCGGCATTGCGCTCGCTGCTCGACGGCATCGCCTCGCGACTCGACGAATCGCGCGAGATCGGACGCTATTTCATCGGCTTGATGATCTTCTTGGGACTGCTCGGCACCTTCTGGGGCCTGTCGCAGACCATCGGCTCGATCGGCGACGTCATCCGCAACCTGACCATCGCCAGCGACGACGTGCAGTCGGCCTTTGCCAGCTTGAAGCATGGTCTCGACGCCCCCCTGGCCGGCATGGGCACCGCCTTCTCGACCTCGCTGATCGGCTTGTCCGGCTCGCTCATCCTCGGCTTCCTCGACCTCCAGGCTGGGCAGGCGCAGAACGCTTTCTACAACGACCTCGAGGATTGGCTGTCGGCGCAGACCAAGCTGTCTTCCAACGTCGTCACGGTGGAAGGCGGCGACCAGCAGCCGGTTCCCGCCTATATCCAGGCTCTGCTCGAGCAAACCGCCGACAGCCTGGACAATCTGCAGCGGGTGATGTCGCGCGGCGAGGAAAGCCGCATCTCGGCCAATGCCAATATGCGCCAGCTCACCGACCGCCTGTCCACCCTGGCCGATCAGATGAAGACCGGGCAAAGCCTGATGCTGAAGCTGGCCGAGCACCAGATCGAAATGAAACCGATCCTGGCCCGCCTGGCCGAAGAGGCCGGGACGCCGGCGATCGACGACACCACCCGCAACCATATCCGCAACATCGACGTGGCGCTGAACCGCCTGGTCGACGAGATGGGCACCGGCCGTGACGAGATGGTCCGCGAAATTCGCAGCGAGATCAAATTGTTGGCCCGCACCATCGCCGCCTTGGCGGAAGAGGAGGCGGCGACCGCCCAGCCCTCACTGCGGCTCGGCCGGCCGGACTAGGGTCAAGCGATGGCGACAGCCAGGTTCCGTAATCGGCGCGGCGGCGGCATCAATATCTGGCCGGGCTTCGTCGACGCCCTGGCCTCGCTGCTGCTGGTCCTCATTTTCGTCCTGCTGGTGTTCGTCCTCACCCAGTTCTTCCTGGGCGAACTGCTGTCGGGACGGGACCAGACCATCACCCGTCTGTCCCACCAATTGAACGAGCTGACCGAACTGCTGGACCTCGAGCGGCACTCCACCGCCGAACTGAAGGTCAATATCGGCCGCCTGACCGAACAGCTGCAGGCGTCCACCGCCGAGCGCGACCAGTTGCAGGCCCAGGTCAACCAGAACGCCGCCGATCATCAGCAGGTCGCCCTGCTGCAGCATGACGTCGAGGCGCTGAAGGCGCTGAAGGACCAGCTGGAGAAGAAGGTGGCCGAACTGGGTGCCCAGGCCGGCGAGGCCCAGGGCCAACTGAGCCAGGAACGCAAGCTGTCCGAGGAGGCGCGGGCCCAGGCCGCCTTGCTGAACCAGCAGCTCGAGGCGATGCGCCAGGAACTGGCCCGCATCGCCGCCGCGCTGGATGCCAGCGAAACCATGTCGACCGAACAGAAGGTGCAGATCGCCGACCTCGGCAAGCGACTCAACGCGGCGCTGGCCAGCAAGGTCGAGGAATTGGCCCGTTATCGCTCCGAATTCTTCGGCCGTTTGCGCAAGGTGCTGGGCGACCGGCCGGGCATTCGCATCGAGGGCGACCGTTTCGTCTTCCAGTCCGAGCTGTTGTTCGCCAGCGGTTCGGCCGAATTGGGGGCCGAGGGACAGATCCAGCTCGCCCAATTGGCCCGCTCGCTGGTCGAGGTGACCCGGCAGATACCCACCGACATCAACTGGGTCCTGCGCGTCGACGGACACACCGACAAGGTGCCAATCAAGAGCGAGCGCTACCCTTCCAATTGGGAGCTGTCGACGGCGCGGGCGGTTTCCGTGGTGAAGTTCCTGGCCGGCCAGGGCATCCCGCAGGAGCGGCTGGCCGCCACCGGCTTCGGCGAGTTCCAACCCCTGGACAAGGGTGACGACCCGGCCGCCCTGGCCAAGAACCGCCGGATCGAGATCAGGTTGGACCAGCGGTAGCGCCGTGGCGAGATAGAAGAACCTTGGCGGTACATTGAGCCTTGGCGGCCGATCGCCGAGGATGCTTGCAAGGTGGGCGGCGCTGGTTTATATACGCCGCTTCGGTTTCCGGAGCACGGCTATGAAGCAAGACATTCACCCCGATTACCACGAGATCAATGTGATCATGACCGACGGTACGGAGTTCAAGACGCGCTCCACCTACGGCAAAGCCGGTGACACGATGCGTCTCGATATCGATCCGAAGTCGCACCCGGCGTGGACGGGCGTGCATCGCCTGGTTGACGCTGGCGGCCAAGTCGCCAAGTTCAATAAGCGGTTTGCGAGTTTCGGAATTAAGAAATAACGCCAAGCGCGCACTGATGCGGGCCAAGCCCGCTGCGCTGAGGCTGTTCTTTCGTTGATGCTTGAGGTATTTCTTAGAGCGCGCTAGTCAGGAATGATTGGCGCGCTCTGCGTTTGCCGGGTCACTGTGACTAGGCCAATACGGCGGCGCGAGATCCTTGTTGCAAGTGATGAAGGACGCATGAACCCTCAGGGCCCCGCCATGGTCCATTACGAGGTCTATACCCTCGGTGGACAACGTTGGACTCTGCACGCGCGCTTCCGGCAGGGCGAGCGGGACGAAGCCCTGGAAGAGGCGAAGAACGTCGAACGGACCCTTGGTATCGCCGCCAAGGTGGTGCGCGAGACCTATTACGCCGCCAATAATTACAGCGAGGAGCAGGTCCTCTATCCGGGCGACCAGGCGCTCCGCAATCGCGCCACGGCGCCGGTCAGCTACCGCGGCCGCGGCTATGGCGGTGGCGGCGGCGATTTTCAGGTGCCCGACTTCCGCAACCGACGGGCTGCGCCACAGCATTCGATGGGCATGGCGCTGAAGCTGATGGTCATCGTCGCCGCCTCGTTGACGCTGGCCGGCGCCCTGACCGGCGCCATCAATATCTTCTTCGGCAAACTGCCGGATTATGGTTTCGCCGTCAGCCACGAGACGGTGTCGCTCCTGTTGTTCTCCACCTTCATCGTCTCGTTCCTGTCGACCGCCGTGCCGATGGCGGTCAAGATGATCGACTGGCACGACGAGTCGGCGGCGCCCAAGGCCAAGCGACCGGCCGCCGCCGCACCGCCCCCGAAGCCCGAGCCGGCACCGCCGCCGGTCGTCCAGCCGAAACCACCCGAGGAATTGGACAAGGCCGGAGACGAAGAGGTCGACTGGGACAACGCGGAAGAGGATGGCGACGAGCCGCTTCCTCCCCTCGAAGACGACAGCAAGACCGAGGAGGAGAAGGCCGACGGGGCCGCCGAGGCCGAGGCGGCAGCCGAGGGGGAACCGGCGGACGCCGAGCAAGCGGCCGAAGCCGACCCATCCGCCGAAGCCGGCAAGGAAGCTGCGCTTGAATCGTGCCAGCGGGCGACCATGCATTACCTGACCAGCTTGCTGCCCGAGATCAAGAAGGTGCGTCCGACGCTGGATGCCTACAACAAATTCGGCATCGACCTTGTGCTGGCCGGGGCGGTCGATGTTCTGGGCGGCCAGCGGGAGCTCGACATCGAAGACAAGCGGAAGATCCTCAAGGAGGCGATCCAGGTGATCGGCACCAAGCCGGAAACCGCCCAGGCCTTCGCCGCCAAATACGAGGATTACCTGGTGGAGCCGCGCTACATGTCGATGGTGCAGGCGGGGCGCAGCTCGATGGAATCGTTCCTGGCGGGCGCCGAGGCGATTGCAGACGATGTCGCCACATTGTTCGAGGTGTGGAACAAACCGACCAAGGCCGCCCAAGCCTCGCCCCGCATCATGACGGTGTTCTTTACCGATATGGTCGGCTCGACCGACCTCACCCAGGCCCGCGGCGACCAAGCAGCCCAGCATATCGTCCGGCGCCACAACAGCATCGTGCGCGCCGCCCTGGCCGAGTTCTCGGGCAAGGAAATCAAGCACACCGGCGATGGCATCATGGCCTCGTTCAACAGCGCGGCCAATGGCGTGGAGGCGTCGATCGTCATCCATCGAGCGATCGCCGCCCACAACCAGAAGCACCCAGACCAGCCGCTGCATGTGCGCATCGGCATCAACGCCGGCGAACCGATCGAGGAAGAGGACGACCTGTTCGGCACCACGGTGCAGTTGGCGGCCCGGGTTTGCGCCAAGACCGGCACGGATGAAATCCTCTGCACCAACGTCGTGCGCGAACTGGCGGCCGGCAAGGGGCTGGTCTTCCTGTCGAAGGGGTCGCATGAGCTGAAGGGCTTCAAGGAGACCATCGCCCTTTATCAGGTGCTCTGGGACCCCAAGGAGATCGCCGCCGCGGCGCCGCCCGAGGCGAAGAAGAACGGCGCCGCCGCAGGGCCGCAGCCGGCCCCGCCACCGGCCGTAGGCAAACCCGCCGCCGCCCCACCCGTCAAGCCCGGCCCCGCCGTGGCCAGGCCGCCCCTGCCCCGGGCGCCATCCCGGTAGCAGTGGGACCTGTGAAAAAAATTAGTGGCGCCGGCCTCCGTGCCGGCGTTCCGGCGGAGCCGGAAGCCTCGCATTTCCGCCGCTCCGCGGCGCAGACCGGCAGGGACGCCGGTCCCACTAAAAACAATTCCTTCCCAGGCTCAGACGCCCGCCCCACTTGACGGTGACATGGCTCTTAAGACGCGCTCTTCGGCAATGCGTTGGCGTAGCCGATCGAGGTCAGGTTT
Organism: uncultured Telmatospirillum sp.; assembly: GCA_903858635.1. GTDB lineage: Bacteria > Pseudomonadota > Alphaproteobacteria > Rhodospirillales > Magnetospirillaceae > DUZF01. The sequence continues at coordinate 64,718 of CAIOJO010000097.1, read as the reverse complement.
TCCTCGATCTCCTCGAGGATGCCCGGATCGTCGATGGTCGCCGGCATCTTGTAGTCCTCGTGATCGGCAATCTTCTGCATGGTGCCGCGCAGGATCTTGCCCGAGCGGGTCTTCGGCAGGCGATTGACGATGGTCGCCGTCTTGAAGGCGGCCACCGGTCCGATGCGGTCGCGGACCAGGGCGACAACTTCCGTGAGGATCTGCTCCTCGGGCTTGGTCACTCCCGCCTTCAGCACCAGGAAGCCCAGTGGCAATTGCCCCTTCATGGCGTCGTGAACACCGATCACGGCGCATTCGGCAACATCGGGGTGGCTGGCCAGGACCTCTTCCATGGCGCCGGTCGACAGGCGGTGACCGGCCACGTTGATGATGTCGTCGGTGCGGCTCATGACGTAGACATAGCCGTCCTCGTCAATGAACCCGGCGTCGGCCGTCTTATAGTAGCCGGGGAATTCGGCCAGATAGCTGCTGATGTAACGCTGGTCGGCATTCCACAGGGTGGGCAGGGTGCCGGGCGGCAACGGCAGCTTGACCACCAGGGCGCCAACCTGGCCGGCCTTGCAGGGATGGTGGCCTTCGTCCAGGACCTGGATGTTCCAGCCGGGCACCGCCTTGGCCGGCGACCCGTGTTTGACCGGAAAGCGATGCAGCCCCATGCAGTTGGCGGCAATGGCCCAGCCGGTCTCGGTCTGCCACCAATGGTCGATGACCGGAACCCCGAGATGACGTTCGGCCCATTGCAGGGTATCCGGATCGGAGCGTTCGCCGGCCAGGAACAGGGTGCGGAAATGCTTGAGATCATATTTCTTGAGCAAGGCCGCCTCGGGATCGTCGCGCTTGATGGCGCGGAACGCGGTGGGCGCGGTGAACAGCGTCTCGACCTTGTGTTCGGCGATGACCCGCCAGAAGGCACCGGCGTCCGGCGTGCCGACCGGCTTGCCTTCGTAAAGGACGGTGGTGCAGCCGTGCAGCAGCGGCCCATAGACGATATAGCTGTGGCCGACCACCCAGCCGACATCCGAGGCCGCCCAATACACCTCGCCCGGCTGGACGTTGTAGACGTATTTCATCGACCATTTGAGCGCGACCATGTGGCCGCCGTTGTCGCGCACCACACCCTTCGGCTGCCCGGTGGTGCCCGAGGTGTAAAGGATGTAGAGGGGATCGGTGGCCGCCACCGGCACGCAGTCATGCGGCACCGCCTTGGCCAGCGCATCATGCCAGTCGACATCGCGGCCGGACAGCAGCTCGGCCGCCACCTGCGGCCTGGCCAGAATCACCGTATGCGCCGGCTTGTGGCTGGCCAGTTCGATGGCGTGGTCGAGCAGGGGCTTGTACGGGATGACCTTCTGCCCCTCGATGCCGCAGGACGCGGAAACGATCACCTTGGGTTGCGCGTCGTTGATTCGGGTCGCCAATTCATTGGCGGCAAAGCCGCCGAACACCACCGAATGCACCGCGCCCAGGCGGGCGCAGGCCAGCATGGCGATGGCCGCCTCGGGCACCATCGGCATATAGACGATCACCCGGTCGCCCTTGCCGACCCCGAGACCGGCCAGCACCCCGGCGAAGCGCGCCGTCTGGTCCTGCAGCTGGGCATAGGTCAGGCGGCGCACCGTCTGGGTGACCGGGCTGTCGTAGATGATCGCCACCTGCTCGCCGCGCCCCTCTTCGACATGGCGATCCACCGCGTTGTAACAGGTATTGACCTGACCGCCGGTAAACCAGCGAAAGAAGGGCGGGCGCGAATCGTCCAGCACCTTGTCCCAAGCCTTGTACCATTTGATATCGGCGGCAGCGTCCCCCCAAAACCCCGATGGATCTTGTAGCGAACGTCGATAGGCAGCGTCGTAGGCCGTGGTCATGATTGGTTTCTTCCTTCTTGGGCTTCCCCGACCGGATCGGTTGTCCGGATGGCTAAGTTTGCAGAAAAATTCGGGGTTTTGCTAGGCGCGACGGAGGTGAGGCTGGCGTTGCGCGGGCGGCCATGTTATGTATCCATTTTGGATACAAATGTGTCCGTATTTTCCATAGGGGAAACCATGACGACATCGACCATCAGAGCTCTCACCCTTGGCGCCCTGCTCGTTTGCGGCATGGCGACAGCCAGTTTTGCCGCTGCCGGCAAGCCCGACACGGCAACCGTCGGCGCTCCACCAACCACCGTGTCGGCCCCGGCCACGACCAAGGATGATACGAGCCTGGACCAGTTGCGGTCCCGGCAGAAGGACCAGCGCGACCAGTTGAAAGCCGAGCAGAAGGATCAGCGGGCCAAGCTGAAAGCCGAGCAGAAGCAACAATACGACAAGTTGAAGGCCGAACAGCGCGACCAGTACCGGAAATACCGCGAACAGCATGCCGATGCCCGGGACAGCCTGCCGCGCCAGCGCTAGCGACGGGCGGACCATGCCCGCTCGGGCCGTCGCGCCCGAGCGGGCATGAGTCCGGTCTAATAGGTCAACCGGCCCGCCAGTTGCCCCTGGGTGTCGATCGAATGCGGGCTGTCGCCGGTGACCAACCGCTGTAACTGCCAGCTGTCGACCCGCAAGACCTCGCCGGTTACCCGGCACCAGTCGAGGGGCCGCCAATTCAGTGCCAAGGTGATCGCGTTACCGTGTTCACTGCGGCCGAACGGCCGGGACCGAGGTTCCTGCTGGTCACTTGGCAGAAAGGGAATCAACGTCGCTCCCGACAAATCAGGAAGCATCTCGATCAGACAGGAAAGGGGGATTTGGGGGCTGGAATACCTGGGCTCACGCCGCCCCGGTTTCCCGGACGTTCCGGGAAACCGGAATGGTCCGAAGCTTGAGCTCAGTGTGGTGCGATGCGCTCCAGCTCGTCCTTTATCTTAAGCTTTTTTCGTTTGAGATCCGCGACCGCAGAGTTATCCGGCATTGGCCGCCGCGCTTCGTCTTCGATGGCAGCCTCAAGAGCCGCATGTTTTGCTTTAAGGGACTCGGCACGATCGAGAAGGCTCATCTATATCCTCCCATTAAGGTGAGTGCCCATGACGATACTATGACCATGCGACGGTGATTGTCAGTAGCTAAAATACGGACAATACCCCTACCGTTTTTGGCGATTCATCCTCCCCCACAAGGATAGCCTCGCGGCCAAACCGGCGGATTGCCAAGAGTCCTGGCACGGCCGAACGGGGTAGGCCCCCGGCCAGGCTTATCCGACCAACGGGGTGTGCGCCGACACGATGTCGACCAATTCGCCGACGTAAATGCCGAGACCGCGCGCCGTATGGACGATCGGGCCGGCCGGGTCGACGCAGCGGGCGCCAACGACCACTTCGCTGATCGGCACTTCCACCACGCCGCGATCCTGCCAGGCCACCATCCGGTCGAACTTGCCTTCGGCCACCAGGTCGACCGCGTGCACCCCGAACGCCGAGGCCAGCAGCCGATCCCGCATCGACGGCTGACCGCCACGCTGGACATGTCCCAGAACGGTGACCCGAGTCTCGGCGGTGACCCGTTGGGAGATCTGTTCCGACAGATAATGGCCGATCCCGCCGTAGCGCGCCTGCTCACCCCAGGCCACGGTCACCGGCCGACCGTCTTCCGTCTTGCAGCCCTCGGCAACGACCACCAGGGCATGGTTCCGTCCCTCCTTGCGCACATCCTCGATCTTGGCGGCGATCCCCTCCAGGCTGTAGGGGATCTCGGGAATCAGGATGATGTCGGCGCCGCCGGCGATCCCGCCGGAGAGGGCGATATGGCCGGCATCGCGCCCCATCACTTCGAGGATCATCACCCGATGGTGGCTGGCCGCCGTCGGCTGCAGGCGGTCCAGGGCATCGACCACCACATTGACGGCGGTGGTGAAGCCGATGGCGAATTCGGTCTGGTGGACATCATTGTCGATGGTCTTCGGGATCCCCACCATCGGCAAGCTGCCCTGGGCGCACAACTTGTTCAGAATGCGCAGCGAACCGTCGCCGCCAATGACGATGAGAGCGTCCAGCCCCAGCATATGGAATCCTTCGACGAACTCGCCGGAGCGGTCCTTCTTGCTGCCGTCGGGCATCGGGAAGGCAAACGGGTCGCCCTTGTTGGTGGTCCCCAAGACGGTCCCGCCCATGCGCAGCATGTTGCCGTTGAACAGGTCGAGGCTGAGTTCCTGATACTGCAGCGGCCGACTCATCAAACCGAGGGAGCCATCCTTGATGCCGTAGACAGTCCAGCCATAGGTGTGGATTGCCCGATGCACCACGGCGCGGATCGCCGCATTGAGCCCGGCGCAATCGCCGCCGCTGGTCAGGATGCCGAGCCGCCAGATATTACCCATGGATCCTCGCCGGTCGTTGTATGCTGTCGGAACAACTAGCCATACAGTTTGCGGGTGTTTTCTGCTACTGTCATCGACGGATAACGAGCCGCGGCATGATCGACGAAAGTACCCAGGAATTGCACCGCCGTCTGGCGGATCTCCGTTCAGAACATCGCGACCTTGACGACGTGATCACACGCCTGTCCGAGGACGTGCCGTTCGACCAGATCAAGCTATCCCGCCTGAAGAAGCGGAAGCTGGTGCTGAAGGATCAGATCAAGGCGTTGGAGAACGTCCTTCTGCCGGACATCATCGCCTAGCGCTGAGGCGGAGCGTAGGCCGTTGCCTTGATCTCGATCCGCAAATGGGGATGCGGCAACTGGTGGACCGCCACGGTCGTGCGGGTCGGCCCCTCGTAATCGAAGTATTCAGCATAGACCTTGTTGTAGGGCTCGAAGTCGTTCATATCGACCAGGAACACCGTCACGTCGACCAGGTCCCCCAGCCCAGCCCCTTCCGACGCCAGAATATCGGCGATGTTCTGGATGGCGGCCCGGGTCTGGACCGCGATGTCGAGCCGGCTGCCCCCCATCGCGTCGGCCTCGGCGCCGGCGATGCTGTTGTCGGGGCGTCGCGCGCTAGTGCCGGACACGAACAGGAAATCGCCCGCCCGCCGGATATGCGGATAGCGGCCGCGGGGAAATGCCTTCCCGGCGACGATGCCTTTCATGCTGCACCTCCCACCCGGATCGAGACCGAGCCAAGCTGGCTGACGACGTTGCGGACGGTGAGTCCCGGACGAAGCGGCTCCGCCGCCGTCGCCGCCCCCGCCATGACGATCCAGCCTTCCTCCAGGGTCTCGCCCAGCCCATCGGCGATTCTGGCGGCGGCCGCCAGGGCCTTCAGCGGGTGGCCGAGAATGGCCGAGGAGACCCCGGCCCGCACCACCTGGCCATCGAACTCCATGGCCATGGCGAGATCGGACAGGTCGAGCGGCGGCGGCATCCATGGACCGATGACGAACGCCGCCGCCGAACTGTTGTCGGCGATCACGTCGGAGAGCGCGAACTTGAAGTCGCGATAGCGGCTGTCGATCACTTCCAGCGCCGGGGCCACCGCCGCCACCGCTGCCAGGGCCTCGATCTCGGACAGCTGGCCGCGCAAAGGCCGATTCAGCAGAAAGGCGATCTCCGGTTCGATGCGCGGATGAATATAGGCGGCGAGTTCCAGCCTGCCGCCGTCGGCCAGGCGCATGGCGTCGGTCAAATGCCCGAGGATGACGTCGTGCACGCCCATCTGCAGGGCCTTTTCGCGGCTGGTGAAGCCGAGTTTGACCCCCACCGGCATCTCGCCGCGGTCGATCCGCCGTTGAATCGCCGCATGCTGGATCGCATAGGCGTCGGCGACCGACAGGTCCCGGCGGATCGACAATTGCTCGATGGCGCAGTGGCTCCGCGCCGCGGCGTCGACCACCGTGGCCAGGCCCTCCAGCTCCCCGTTCATGCCAGCGTGCCAAGTTTCGGCCGGTTCGGCCGCCTCGACGCCTCGCCAAGACCCAGATTGACCTCGCCGACCTGGTTGATCTTCTGCGGCGCCCATGAGCTGTGCCGTTCCCAGATCAACGGGTCGTGGCCGGGAATGATCCTCTGGGTCTCCCCTTTCAGCACGGTCTTCAGGCGCTGGTAGGCGTGGATCTGGTTGAAGGCGTTGCCCTGGTTGTAGCCGGGTGGCCACATCATCTCGACGTTCGAATACCAGTAGACGGTATCCCCGACCACAGCGAAGGGGCCGTTCCTGGTGCGGACAAGGAACCACTGGGTGCCGAAGGTGTGCGAGTCCTTGGCCAGATGGGCGGTGATACCCGGCAACACCTCGGCATCCCCACGCAGGAAACGGATCTTGCCATCGGCGATGCCTTGGGAGGCGCGCACCAGGTCATCGGGGTCGAACGAGGAAAAGATCCACGAGGTCTCCTCCTGGTCGCCGAGCTCGCGCGCCAGGCTGACCGCCTGGGCCCAACCGACGTATTCGTCGAGCTGGACGTAAAGCTTGGCATTGGGGAAGGCTTCGAAATTTCCCATGTGATCGAAATGCATGTGGGTGACCAGGATCGCCTCGACATCCTCGGGCGCATAGCCGACCCGGCCAAGCACCGTCCGCGGATCCTCCCAGGTCGAAAATGCGTAGCGCCTCAGCCACTTCTCCTGCTTGAAGCCGCAATCGACCAAGGCGATGTGCGTCTTGCCGCCCACCTCGCCGCCGACCAGAAGGGTGTAGATCATCGGAATGCAACATGTGCCCCGATTGCTGAACGGCCCCGAACCGCCAAAGAAATCGTACGGCATGTCGGCCTGACAATATGCCAGCGGCCAAATCGAATAATCGGTGTCATGACCAGGCTGGATAAGCGATGTCGGATAGTCATCCATCTTTGACGTCCTTGCGGTGAAGGTTGGTCATGGACTGATCGGCCGCGGCCCCGATCCGTTCCGCTCGAACTGGTCGGGCTTGTAGGCCATGGCTTTGATCATCAGCAACTGATGGGGATGCGGCAGTTGCTTGACCGCCACGGTGGTGCGGGCCGGCCCGTCGGCGCCGAAAAATTCCGCATAGACTTCGTTGAAGGCATCGTAGTCCTTCATGTCGGTCAGATAGGCCTGCAGGTCGACCACATCGCCCAAGCCAAGGCCGATGTCCTCCAGCATGTCCTTGATGTTGTCGCAGACGGCCCGCGTCTGGACGCGGATGTCGAGGAGCACCTCGCCGTTGCGGTCGACGGCGGCGCCGTCGAAGCTGTCATCCGGACGTCGCGAACTGGTGCCCGAAATGAAGATGAAGTCGCCGACGCGTTTCATGTGCGGAAAACTGGCCCGTGGGCGAGCGTGATTGGGAAAGATCCGGCTTTCGCCAAACAGCTTGTGGGTGATGCGGCCGCTCCGCTTCAGGAGCTCCACCCGGTAGGCAGCATCGAGCCCCGGGGCCATGCGCGAGGCCGGGTACGAGACCACCAGGGCGGCCAGCACCTGGCCTTGGCCGTCGCGCACCGGCACCGCCAGGCAACGCAATCCCTCGTCCCACTCCTCGTCGTCGGTGGCGTAACCCTGGACCTCGACCTCGTCGAGCAGCGCCGCCAGGGTGTCGGTCGCGGTCAGAGTCCGGTCGGTGTAGCGGGTCAGGTCGAGGTCATCGAGCAGCTTGTGCCGCGCCGCCGGGCGCAGCCCGGCCAGCAATACCTTGCCCGACGCGGTGCAATGCAGCGGCACGCCCCCCTCGGTCCCGAACCCGACCTGCATCGAGCGGGCCGGCACGCTCTTGGCAAGACAGGCCGCCCGCTTGCCGTTCAACACCCGGAGGTGGCTGACCTCTCGGAACTCCGCCGTCAGGCCGTCCAACTCGGGCTGCGCGGCATCGATCAGCAACTTGTTGTGGCGGACGCTGCCGCCCAGGGTGGCCAGCACCACCCCGGGCTGGAACAGGCCCTGGCTGGTGCGCGCCACGGCCCCCCAGTCCTCCAGGGTGAGCAGAAGGCGATGAACGGTCGGAACGCTGCAGCCGACTCGGCGCGCCACCGCCGTGGCGCTCATTTCGCCGCCTTGCGCGGCGAGCACGCCAAGGATCTTGAAGGCCTTGCCGATCGACTCGTTCTTGGGCGTCGCCATCCCTGCTCCACCTAGCTGGGGATCAATTCGACGATGGCGGCGCCGCTGCCGTAGACCGGCCCATAGGCGTGCAGCTTGGCCCCGGCAAACCCTCCGCCGAGACCGCCCAACAGCCAGAAGAAATGCTTGAAGCCCATGTCGGCCCTGGCTTCCTGCGCAAAGGCGGGCGCGCATTGGCGCAATTCATCCACCGCCCCGGCAACCATCAGGTCGAGCATCCGGCGATTCCAGGCGTCGTCGGCGGCATCGCGGATCTTGTCCGTGGCGATGTCGATCTCGTCCCGGAAGATCGAACCGGACAGCGCGCCGATGCCCACCAGGGCGACCCGCTTGCCTTGGCTGGCCGCCTGGTCGACGGCCAGTTTGGCAAGACGCTCCGTCGCCGCGGGGTCGTGGTACAGGTTGTTCGCGGTGATCACCAAGGGCGTGCGCTGCTTATTGAGCAGCGCCGACATGACGATCGTCCCGGTGTCGATCGGGAAATCGTCGTAGTCGACGCTCTTGGCATTGACCCCGATGCTCCGGCAGCCCGCGACGCAGGCCATGGCAAGCGGGGTGTCGACCGCGAGGTCGAACGGCAGGTCGCCAAGGTCATGCCAGTTCTCGTCGACATGCACGCCCTGGACCCGCCCGCGGGTCTGCCACAGGGCATCCAGCACGGCGATCCATTGGGTGGAATAGGCGATCACCACATCCGGATCGGACGCCTTCAGACGCTGCGCCGCCGCTTCGTAGCCCTCGGCGATCGGCCGCCAGGGAGGATTGTCGGGGCGCAGATAGGGCAGCGGCGAACCGGGGACCAGGAAGGCGGAAACGACGGTCATGGACCATTCTCCCGGCTGGAGGGGGCGCAATCGGCGTCAGGCAGCGGTGGCGAGGCCGCGATCGACGAGGTTCCATTCGACCACGGCATTGCCGGTGCCGATCACCGTCCCGTAGCCGTGCAGTTCGCCGGGGATTTGCGGATAACCCATGGCGGCGAACATCCAGGTGAAGGCCCCGGACTTCACCTCGGCAAAGGCCTCGTCGATGAACTGCGGGAGGATCTCGAACATCTCACGGGTCTTGCCCGACCGCATCAGATCCAGCATCCGCATGTCCCACTTGTAGCCCGCGTAGCTCTGTGGATGCTCGCACGACATGTCCTCGGGAATCGCCGGTTCCTCGTGAAAGTGGTAGTGGCATAAGGTGTTGGAAGCGAGCACGACGGCACGGCGGCCGGTCCGCTCGATGGCCCGGCGAGTGGCCTTGCCGAGCCGGTCCATCTCCTCCAGCCCTTCCTTGGTGGTCAGGTAATAGGGCGAGTTGTTGGCCGAGATGCCGACCACCGGAATGTCCCATTGCGGACGCATCATGTGCAGCGTCGTGATGGTCCCGTAGTCGACCCGGAATTTGGGGTTGCGCATCATCTTGGCGGTGAGGCCTGCGGCCTGGGCCTCGCGGCAGCAGGCTTCCGCCAGCTCGACATCGACGTCGAGCGAGAAACTGTAGCGGAACAGGTTGGGGAAGATCGGGTCGACCGACTTGCCGGAAAGTTTGGACACGCCCAGGAAATGGTGGCCGAGCTGGGTCTGCCAGTGCGGGGAGTGAACCAGCAGGACGTCGGGCTTCAACCGTTCCAGGCTGCGGCGAGCCCGTTCATAGGCCCACCGCAACGGCTCCCAGCCACCCTCGGACCGCGGCTCGTTCTGCGGGGGATTTTCGCCATAGACCAGATGTGGCGGATGGGGTGCCAGAAATCCCGCAATGATTTCGCCTTGTTTCATCTCGGCTCTCCTTTTCAGGGGCGGCGCGACTTGCTCACAACTTGATGCAGACGGTGGTCGGCGCAGAATAGAAGTTCAAAGAATGCATCCCGCCCTCGCGGCCGATGCCCGACAGCCGGATGCCGCCGAAGGGCGTCCGCAAGTCTCGCAGGAACCAGGTATTGACCCAGACGATACCGGCGGCCAGGCGGCCGGCCAGCCGGTGGGCCCGCGACAGGTCGGTGGTCCACAAGGCCGCCGCCAAGCCGTAGCGGCTGTCGTTGGCCAGGCCGATCGCCTCGTCCTCGTCGTCGAATGGCGCCACATGGCAAACCGGACCGAAGATCTCCTCCTTGACGCAGCGGGCCGTTTCGGCAAGGCCGGTCCACACGGTCGGTTCGATCCAGCTGCCACCGTCGCGGGGGTCGCCGAACTGCGGCACGCCGCCGCCGGTGACCACCGAGGCGCCCTCCTTCCGCCCCAGCGTGTAGTAGGACAGCACCTTTTCGCGATGGTTGGCCGAAATCAGCGGCCCCAGCGACGTGCCGGGATCGTTCGGCAGACCCGGCAGCAGCGCGCGGGCCCGGGCGGCCAGGGCGGCGACGAAGCGGTCGAAGATCCGGCGTTCGACATAGACCCGTTCGGTGCACAGGCACACCTGGCCGCAATTGGCGAAGGCCGAGCGGGCCACCCCCTCCACCGCCGCCGCGAAATCGGCGTCGGCGAAGACGATGGCGGCATTCTTGCCACCCAGTTCGAAGGACAGCGGCTTCACGCTGTCCGCCGCCGCCCGCATGATGGCGCGCCCGGTGCCGCTTTCGCCGGTGAAAGTGATGGCATCGATGCCGTCGTGACGGGTCAGCAACTCGCCGGTCGAACCTGGCCCAAAGCCGTGCAGGAGATTGAAGGCGCCGGGCGGGACCCCGACTTCATGCATCACTTCGGCCAGCAAGGTGGCGCTGGCAGGGGTTTCCTCCGACGGCTTGACCACCACCGCATTGCCGGCCGCCATTGCCGGGGCCACCTTCCAGCTCAGCAGCAACAGCGGCAGATTCCAGGGGCAGATGACGGCCACCACCCCCAGCGGCTTGCGCAGGGTGTAGTTGAGTGCCCCCCGGCCGTCGGCGGTGCTGGTCTCGAAGCATTCGCCGCCGGCGGCGCGCAGCAGGTCGGCGAACACCTCGAAATTGGCAATGCCGCGCGGCACGTCGAGGGTACGAGCCAGGGATGCCGGCTTGCCCGTATCGGCAACCTCGGCGGCGACGAATTCGTCGAAACGCTCGGTCATGCGCGCCGCCACGCGGCGCAACAGGCGGCTCCGGTCCTCTGCCGGCAGGCGGCCCCAGCCGCCGCCAAGGGCTTCGCGGCCGGCTTCGACGGCGCGGTCGACCAGATCGGGGCCGGCCTCACAAGCCTCGGCATGCACCGAGCCGTCGACCGGATTGATGTCGGCAAAGCGGGCCGAAGTGGCGACGAATTCCCCGCCGACATAATTGCAGAGCCGCGCCAGCGGCGTCCGAACGGAGTCGTGGGCAGGGGGCAAGCGGCACCTCCTCGGAAGAGGACTTCTCAAATATTGAGAAGCAACTCTCATATTTTAATAATACAAAGCCGCATCTTTTCCGGTCAATAAGCCGAAGGTCAGAACCGGCGGAGAAAAGGAGTCTTCGTCCGGATCGAAAATTCCGGCCGGGCGGCCCTCAGTGCCGTTACTGTTTCTTCCCGCCGCCGGTACGGGCGCGACAAATGTCGAGGGCGACATCGACGATCATGTCCTCCTGCCCCCCGACCATGCGGCGCCGACCAAGTTCGACCAGGATGTCGCGTACATCGACGCCGTAATCCTTGCCAGCCTTCTCGGCGTGACGGAGAAAGCTGGAATAGACGCCGGCGTAGCCCAGGCTGAGGGTCTCGCGGTCGACCCGCACCGGCCGGTCCTGCAACGGGCGGATTGCCTCGGCCGCGTCCATCAGCTTGAACAGGTCGCAGCCGTGCTTCCAGCCCTTGCGGTCAGCGGCGGCGATGAACACCTCGAGGGCCGCGTTGCCGGCGCCGGCCCCCATTCCCGCCAGGCTGGCATCGACCCGGATGGCGCCGCTCTGCACCGCCACCAGCGAGTTGGCCACCCCCAGCGACAGGTTGTTGTGGGCGTGAACGCCGCGCTCGGTTTCCGGCTTCAGCACCCGGTCATAGGCGTCGAGCCGGGCCCGGAAGCCGTCCATGTCGAGGGCCCCGCCGCTGTCGGTCACATAAATGCATTGGGCGCCATAGCTTTCCATCAGCTTGGCCTGGTGGGCCAGCGCCTCGGGCTCGATCATATGGCTCATCATCAGGAAGCCGACCGTGTCCATGCCGAGATCGCGGGCCGCGCCGATATGCTGCCGGGCGATGTCGGCCTCGGTGCAGTGGGTGGCGATGCGCACCGAGGCCACCCCGAGCCGGCGGGCCTGGCGCAGGTCTTCGATGGTGCCGATGCCGGGCAGCAGCAGGGTGGCGATCCGTGCATGGCGAACCACCCCCGCCACCGCCTCGATCCACTCCCAGTCGGTATGTGCGCCGAAACCATAATTGAAGCTGGACCCGTTGAGGCCGTCGCCATGGGCGATCTCGATGGCGTCGACCTTGGCGTCGTCGAGGGCTCGGACGATCTGCCGCACCGTGTCGAGGCCGTAGCTGTGGCGGATGGCGTGCATGCCGTCACGCAAGGTGACGTCCTGGATATAGAGTTTGCTCCGGGTGGGATCGAACGCCATCAGGCGGCTCCGTTGGATGATCGATGCCGAGCCATGGTCTCGGCGGTGGCCAGCGCCGCCGAAGTCATGATGTCGAGGTTGCCGGCATAGCGAGGCAGATAGTGTCCGGCCCCTTCAACCTCGAGGAAGATGCTGCTCTTCACCCCGGCAAAGTCGCCGAGCCCGGGAATGGTCACCGGGTTGTTGGCGCCGAAGCGCTCGAACTGCACCGTCTGCTTGAGGCGGTAACCCGGCACATAGGCCTGCACCTTCTCGACCATCGCCTCGATCGCCATTGCGATGGCGCGTTCGGTGGCACCGGACGACAAGGTGAAAACGGTGTCGCGCATCACCATCGGCGGCTCGGCTGGATTGAGCACGATGATCGCCTTGCCACGGTCGGCCAGCCCCACCTCTTCCAGGCCCCGTGCCGTCGTCCGGGTGAATTCGTCGATGTTGGCGCGGGTCCCCGGGCCGGCCGAACGCGACGCGATCGAAGCGACGATCTCGGCGTAGTGGACCTGGGCGATGGCCGCAATGGCGGCGACGATGGGAATGGTCGCCTGGCCGCCGCAACTGACCATGTTGACGTTGCCGGCATCGGCGTACTGCTCGCCGTTGACCACCGGCACCACATAGGGGCCGATCGCCGCCGGCGTCAGGTCGATCATGGTCTTGCCAGCCGCCGTCACCACGGCGTGGTGGCGCCGATGGGCGGCCGCCGAGGTGGCATCGAAGACGATGCCGATCTGGGGCCAGCAGGACAGCCGGGTCAGGCCTTCGATGCCCTGGTCGGACGCCGCCACTCCCAGCCGCGCCGCCCGTGCCAGACCGTCCGAGGCGGGGTCGATGCCGGCCATCGCCGCCATCTCCAAGAGCGACGAACCTCGCATGATCTTGACCATCAGGTCGGTGCCGATATTGCCCGAACCGATAATGGCCACCTTGACCTTGCCGCTCACTGCCGGTCCTCCCCGACCTGGAAGCTCAGGCAGCCCAGCCCGCCGATCCTGGCCTCCACCCGGTCGCCCGGCGACAGCCGGACCATCGGCCCCAACGCGCCGGTCAGCACCACCTCGCCGGCCCGCAGCGGCTGCCCCGCCGCCGCCAAGGTACGCGCCAGCCAGGCCGCCGCCTTCAGCGGATGGCCGAGACAGGCCGCCCCGGCCCCCAACGAAGCAATCTCGCCGTTCACCTCCAGCACCATGCCGCAGCTGTAGAGGTCGAGGCCGTCGAGCGGCTTTCCTTCGTCCGCCAGGACGAAGAAGGCCGAAGAGCCGTTGTCGGCGACGGTGTCGGCGAAGGTGATCTTCCAATCGGCGATGCGGCTGTCGACGATTTCGATGGCCGCCAGCGCGCAGTCAGTGGCGGCGGCGACGTCGTCGGGACCGGCATCAGGACAATCGAGATCGCGCCCGAGAAGCAGGGCGACCTCGGCCTCCGCCTTGCCCTGCAGCAGCCGGCCGAACGGCAAGATGCCGCCCGACGGGATCTGCATGTCGTTGAACAGCACGCCATAGTCGGGCTGGTCGACCCCGAGTTGGGCCTGCACGGTTTTGGCCGTCAGGCCGATCTTGCGCCCGACGATGAACCGTCCGGCGGCGCGCCAGAACGCCGTATTGATGGCCTGGACGGCATAGGCGCCGGCCGAGTCGGTGGGATCGAGAAGGTCCCGCAGGGGCGCCACCGGGCCGTTTCGATAGGCGCTGCGCAGGCGTTCCGCGGCGTTCCGGTGGGACAACATGGTGGTCCAGTCGCTCGAGGGTTCGGTTCATAGGTGGTTTTGCTCGCCTTGGCGTTCCAACCGGCGCTAGTCTGATCTTCTCAGCGGGTGGGAATTTGCAATGACGCAACGCGATCCGGCCGGCCCGGCCCCTTTGCAGAGGGGGCTGCAGCTGTTTTCGGCCATCCTCCGCGATGGCGCGAGCCGAGTGTTGCGTGAGCAGGCCAGGGAGCTCGACATTCCGTTGTCGACGGCCTATCGCCTGGTCGCCGCGCTCTGCCGCGACGGCTTGGTCGCCCGGGCCGGGCGCGGCTTCTACGGGCCGGGCTTGGAACTGGCGGAGCTGCTGCGTCGGGTCGACCGGCGAGCCATTCTGGCGGCCGCCACCCGGCCCCATCTGCGGCGACTGGCCAGGCGCCTGCGCCTCACCGCCCATCTGGGGGTGCTCGAAGACGAGATGGTGACCTATCTGCTCAAGGAGCAAGGCGGCGGCCCACCGGTCTTCACTCAGGTCGGCTGCCAGCTCGAGGCCTATTGCTCGGCCATCGGCAAAGTGCTGCTGGCCCACCTGCCCGCTGCCGAGCGCGACCGCTACGTCGGGGCCGGCCCCTTCGTTGCCCTGACCCCGCGAACCATCACCGACCCCACCCTCCTGCACCGCGAACTGACCGCGGTCGCCGAGGCCGGATATGCAGTGGACGACGAAGAGGTGACGGAACAGCTGCGCTGCATCGCCGTGCCGCTGCACGACCGGCGGCATCGCGTCGTTGCCGCCATTTCCGCCTCGCGCATCGAGGCGGGCGGCGGCCGCACCGCGGATGCCATGGTGCTGGACGCCGTCAGGGACTGTGTGGAACGGATCGAACGGCAGCTGTAGCGCCGATCCGACCTGACCGCTCTCAGCAGGGCAGGATGACCTGGGTGCCTTCGGTCAGGATGCCGCGGCGCGCCGCATCCCCGGCGATGAGCAGGTCTTCGGCGGTTACCCCCGGGCGGAAATGGGCGATTCCCAGGCGGATCGCCCATGCCACGCCACCGCCATTCCAGTCGAACGGTGTCTGGAGCAACAGGGCGGCGATTTTACGCGCCTTTTCTTCCGCCGCTTCGGCCTCGGCCAGTGCCAAGCCGACGGCGAAATCGCCGCCATCGAGATAGCCGACCAAGTCGGTCTGCCGGAGATGCGAGCCGATCAGCTGCGCGGCATGGTTGAGCGCCCCATCGCTGGCGGCCAGACCATGCTTGGCCCGCAACGTTTCGATTCCCGCCAAATGGACGTAGACCAGGCTTCCAGGCAGGCTGGCCCGTTCCGAGGTATCGACCAGCCGGGTAAGTCCCCTGAGAAAGGCGCGCCGGTTCAACATCGGCAACAGGGGATGGTGATCGGCCTCGATCGCCAAGAAGGATTCAATGTGCCGCGCTTGCTCCAACTCGTCGCGCAGGCGCTCGACCTCTTCGACCAGGGCGGTGACGCAATCTTGGACAGCCGGGGCAATCGTGCCCAGCGGTACACCCAGCATCGACGCGACATCGACCTCGCGCCGACGCTTCGTCTGATCCTGCGAGGGAAAGCGACGCTTGCCGGCATCCGACCCGGAGCGGTCGGGCGGCGTCACCAGTACCGCCGGTAAAATTACTGCCACCTCGAACTTGTCCACGACCGCCTTCGCCTATTAATTGAATAGCAATCGCGAATCATCTTGCACCGGATTCGTTAACGTTTCCTTAGAAGATGATCAAGAATGCCGCAGGCGCCGGGCCGCGGCGCGTTTGCCGTCGATAGCGCGTTTGCTTGCGTTCGCGACCCTGCTGCCTATAATGCCGCCTTTCGCGCGTCAGAGCGTATGCCAGGTTTGACGATATGAGACAGGCGCAGGTGGGCATCATCATGGGCAGCCAATCGGATTGGCCGACCATGCGCCATGCCGCCCAGACCTTGGAAGCGCTGGACATCCCGTATGAGTCCCGCATCGTTTCGGCCCATCGCACCCCCGAACGCCTCTTCGAGTTTGCGCGCACGGCGCGGGATCGCGGTCTCAAGGTGATCATCGCCGGAGCCGGCGGTGCCGCCCATCTGCCGGGCATGACCGCCTCAATGACACCGCTGCCGGTGTTCGGGGTCCCGATCGAGAGCAAAGCCCTGTCCGGCATGGACAGCCTGTTGTCGATCGTTCAGATGCCGGGCGGCGTGCCGGTCGGCACCCTGGCCATCGGCAAGTCCGGAGCGATCAATGCGGCGCTGCTGGCCGCATCGGTCCTCGCCTTGTCCGATCCCGCCCTGGCCGACCGGCTCGACGAATGGCGCCTCCGGCAAACGGCGGCCGTCACCGAAACGCCTCGAAACGACGAGAGCGGCAACGCACCCAATGCCGGTTGACGCCAAGGTCATTCCACCCGGCGGTACGATCGGCATCATCGGCGGCGGCCAGTTGGGCCGCATGACGGCGCTGGCGGCTGCACGGCTGGGTTATCGCTGCCATATCTATTGCCCCGAGACCGACAGTCCGGCCTTCCAGGTCGCCGCCTCGACCCTCGCCTCCTATGCCGACGAGGCCGCGCTCACCGCTTTCGCCGCCGCGGTCGACGTGATCACCTTCGAATTCGAAAACGTGCCGGCCGAGAGCGTCCGCATCTTGTCGCGCCATGTGCCGGTCCGTCCCTGCTGGCGTGTCCTGGAAACGGCCCAGGACCGCATCGTCGAGAAGGGCTTCTTCAACAACATGGCGATCGCCACCGCAGCCTGGCGGCCGGTCCTCGACCGCGCCGGCCTGGGCGCTGCCGCGGCGGAATTGGGATTGCCGTCGATCCTCAAGACGGCCCGCTTCGGCTATGACGGCAAGGGCCAGGTGCGAATCGACGATCCGCGCGAGCTCGATCGCGCTTGGGCGGCGATCGGCGAACGGCCGGCCATCCTCGAGCGCTTCGTCCCGTTCGAGCGGGAATTATCGGTCGTGGTGGCGCGCGGTTTGGATGGCGCCGCGGTCTGCTTCGATGTGGTCGAGAACCGCCATCGCAACCACATCCTCGACGTCACCATTGCCCCGGCCCCGATTGCTCCGCACCTCGCCCGGCAGGCCCAAGACATTGCCTTGGCGGCAGCGGCCAAGCTGGAACTGGTCGGGCTTCTGGCGGTCGAGTTCTTCGTCACCACCGACGGCACCCTGTTGGCCAACGAGATGGCCCCGCGCCCACATAATTCCGGTCACTGGACCATGGACGCCTGCCTGACCGACCAATTCGAACAATTCGTTCGGGCAGTGTGCGGCTTGCCGCTTGGCAGTCCCCTACGCCATTCGGATGCGGTGATGACCAATCTGATCGGCGATGACGTGAACCAATGGCTCGACATCCTTCAGGAACCTGGCGCCCGGCTGCATCTTTACGGCAAGGCCGAGGCCCGGCCCGGCCGCAAGATGGGCCATGTGACTCGCCTAATGCCCCGGGCTGACCGGCAACTATGAACAGGACCTGAATAAGGCCCGCCTGCAAGGCTCCGGGCATCCCGGCTCGATCATATTCTTTGATTGACGCCCTGGGCTGTTGCGGAGATTTTGAACCAACGGGGATGGGCAACGTCAGACAATGTCATTAGACCAATGGATTGTTAACTTCGCAAACAATTACGGGGTTTTGGTCTACCTGGTCATCCTGGTATGGACCTTCCTCGAGGGCGAAACGGTGGTCCTGGTCACGGGGGCACTGATCTCGCGCGGGGACGTGCATCTCAGCGTCCTGCTGCTGGCGTTCGCCGCCTTCCTGGGCAGCTTCGGCGGCGACCAGATGTGGTTCTACATCGGCCGCAAATACGGAACGCCCTTGCTCAAACGCTGGCCGACCATGGCCGGCAAGGTCGAATGGGGGTTCCGCCTGCTGCGCAAGCAGGAGGACGTGTTCATCCTGTCCTTCCGTTTCATCTACGGACTGCGCAACATCAGTCCGTTCATCATCGCGATGAGCGGCGTGTCGCGCGTCAAATTCCTGGTGCTCAATCTGATCGCCGCCGCCGTTTGGGCGAATACATTCGCCTGGGGCGGCTTCTATCTGGGCAAGGCGCTGGATTGCTACCTCGGCGAATCATCCCAGCTGGTGCTTGGACTGATCATCCTGGTCGCCGTCGGCAGCGCCGCGATCAACTGGTTCAGGCAGCGGCGCCGCATCGTCGCCGCCGCCGTTACCGCCTCGCCGGAACAGAACCCCTAGAGCCGCTTGACGCCGAAATGGCGGCGGACGGCGCCCTTTTCGAACAAAAGGTGTAACGGATTGGGCAGCTGCTCGAATCGCTGGCGCAACGTGGCCCGGAGCTTCGGCAACTGTCCGGCTTCGGCCAATCGCCGCTCCAGGAAGTCCCGGGTGTCGGCGAAATCGTCCGATTCGTCCTCGATCCAATAGAACAGGGTCGAGCTGTAAACAGCCGCGAGCGTCGCCCGCTTGGTATAGAAGCTGAAATCGGCCGACAGATCGCCGGCGGCATACCAGATGGTGTCGACCGTCCGCCAGGTGCAGCGCAGCGCCGCCAAACTGTTGTTGGGCAGACTGAGAAAGGTGACCGCCCGGCGCATCGCCTCGCGGTGACCGGCCCAGTCCTCGAGCCGGTGCATGACCAGCCAACTGAGCCGCTGGGGTAGCCGCAGCTTGTCGAGCCCGGCCACCGCCGCCGCCTCGGCCAGCCGACGGTCGGCCATTTCGCTGAAATGCTCGACCGCGTTGACCGGGCCGCCCGGGAAGGCGCGCTCGCCCATGGTCTGGTCGTAGCCGGCGTCCTTCGCCGCTTCGCTCAGCGCGTGCCGGCTCCAGCCATCGAACGGCACATGGGGAAGGGCGGCCAAGACCAGGCGGTCGCGAACCTCGCGCATCGGCTCGTGGCTCGAATCGCTCATAACCCCTCTCCTTCCGCCTGCACCAGACGGCGCAATTCTTGTCCATAGGCCAGGCTGGCCAGGTCCGGCATCCGGGTCAGGTAGAGCCGGCCCAACAGATGGTCGCATTCATGCTGCACCACACGGGCATGAAATCCGATGGCCTCCCGCTCGATCACCTTGCCGTCGACACCAAGACCGCGATAGCCGATATGCCGCCAGCGCGGCACGCGCCCGGTCAAACCGGGGACCGACAGGCAGGCCTCATAGGCTTCGTCCATCGCCTCGTCGAGGGCCTCGATCACCGGATTGAACAGCACGGTCAAGGGCAGCGCCCGGCCTTCGGCCAGCCGTTCGGCGGGCACTTCGAAGACGACCAGTTGGAGCCCCTGCTTCACCTGGGGCGCGGCCAAGCCCACTCCGTGGGCGGCCACCATGGTCTCCAGCATATTGGCGACGAGTTCGCTCACTTGCGGATCGGTGGGATCTTCCACCGGTGCCGCCGGGCGGGCGAGAATGGGATTGCCCATCAGGGCGATGTCGAGTACGGCCATGCAGCCAATATGGGCGGGGCCCCTTCTCCGGTAAAGACCAAAGCCAACCCCAAGCCAGGTCTTCCCATTGTCAAACGGTTGTGCTATCTAAGCCGCTCTTGGATGGCAGGAGCCGTCCGCAGCAATTCATAGCCCGGGGACGGCGCACAGGCCGTCCCTGGCTTTTTTTGGGTGCAGTAGAAAGGAGCGGTGGCGCAACGTGCAGGTTCTCGTTCGTGACAACAATGTCGACCAAGCCCTGAAGGCCCTCAAGAAGAAGATGCAGCGTGAGGGCGTGTTCCGCGAGATGAAGCTGCGCCGCAACTACGAGAAACCCTCGGAGAAGCGGGCGCGCGAGAAGGCCGAGGCGGTGCGCCGGGCCCGCAAGCTGGAACGCAAGCGCCTCGAGCGCGAGGGCTTCTGACGTAAGCTTGCGTGTTGGCGATGTAATGGGGCGCCACGCCTTTCGGGTGGGGGCGCCTTTTGCATTGGTGCAACCTCTTCGCACCGGTGACAGCCACACGCCGCCTTCAGCAGAATAGCGCGGCCGACAACCAGACCTGGACGCAATGGCCGTCCGTCGTGGTTCTGTCGATCTTGCCGCCGATCTGCCCGACCATCAGATCGACCAGCATCAGGCCCATCCCCGGCATTGCATCCGGGGCGGGACCCTTGCCACCATCCGCCACCGCCAGCAGGACTCGCTCCCCCTTGCGCCGGATCGAAACCGCGACGCACGCCGCCTCGCCGCCGTAACGCAATGCATTGCTGACCAGTTCATGGGCGATCAAGGCCAATGGCAGGGCCGTATCGAGGCCGCAATGCAGCGGTTCCGCGGCAACTCGTAGCACCGCTGCGGGATGCTCCTGCGACAGCTCATCGCAATGCTCGGCCAGATGGGCGGCCACATCCATGCGGGCAAAGCGGTCGGCCGCGTAGACCCGCTCGTGAATATGGCCGATCAAGACCAGCCGACGTCCCACCGCATCGAGGCGTTGGCGACTGCCCGGATCGGCCAGCTGCGCCGCCTCCATCTGCAACAGATTGACCACCACCTGCATGTTGTTCTTCACCCGATGGTGAATCTCGGCCAGCAGGACGTCCTTCTCTTCGAGCATGATCTCGAGCGCCTGCGCAGCCCTTCTCAGGCGCTGCTGTGCCGCCTCCTCAAGCTGGGCTCGACGCATCGCCACCACGCTGAGGACCGAGAAGCCGGATAACGCGACCAGACTGATCAGAAGCCACGGGAACATCCCGTTACGCCAGACGGCCGAAGTGGCCGCGGCAATGGCCCCGGCCCGCTCGCCCATGCTCCATTGCATGGCCCCAAGCAGCAAAATCACCAGACAGGTGAAACCGGCCAGGCTGATCGCTGCCAGCAGGTTGGTAACGGCCGAAGCGACGCCTGGCGGCGCCTCGAAAAGGGGTTTCCGCATGCATTGTTCTCCCGCTGCGACCATAGCCGCCCGCCCCCCCCGGGCGGCAGACCGCATGCGGCTAGCCAAGCGCCCTACCCCCTCTTCGTGGCTGTGTCGCTCCCCAGACGGAGCTATCCATTGGGGCGGGGTATCACCGAAGAGGCATGATCGAAAATGGCACGCATCGTCATCGTCGAAGACGATTCCCTGGTAGCCATGGGCATGAGGCTCTATCTGGAATCGCGCGGCCATGAGGTGCTGGCGGTCGCAGCAACCGGCCAGAACGCCGTCGACGTCGCGGTCGACCGAGGACCGGACCTGGTCCTGATGGATGTCCGCCTGAAGGGCAAGATGGACGGGGTGGAAGCGGCCCAACGGATTCTCGCCCGGCGAGTCCTACCCATCGTTTTCGTCAGCGGGTCGAGCGAGCCGCAAACCCTCGACCGCATGCGCTCGGTCGGTCCGGCCGGCATGCTGCTGAAGCCGGTCACCCCCTCCGATCTTGCCGCCGAGGTCGAGCGGGTGATGGCCCTTGGCGTCACCGCCCATTGAAACCGCCATCCGCGCGGCACCAACGAACCCCCCCTCCCCCGCGCCGAGCGGGAGAGGGGGGGTGGTTTTCTCGTCGCCTCGATTCAGGCCATGATGGCGACCAGGACCTCTTCGAGCATCTTCTTCGCATCGCCGAACAACATGCGGTTGTTCTCCTTGTAGAACAAGGGGTTGTCGACGCCGGCATAGCCCGAGGCCATGGACCGCTTCATGACGATGGAGGTTTTCGCCTTCCACACTTCCAGAACCGGCATGCCGGCGATGGGGCTGGTCGGGTCTTCCTGCGCCGCCGGATTGACGATGTCGTTGGCGCCGATGACGATGGCAACGTCGGTGTTCGGGAAGTCGTCGTTGAGTTCATCCATCTCCATGACGATGTCGTAGGGCACCTTCGCCTCGGCCAGCAGCACGTTCATATGCCCCGGCATGCGCCCGGCCACCGGATGGATGCCGAACCGCACGTTGATGCCCTTGGCCCGCAGATGGCTGGTGATTTCGTACACGGTGTGCTGCGCCTGGGCGACGGCCATGCCGTACCCCGGGACGATGATGACGTTCTTGGCTTCCAGCAGCAATTCCGCGGTTTCCACCGCACTGATCGGCGTCACCTCGCCGGCCGGCTGTTCGCCGGGCTTGGCCGCTTCGCCGCCGCCGGTACCGAAGCCGCCGGCGATGACGCTGATGAAATTGCGGTTCATCGCCCGGCACATGATGTAGGACAGGATCGCACCGGACGAGCCGACCAGCGCCCCGGTGACGATCAGCAGGTCGTTCGACAGCATGAAGCCGGTGGCCGCGGCGGCCCAACCGGAATAACTGTTGAGCATCGACACCACCACCGGCATGTCCGCACCGCCGATGGCCATCACCATATGCACCCCGAAGAGAAGCGCGATGAACGTCATCAGCACCAGCGGAACGGCGCCGCCGCCGATGGTTTCCGCATGCAGGAACTCGCGGCAGAGCCAGATCACCAGCAACAGGCCGACCAGGTTCATCCAATGGCGGCCCGGCAGCAGCATCGGCTTGCCGCCGATCTTGCCCGAGAGCTTGCCGAAGGCGATCACCGAGCCGGAGAAGGTCACCGCACCGATCAGGATGCCGAGATAGATCTCCACCTCATGGATGGTCTTTTCGGCCCCGGTGAACTCGATCGAGGGGTCGATGTAGCTGGCGAAGCCGACCGTGCAGGCGGCCAGACCGACCAGGCTGTGCATCAGCGCCACCAGTTCCGGCATCTGCGTCATCTGCACCTTACGCGCCGCGTAAAGCCCGACGCTGCCGCCGATCGCCATCGCCATGATGATCCAGGCGATGCCGCCCCCGCTCACCCGCGGGCCGAGGATGGTGGCCAGCACGGCGATGGTCATGCCGATGATGCCGTAGACATTGCCGCGCCGGGAAGATTCCGGGTTGGACAGACCGCCCAGGCTGAGAATGAATAGAATGGTGGCCCCGATATAGGAGACCGTTGCAAGACTCGCAGACATTTTCGGTCCCCCTTACTTGCGGAACATCGCCAACATGCGACGCGTCACGGCGAAACCGCCGAACATGTTGACCGACGTCAGCACGATGCCGATGAAGGCCAGCAAGCCGATCCAGAACCCCGGCCGCTGCACCCCTTCGAGCAGCGGCGGAGAGATCTGCACCAGGGCGCCGATGGCGATGATGCTGGAAATCGCGTTGGTGACGCTCATCAGCGGGGTGTGTAGCGCCGGAGTGACGTTCCACACCACCATGTAGCCGACGAAGCAGGCCAGCACGAAGACGGTGAAATGGCCCAGGAAGGCCGCCGGGGCCGCGGCGCCGATCAACCAGAACAACAGGGCGCCAACGCCGAAGATGATGGCCAGTTGGCGCGCCGGCATCGGTCCACTGGCCCCATGGCCATGACCGGACTTCTTGGCGGCCACCGGAGCGGCCGATTTCGCTGCCTGCGGCGGCGCCGCCGACAGCTTGGGCGCCGGCGGCGGCCAGGTGATCGCCCCGTCCTTGACGACGGTGGCGCCCCGGATCACCTCGTCGTCCATGTTGACGTCGATGATGCCGTCCTTGGTCTTGCACAGCTCTTCGGTCATCCGCAGCAGATTGGTCGCATAGAGGGTCGACGACTGCCTGGACAGACGGCTCGGCAGATCGGCATAGCCGATGATGGTGACGCCATGCTTCACCACGACCTTGCCGGGTTCGGTGAGCTCGCAGTTGCCCCCCTGCTCCGAGGCCAGATCGACGATGACGCTGCCCGCCTTCATCGACCGCACCATCTCGGCGGTGATGAGCTTGGGCGCCGGCTTCCCCGGGATCAGCGCCGTCGTGATGATGATGTCGACATCCTTCGCCTGCTTGGCAAAGGTCTCGAGCTGGGCCTTTTGGAACCCCTCGCTCATGACCTTGGCATAGCCGCCGACGCCGGCGCCTTCCTCGACATAGTCGACCGGGACGAATTCGCCGCCCATCGACTTCACCTGGTCGCCCACCTCGGGCCGGGTGTCGTTGGCCCGCACGATGGCACCGAGGCCGGAGGCCGCGCCGATCGCCGCCAGACCGGCCACGCCGGCCCCGATGACGAACACCTTGGCCGGCGGCACCTTGCCGGCGGCGGTGATCTGGCCGGTGAAGAAGCGTCCGAAGTGATGGGCCGCTTCGATGACGGCGCGGTAGCCGGCAATGTTCGCCATCGAACTGAGCGCGTCCAACTTCTGCGCCCGCGAGATCCTGGGCACCGAGTCCATCGCCAGCACGGTCACCTTGCGGGCGGCCAGCTGTTCCATCAACTCGGGGTTCTGCGCCGGCCAGATGAAGCTGACCAGCGTTGCGCCTTCCTTCATCAGGCCAACTTCGGCCGAGGTGGGGGCGCGTACCTTGAAGATGATGTCGGAACTCGACCACAGCTGTGCTGCGTCGCCGACGATGGTGGCGCCGGCGGCGACGAAGCTGTCGTCGGTAAAATTGGCGCCTTCGCCGGCGCCACTCTCGACCGACACCGAGAAGCCGAGCTTGATCAGCTTCTCGACGACGTCCGGAACCGTCGCGACGCGTTTCTCGTCGGCGTACGTCTCCTTGGGAATACCAATGACTAGAGGCATCTTTATTCTCGCAGGACTGGGGTTACCCGGTGCCGTCGCGGCGCGGCACGGCTCGACTCGGTAGATTTGCTTAGCAGACCGTAGGCTCGCGGTTCAGCGTCGAAGATGAGCTTGGACCTGCCCCGAGATGACGCGGCCATTCGGGAAATGCGGGCTGCACCAAACGTCCCCTTCCTCGACGCACGGGCTCGTCGTTAGGCACGCGGGCTCGCGGTTGGCGACAGAATACCGATTGTCAAGGTTTTGCCAAGCGAATTGGTTTTACAAAATAAGCTGCTATAGTGTCTCAAATGCGAGGTTTCTCCACCCTGACGGGTGGATCGACTCCAGGCTCACGGACCACCATCTGGGAGCATATGAAGCAGCTCGATTTCGCTTGCCCCTTGGCGTTGATATCTGTGCTGGCATGGTGCGGCGCCGCCGTCGCTGCCGAGCCTGAGAGCTTGAGCTTCCAAGCCTATTGGGGCGGCCTCGATGCCGCCGAGATCGCCTTCTCGGCGGAACAGCAGGACGGCCGCTACCATGGCCATCTATCCATTCACACGCATGGTCTGACCCACTTTATGACCGGGCTGTCGGTCGAGTCCGACGGCTGGGGAACCGTGACGGCCAACGGCTTCCATCCCGACAGCTTCAGCCAGTCGACCAGATCGAAGGACAAGACGCGCCGGGTGGACATGCGCTTCGTCGCAGAGGGCGAACTGGCCGAAAAGGTCCTGGACGAAGAGCGGCGCGCCGATTCCTCTCTGCTGCCGCCCGACCCCGACGACAATCCGCCGCTGCCCGAGCAATTGCGCCTGCATGTGCTGGACCCGGTGACCGCGCTGTTCGAGATGGGCCGGCGCGCCATGGCCGGCGAGGCCAACTTCGTCCTGCCGGTCTGCGACGGGCGCCGGCGCTACGACCTGCAGGTCACCGCCGTCGGCCCGGGGCGTCACGACATCGGCGGGAAGATTTACGACACGCTCGACCTGCGGGCGGTGATGAAACCTTTGTTCGGCTTCAAGCCGCGATATCTCGATTTCTGGACCGATGCAGGCTTCGATGTCTATGTCGGCCGCCTGCTCGGCCTGCCGGTCAAGGTCGCCACCACCACCTTCCCGGCGGAAACGGTGATCGGCCTGCAGGCCCTGTGCCGCGGCAGCCGGCCTTGCCCGCCGTCGTAAGATTTCTTTAGTCCCTCAAGCGCCGGGCGGCCGCATCCGCGGCCTTGGCTCCTCCGCTAAAGCTCCGGGGCGCTCAACGCGCCAGTCACCAGGCTGACGCCTGGTTCCGGGTGCGCCGCATCCATGTTTGTGTTGTAGGGCCGAACCCTACAGCCCCACCGCCTGCAGGGCTTGGCTTTGGCGCTTGGCCAGGGCATCCAGGTCGAAATCGCGGATCAGCTCCTGGAACATCTGGTGCCAGTTGACTTCCGCCTTCAGCCGCATGAACACCGAGCCGAGGCCGACGGCGGCGCGATCCACCAGCACGAATTCGCGCGGCGGCTTGACGCCGCCGACGCGGCGCAGTTCGGAATGGACCTTCTCGGCGACATCGCGACCATAGATCCCGGTCTCGGTCTCGTGGATCCGCCGCTTGCGGTTCTCCAACAGGGGGGCATAGAGGAACTCGGCCCACAGGTTGAGGATGCCGATCATTTCGTGCGACAGATCCTTGAAGCCCCAAGTCTTGTAGGCATGCACCGCCAGCTCGTGGTCGTCCCGCTCGAGGGCGTGATAGAGGTCGATCACTCCACCGACGAAGCTGGGCGCGAACACCCGGATGCAACCGAAATCAAGCAAGTTGATGGTTCGATCGGGACGCACCGTGTAATTGCCGAGGTGCGGGTCGCCGTGAATGATCCCGTAATAATAAAAAGGCACGTACCAGGCACGGAACATATTGCAGGCGACTTCGTTGCGGGCCTCCTGATGGCCATCGACGAAGCTCATCATCGACTCGCCGTCGAGCCAGCTCATGGTCAGCAGGCGCTGCGTGCAAAGCTCGGGCACCACCTCGGGAACATGGACCCCCGTCTCTTCGCCCAGCATCCGGCCGTACAGGCGCATGTGACGCGACTCTCGCCCGTAGTCGAGTTCCTCGCGCAGGCGTTCGGCCAGCTCGTCCTGGACGTTGCCGGGATCGATCGCGTTGTCGTAACCGCGGTAGAGCGCCAGGATCAGCCGCAGCTGCTTCAAATCGGCTTCGACCACCGATGCCATATCGGGATATTGCAGCTTGCAGGCCAGCCGACGCCCGTCCAGTCCGACGCCGCGGTGCACCTGGCCGAGCGAAGCGGCGGCGGCCGCTTCGTGCTCGAAACCGGCGAAGCGCTGCTGCCAGTTGGCGCCCAATTCGGCGGCCATGCGGCGTTTGACGAACAGCCAGCCCATTTGCGGCGCATTGGCCTGAAGATGGGCCAGTTCCTGGGCGTATTCCCTGGGCAGGGCATCCGGGATGGTCGACAGGATCTGTGCCACCTTCATCAGCGGCCCCTTGAGGCCGCCCAAGGCGGTCCGCAGTTCGCTCGCCGATCTGGCCCGATCCGGCTTGATGCCCAGCACCTTCTCACCGGCCAGCCGAGCCGCCAATCCGCCGACGGCGGTCGACACCTGGGCATAACGGCGCACCCTGCCGCCCAGTCGGTTGACCTCGGAAGCCCCCTTCCCCGCCTGATCCGCCATGCGGTTCAGTTCGGCGTCGGTGCGGGTGGGCGGGCTCACCCGACCGCCTCCAGCTCGCTGATGAAGCCGAGGACGACATCCAGGCCGCGCCGCCAGAAGGCCGGATCGCCGGCATCGAGCCCGAACGGCGCCAGCAAGTCCTGGTGCCGCAGGGTGCCGCCGGCCGCCAACATATCGAGATATTTCCGCTCGAAGCCGGGGGCGCCGGACCGGTAGACGTCGTAAAGCGAGTTCACCAGGCAGTCGCCGAAGGCATAGGCATAGACGTAGAACGGCGAGTGCACGAAATGCGGGATATAGGCCCAGTAGTACTGGTATTCCGGATCGAAGCGCAATGCCGGGCCCAGGCTCTGGCGTTGGATGTCCATCCAGATCTCGCCGATCCGTTCGGCCGACAACTCGCCCAACCGGCGCTCTTCGTGGAGCGCCCGCTCGAAATCATAGAAGGCGATCTGCCGGACCACCGTATTGAGCATGTCCTCGACCTTCGACGCCAACATGATGCGGCGACGGCTTGGATTGGCTTCCCCGTCCAACAGGGCGCGGAAGGTCATCATTTCGCCGAACACCGAGGCCGTCTCGGCCAAGGTCAAGGGGGTGTCGGCCAGCAGCTGTCCCTGTTTGGCCGCCAGCACCTGATGCACCCCATGCCCCAACTCATGGGCCAAGGTCATCACGTCGCGGGGTTTGCCGAGGAAGTTCAACAGCAGATAGGGGTGGGCCGAGGGCACGGTGGGATGGGCAAAGGCCCCCGGCGACTTGCCCGGACGGGCCGGCGCATCGATCCAGCCGCCCTCGAAGAAGCGGGAACCGATCTTCGCCAGCTCGGGCGAGAATGAGCGATAGGCGCCAAGGACGATATCCTTGGCTTCCGGCCAGCTGATGCGGCGGTCCTCGTCTTCCGGCAATGGCGCATTGCGGTCCCAATAGTCGAGCTGATCGACGCCCAACCATTTGGCCTTCAGCGCATAGTAGCGGTGGCTCAGTTGGCCGTAGGCCCCCTTGACCGCCCCGACCAGCGCGTCGACCACCTCATCCTCGACCTGGTTCGACAGGTTGCGGTACGAGGTCGGACTCGCGTAGTGGCGCCACTTGTCGTCGACCTCCTTGTCCTTGATCAGGGTATTGGTCACCAGGGAGAACAGGCGCACATTCTCGCCGAGGACTGCGCCGAAGGCCTTGGCGGCCGCCTTGCGCGTGGCGCCGTTCTTGTCGCTCATCAGGTTGAGCGTCTCGGCCGAGGTCAGCTGCTTGCCGTTCACCGTGAAGCGCAATCCGGCCATCGTTTCGTCGAACAGGCGAACCCAAGAGGCGCGTCCGGCCACCTCGCGCTCGTGCAGAATCTGCTCCATCTCGTCGGACAGCTGATGATCGCGGAACATTCTGAGGTCGCGCAGCCAGGGGCGGTAATGCGCCACCTTGGAGGATGTCAGCTTGGCGTCGAGGGTGGCCTGGTCGAGACGATTGAGTTCAAGGGTGAAGAACAGGGTCTGCGTCGAAATGTCGGTGACGCGCTCCTGCATGCATTGGTAGAAGCGGCCCCGTTCGGGATCCGACACATTGGCCGAATAACGCAGCTGGGCGTAGCTCAGCACCCGATACAGCCGTTCGGTCAGCGCCTCGTAGCGGGCGATGGCCTCGCCCAGGTCGTCGGGTGCGAGAGCGGCCAGCTTGCCTTGATAGGTTTCGGCAAAAGCGCGCGCCTCGTCGTCCCCCGTCTTGAGATCGGCCTCCAGTTTGGGCGAGTCGGGAGCCTCGTAGAGATCCGACAGGTCCCATTCCGGCATCACCCCCAACCCGTTCGCCGAGGTGTCGACGGCAGCCGCATTTTTGTTCATACGATTACTCCTTGCGCCGGCCAGCGATATGGGTATGAAGGACCCGACAGCCAAGAACCGCCTGGCCCGGGAAGGGGGACAATAGTCCACGGCCGGGACGCGGGCGCAAGAAAAATGGGGATGAAACGGATGGGCGTCGTTCGCTACGAGACCTGCACCAGCCTCACCGCGATGTTCTTCGAGCAGGCTGCCGCCGGTGCCCAGCGCCCCTTCCTGTGGAGCAAGCGAAACAAGCTGTGGAGCGCCCTGACCTGGGCCGAAGTGGCCAACCAGGTCAACCTGGTGGCGCGCGGCTTGCGGGCCCTTGGCGTGGCAGAGGGCGATCGAGTCCTGTTGGTGTCCGAGAACCGGCCGGAATGGCTGATCGCCGATCTTGCCATCATGGCGGCGGGGGCCATCACGGTACCGGCCTACACCACCAACACGGTGGCCGACCACCTGCATCTGCTCAACAATTCCGGTGCCATGCTGGCCATCGTGTCGACCCGGGGGCTGGCCGACCGGGTGATCGGCGCGGCGCTGTCGGCCGACCATCCGCCCGGACTGATCGCCATCGAGCCGCTCGGGCTGACCCAGCATCCGGGGCTGGAGCTGCGCCAGTGGGATGACCTGCAGACCTTGGGCAGCGCCCATGAGGACGATGTCGCGGCCCGCGTGGCGGCGACCAAACGCGGCGACACGGCGTGCATCATCTACACCTCGGGCACCGGCGGCGCCCCCAAGGGCGTGATGCTGAGCCACGGGTCGATCATCTGCAACTGCAAGGGGGCGCACGACCTCCTGCAGACCATCGGCCTCGACAACGAGGTCTTCCTGTCGTTCCTGCCGCTGTCGCATTCCTACGAGCACACTGCCGGACAGTTCTTCCCCATCTCGATCGGCGCCCAGATCTATTACGCCGAAGGCATCGAGCAGCTCGGCGCCGCCATGGTGGAAGCGCAACCGACCATCATGACCGCGGTGCCGCGTCTCTACGAGATGATGCGGGCGCGCATCCTGTCGGCGGTCGAGCGGACCGGCGGGCACAAGGCCAAACTGTTCCACCGGGCCGTCCGGCTTGGCTCGAAGCGCTATGAGGCGCCGCACAGCCTGAGCCTGCTCGACCGGCTGCAGGACCCCCTGCTCGGCCTTCTGGTGCGGCGCAAGATCGCGGCACGGTTCGGAGGCCGCCTGAAGGCCCTGGTCTCCGGCGGCGCCCCCCTCAACTACGAGGTCGGGCTGTTCTTCACGGCGCTCGGCGTGCGCATCCTGCAGGGCTATGGACAGACCGAATCGGCCCCGGTGATCAGCTGCAACCCGCCCGCCAGGGTCAAGCTGCACACCGTCGGGCCGCCGGTCAGCGACGTCGAGGTTCGCATCGCCGCAGACGGTGAGATCCTGGTGCGCGGCGAATTGGTGATGCTGGGCTATTGGCGGGATGCCGAAGCGACCCGGCAAGCGGTCCGCGATGGCTGGCTGCATACCGGCGACATCGGCCGCCTCGACGAGGATGGCTTCATCCAGATC
Organism: uncultured Telmatospirillum sp.; assembly: GCA_903858635.1. Lineage (GTDB taxonomy): Bacteria > Pseudomonadota > Alphaproteobacteria > Rhodospirillales > Magnetospirillaceae > DUZF01. Next base: position 34,126 of record CAIOJO010000097.1, on the reverse strand, counting down.
ACCGACCGCAAGCGGGACATCATCGTCAATTCGGGCGGTGACAACATCTCGCCGCAACGGGTGGAAGGGCTGCTCTCGCTGCAGCCGGAGATCGCCCAGGCGATGGTTTACGGCGACCGCCGGCCGCATCTGGTGGCGCTGTTGGTGCCCGATGCGGACCACGCCGCCGCCTGGGCATCCGCCCAGGGAAAGCCGGGCGCCCTCGACGGATTGCTGTCCGATCTGGGGTTCCGCCGGCACATCGCCGAAGCGGTCGACCGGGTCAACCGGTCCCTGTCGCCGATCGAGAAGGTGCGCCGCTTCCTGCTGACGGCAGAACCCTTCACGGTGACCAACGAGATGTCGACACCGACCTTGAAGATCCGCCGCCATGTGATCATCGAGCGCTACGGCAAGGCCCTGGCCGAACTCTACGAGGACCGCCGCGGCTGAGCGGGCGGAATCGGTTCCGTCCCAGGCCGATTGGGTCGACATTCCTCCGCCTTGCGGGAACACCGGAAGGCTCCAGGCATTAGTGCAAGATAGGCCGCGCCGATACGCGGCCAAGGGCGGCGCCCCTGCCGGTCGTCGCCTCAGCAGCCGAGGAAACAGGAGGTTCGGATGAAAGCGGTGTTACCGTTGGCTCTGGTCGGTGCCCTGGCGGTCGGCACAGCCTATGCCGCAAGCGGCAGCAGTTCGTCGATGAACACCGGAGACAGCCAATCCGGTGGTTCGGCCACCATGTCGCACCAGACATGGAACCAGGACCAAGTCAAACAGATCCAGGGCAAGTTGAAGCAGCAGGGATATGATGTCGGACAAGTGGATGGCAAGCTTGGCCCGAACACCCAGCAGGCGCTGCGGCAATTCCAGGAAGACAAGGGCATCCAGGCGTCGGGCCAACCCGACCAGCAGACCCTTGCCGCCCTCAACACCAATCCGAGCGGCACCCAGCAAGGCCAGATGCCCAGCAACAGCGGGCGGTCCGGCTCTTCGAGCGGTTCGACCGGTTCGACCAGTTCGACCGGTTCGACCGGCAATATGGGGACCGGCGGATCGACCAGTGGCGGCATGAGCGGCGGATCGTCGTCGGGCGGCCAGACCAATCCTTCGGGCGGCGGCACGCACTAAGCCGGCTGGACCTTATGCCAGGTGGAGGACCGGGCGATCCGGTCTTCCACCGGTCGCCTGCCTAGGGTTGCCCCGAGACCTTGGCGATCACCAGTTGCAGCCCCCTGACCAGGGCCTTGCCGGCGGCACCGCCATCGCCTTCGAGATGCTGAGCGATCACCATGCGCAATGCATCGATATGCACCCGCACGACGTTCATCTCCGCCTCGTCGAAGGATTCGCGGTGCTCGACGAACTGGCCTAGCTGATTGCCAATGGTCGTCATCAGGTCGTAATGGAAGCTGCCGCCTTGGCCTTTGATCTCGTGGGCCACCGCGAACAGCGCCTGCATCGCCGCACGGCGCTGTTCGCCCGGGCCGACGGCGAGGGCTTGGTCGAAAGCCTCCTGCAGCTTTGCCAAGTCCCGCTGTGCCCAGTCGACATACTCGGCCTTGAGGTCATTGACGATGGAGGCGTCGAGGCGCTCCAGCGCTTTCTGATCCATCCCATCCGGGCCGTAGGAGACCTTGTCTCTCAGTAGATTGGGGACCTCGATGATTAGGGGTTCCTGGGCCATCCCACCGCCTGACGAAGCGAAACAATGCGACGGCAAGGCACCGCCGTGCAGGGAATATAGGCCTTTGTTGCGGCGTTGTCAGCGCGCGGTGCTTAAGCTTTGCGGGCGGTAACCTCTATTTCTACCTTCATCCGCGGATCGACAAGGCCGCAGACCACGGTGGTGTTGGCCGGCCTGACTCCTTTGAAATGCCTGCCGCAAATCTTGGCGACCGGCTCGAAGTCCTCGGCTTTGGTGATGAACACCCGAACCCGGACGACGTCGGCCATGGTCGCGCCGCCTTCCTTGAGCGCCCCGGCGATGGTGGCAAAGGCTTGCTCGGCCTGCTCCTCCAGCCCGTCGGCGATCTGCCCGTTGGCAAAGCCGCTGGTGCCGGCGACGAACACCCAGCGGCCGTCGACGACGGCGCGCGAATAGCCGGCGACTTCCTCGAAGGGCGAACCGGAAGAGATCAGACGACGAGACATGAAGGCTCCTTTTCCGTTGGGAGAGTGATGTTTCAACGCGGTTGGCGAGCGGCCGCCATCTGGGCATCGACCACGGCCAGCGAGGTCATGTTGACGATACCGCGCACCGTCACCGAGGGGGTGATGATATGGGCCGGTTGGGCCATACCCATCAGAATGGGACCGACCGATAGTCCATCGCCCAGCATCTTGATCAGGTTGAGGGCGATGTTGGCGGCGTCGAGGCCGGGCATGATCAGCAGATTGGCGGCGCCCTTCAGCCGGGAATCGGGAAACAGCCGATTGCGGATCTCGTCCGACAGGGCCGTATCGGCGTGCATTTCGCCTTCCGCCTCGAGATGGGGAGCCCGGTCGCGCAACAACTCCAATGCCGCCCGCATCTTTTCCGAGGTGGGGCTGGGGCGGCTGCCGAAATTGGAATGGGACAACAGTCCGACCTTGGGTTCGATGCCGAACCGTCGAACTTCGTCGGCGGCCAGCATGGTCATCTCGGCGATCTGTTCGGCGCTCGGGTCGTGGCTGACATAGGTGTCGCAGAGGAAATAGACGCCCTTGTTGAGAATCAGCAAGTTCATCGCCGCGGGGAGGCGCACGTCGGGGCGCTGGCCGATCACATCGGTGATGTGCTGGAGATGCCGGTCATAGCGTCCGATGACGCCGCAGATCAGCGCATCCGCCTCGCCACGATGCAGCATCAGGGCGGCAATGACGGTATTCCTGGTCTGCACTACCGCGCGGGCCGCTTCCGGCGACACCCCGCGCCGCGACATCAAACCGTGGTATGTCTTCCAGTAATCGGCGAAGCGAGGATCGCCCCGGGGATCGCTCAGCTCGAAATGCTCGTCGATGCGAAGGCGCAGGTCGAGTTCCTTGATCAACTGCGCCACCACCTCGCGGCGCCCGACCAGGATCGGCTTGGCCAGTTTCTCGTCCACCACGGTCTGCACGGCGCGCAGCACGCGGCGGCTTTCCCCCTCGGCATAGACCACCCGCCGGGGATCTTTGCGCGCCCGGTCGAACACCGGCTTCATCACCAGGCCGGAGCGGAACACGAATGCGTTGAGACGCTCGAGATACTCGTCGAAATCGGTAATCGGCCGCGTCGCCACGCCGGTTTCCATGGCGGCGCGGGCCACCGCGGGGGCGATCTTGAGGATCAGCCGTGAATCGAACGGCTTGGGAATCAGGTAGTCGGGACCGAAGGACAGCTGGACGTCGCCATAGGCGTCGGCCACCCGCTCGTCGGTTTCGGCAAAGGCGAGCTCGGCCAAGGCTTTCACCGCGGCCAGCTTCATCGCCTCGTTGATGGCGGTGGCGCCGACGTCGAGGGCGCCGCGGAAGATGTAGGGAAAGACCAGGACGTTATTGACCTGGTTGGGATAATCGGAGCGGCCGGTGGCGATGATGGCGTCGGGGCGCGCCGCCCGCACCTCCTCCGGCAGAATTTCCGGGGTTGGGTTGGCCAGGGCGAAAATCACCGGCTTGTCGCCCATCCGCGCCACCATCTCGCCGGTCAGCACGCCGGGCGCCGACAAGCCGAGGAACACGTCGGCCCCCTCGATCACCTCGCCCAGCGTGCGGGCGTTGGTATCCTGGGCAAACGGCGCCTTGTACTGGTCCATCAGGACGGTACGCCCGCGGTAGACCACGCCCTCGATGTCGCAGACGGTGATGTTGCGGCGCTGTACGCCCAATTCGACCAACAGATTGAGGCAGGCCAAGGCAGCCGCCCCGGCCCCCGAGCAGACCAGACGGATCGCGGCGAAATCCTTCTTCACGACGCGCAAGGCATTCAACAGGGCGGCGCCGACGATGATGGCGGTGCCGTGCTGGTCGTCATGCATCACCGGAATGCGCATCCGCTCGCGCAGCTGGCGCTCGACCACGAAGCATTCCGGCGCCTTGATATCCTCAAGATTGATCCCGCCGAAGGTCGGCTCGAGCGAGGCGATGATGTCGACCAGCTTGGCCGGGTCGCGCTCATCGATCTCGATGTCGAAGACATCGATGCCCGAGAACTTCTTGAATAGCACGGCCTTGCCTTCCATCACCGGCTTGGCCGCCAACGGCCCGATGGCGCCGAGCCCCAGCACCGCGGTGCCGTTGGTGATGACCGCCACCAAATTGCCGCGCGCGGTGACCGAGGCCGCCTGGCTCTCGTCCGCCTTGATCAGTTCGCAGGCGGCGGCGACGCCCGGCGAATAGGCCAGGGCGAGATCGCGTTGTGTGGCGAGGGGCTTGGTCGCGGTGACGCTGATCTTCCCGGGGGTGGGGAAACGGTGGTATTCGAGGGCGGCCTCGCGAAGATCGTCGGACATGGGGGAGGCCTTTCGCTGGTGGCGACGCAGGACAACTTTAGGCGTGGAGGCGCCTGGCAATATGCCTTTGGCGCGACGGGCAGGCAACGAAAAAGGCCCGCACGCCAAGCGCCGGGCCTCTTCGAGAATGGTGCGGTCGAGAAGACTCGAACTTCCACGGGTTGCCCCACAGCGACCTCAACGCTGCGCGTCTACCAGTTCCGCCACGACCGCATTGTCGTTGGTGCCCGGCCTGGTTGCCGGTAAGGTTGGCCTCAATACCAAAACCAGAGGCAAGGTTCAAGGGCAGTGTTGGAAAACAGCGTTACGACCGTCGAATGGCGCATCAGCGACCAGGCGGTCGACTACCCGGCGGCGGTCGCCCTGATGGAGGAGCGGGTCGCCGCGATCCGCCGCGCCGAGGCGCCGGAGATGGTGTGGTTGTTGTCGCATCCGCCCCTTTATACCGCCGGCACCTCGGCCAAGCCCGAGGACCTGCTGGAACCGGGGCGTTTCCCGGTATTCCAGAGCGGCCGTGGCGGCCAGTACACCTATCATGGGCCGGGCCAGCGGATCGGCTATGTGATGCTCGATTTGCAACGGCGCGGCTCGGATGTCCGGCGCTTCGTGCACGATCTCGAAGAATGGCTGATTCGCACCCTCGCCCAATTCGGGGTGAAGGGCGAACGACGGCAAGGCCGCGTCGGCATCTGGGTCGCGCGCGGCGCCGGTCGTGAAGACAAGATCGCCGCCATCGGCGTCAGGGTCCGCCGTTGGGTGACCTTTCACGGCGTCGCCCTGAACGTCGACCTCGATCTCTCGCATTTCGACGGAATCGTTCCCTGCGGCATCCGCGACTACGGCGTCACCTCGCTGTGGGACCTCGGTCACACCCCGTCGCCGGACGAGGTCGACATGGCCCTGAAGGCCAGCTTCGCCGAGGTGTTCGCAGCGCCACGCGGCGCAGCCTAGCCCCTTCCTTCCGGCGGCAGCTACCCCCATCGGGGTGCCTCTATCCCTTTTGCGCTGGCTGCTCTGTCCTCCGCGCCGCCCGTCTGCCGGCACCCCCGTGGAATAATCTCCATCCGGATAAGAATAGAACGGACGGGAGGGGCATGACGCCGCCAGTGACGACCGCCGCGCCGCAGGTGACCGAACAGGCACTGCATCTGCTCGAGGAAGCCTCGACCGAGCATCTCGAATGGCTGAAGGAGATCCATTGCTCGCTGCTGTTCCAGGGCGACGAGCGACGGCAGGCGTGCCGGAGCCGGGCGGTCGAGGACGGCTTGGCAGCCCTGGTGCCCGATGCGCCCGGCGACAAGCACGCGGCATTCAAATGCTTCAGGGACGCGCGGCAAAGAATGGAGGAGATCGCCGCCGACCTGACCAAAAAGGCCGCCCTCGGCGAACGGCTGCACCAGGAGCGATACCTCGCCTTCATGGCCGCGGTGGAAACCTATAACAGCGAGGGTCGGCGGCTCGAGCTGATGCTGCACCAGGCCTTGGCGGAAACCGACCCGCTGACCGGACTGTTGAACCGGCGTGGCATGATGCGCGACCTCAGACGCGAATGGGTCCGGGCGACGCGCAATAACGATCCCTGCTGCATCGCCCTGGTCGACCTCGACCACTTCAAGGAAATCAACGACATCCATGGCCATGTGGTCGGCGACCAGATGCTGGCGGCGGCGGCCCGTTTCTTCCTGCGTCGGCTGCGCCCCTACGATCTGGTCTACCGGTTCGGCGGCGAAGAGTTCCTATTCTGCCTGCCCCATGCCGACTTGCCGCGCGCCAGGCGAATCCTGGAGCGGCTGCGGGTGCTGATGCCCAGGCAGCAATGGCGCTCGCCCGACCGCCGGCGGATCCCGGTGACCATGTCGATGGGCTTGGCCGCGCTGGCGCCCAAGCTGCCCCCCGAGGCCAGCATCGCCCGCGCCGATTATGCGCTTTACGCCGCCAAGACCGGTGGGCGGAACCGCATCTGCATAGCCGAGGACGACGACACCGAACCGGAACCGGTCACAGGCTTGGGCGTTGGTGAAAACCCCCGGCCTCGGGCCGAGCGGCTGGCCCGCTGACCACCTCGATCACCTGGGCGCCCGGTGGCCCGCGGCGGCAGGCGGCAACCATCGCTTCGACCTCCCGCCGCTCGCCGCTGAACAAGGCCTCGACACTGCGTCGGACCGGTTCCGCACCCACCCGGACAGTTCCCGGCGCGTCGCCTCGGCAACTGTCCAGCCGCGGAACCACACGCCTTGGACGCGGCCCTCGATGCGAACCAGCAGCGTCAGAATGTCGGACGAGGGTGAACGCATCGGATCCGGGTCCTGAATGCTTTGTAGTGGGACCGGCGTCCCTGCCGGTCTTTCGCCGCGGAGCGGCGAAATGCTGGTCTTCCGGCTCCGCCGGAACGCCGGCAGGGACGCCGGCGCCACTCTTTTTTATACTCAGACGAACTCGACGATCTTCTGGTCGACGGCCAGGCTGTCGCCCGGTTTGGCGTGCAGCTTGCCGACGATGCCGTCGCGCGCCGCCCGCAGGATGTTCTCCATCTTCATCGCTTCGACCACGGCCAGCACCTCGCCCGCCTTGATCTCCTGTCCCTCGGCGATGGCCAGCGAGACGAGCAGGCCGGGCATCGGCGACAGCAGATATTTCGACAGATCGGGCGGCGCCTTCTTCGGCATCAAGGCGGCCAATTCCGAGGCGCGCTGGCTCAATACCACGGCGTCGACCCGGCTGCCGCCGTGGAATAGGCGATAACCGATGTTCTGGCGGTCGACCTGAACCACCAGATGGTGATCATTGCCGTCGTTGACCACGCCCCGAAACAGCGGCTGACCGATTCCCCAGTCGGAGGTTACCGACAGCGTGGCACCGTCCAATTCGACCGAATAGCCGCCAGCGATCGGCGCCAGGACGATGGGATAGCTATTGCCGCCGAACTGCACGACCCAGGCATCGGCCGGTTTGACCTCGTGGCCGGGCAACTGACCAGAGAGAGAGGTCTCGCGCTCGACATGCTTCCTGTGGACGAAGGCGGCCACCGCCACCAACAAGGCCGGGGACGGCACTGGCAGATCCTCGGCGTGGAAGCCGTGCGGGTATTCCTCGGCGATGAAATTGGTGGTGAGTTCGCCGCGGACGAAGCGCGGATGGGCCATCAAGGCGGCCAGGAACGGGATGTTGTGGCTCAGCCCGCGGATGAAATACTCGTCCAAGGCTTGCCGCATATGGGTGATCGCCAGTTCGCGGACCGGACCATAAGCGCACAGCTTGGCGATCATCGGGTCGTAGAACATGCTGATCTCGCCGCCTTCGTAGACGCCGGTGTCGACCCGCACATTCGGCCCTTCGGCGGGCGGAATGTAGCGGGTGAGGCGGCCGATCGACGGCAGGAAATTGCGGAACGGGTCCTCGGCATAGACCCGGGCCTCAACCGCCCAGCCATGCAGCTTGACGTCTTTCTGCTGGATGGTGAGGGCCTCGCCGGCGGCAATGCGGATCATCCATTCCACCAGGTCGAGTCCGGTGATCAGTTCGGTCACCGGATGTTCGACCTGCAGGCGGGTGTTCATCTCCAGGAAGAAGAAATTGCGCTGGGCGTCGACGATGAACTCCACCGTGCCCGCCGACTTGTAGTCGACGGCCTTGGCCAGGGCCACCGCCTGCTCGCCCATGGCCTTCCTGACCGCCTCGGTCAGGAATGGGCTCGGCGCCTCTTCGATGACTTTCTGGTGGCGACGCTGAATCGAGCACTCGCGTTCGCCCAGATAGATCACGTTGCCGAAGGAATCGCCCAAGACCTGGATTTCGATATGGCGCGGCTGCTCGATGTATTTCTCGACGAAGACGCGATCATCGGCGAACGAGGACTTGGCCTCGTTGGTCGCCGAGACGAAACCCTCGCGTGCTTCCTGGTCGTTGCGGGCCAGCCGCATCCCTTTGCCGCCGCCGCCGGCCGAGGCCTTGATCATCACCGGATAGCCGACCTGGCGGGCGATGGTGACCGCTTCCTCGGCGTCCTTGATGACTCCCATGAAGCCGGGAACCGTGTTCACCCCGGCCGCATTGGCCAGCTTCTTCGATTCGATCTTGTCGCCCATGGCAAAGATCGCGTGGGCACCGGGACCGATGAAGACGATTCCGGCGGCGGCCAGGGCTTCCTGGAACTCGCGTTTCTCCGACAGGAAGCCGTAACCCGGATGGACCGCTTCGGCCCCGGTCTTCTTGCAGGCCTCGACGATGCGCTCGGCGATCAGGTAGGATTGGGCGGACGGCGGCGGCCCGATATGCACCGCCTCGTCGGCCATTTGGACATGCAGGGCATCCTTGTCGGCGTCCGAATACACGGCAACCGTGGCAATGCCCATCTTCTTCGCCGTCTTGATGACCCGGCAGGCGATCTCGCCCCGGTTGGCGATCAGGATCTTCTTGAACATTGGACGCCCCCCTCAGAGCGGAATATTGCCGTGCTTGCGCCACTGGTTCTCGAGCTTCTTGTCCCGCAGCATGGCAAGGCTGCGGCAGATGCGCGGACGGGTGGCATGGGGCCGGATGACGTCGTCGATGAAGCCGCGATGGCCGGCGACGAAGGGGTTGGCGAATTTCTGCCGGTACTCTTCGGTGCGCTCGGCGATCTTTTGCGGATCGCCGATATCGGTCCGGAAGATGATCTCGACGGCGCCCTTGGGGCCCATCACGGCGATCTCGGCGGACGGCCAGGCGAAGTTGACGTCGCCCCGCAGATGCTTGGAGCTCATGACGTCGTAGGCCCCGCCATAGGCCTTGCGGGTGATCACCGTGACCTTGGGCACGGTGCACTCGGCATAGGCGTAGAGCAGCTTGGCGCCATGCTTGATGATGCCGCCATATTCCTGGGCGGTGCCGGGCAGGAAGCCGGGCACGTCGACGAAGGTGATCAGCGGGATGTTGAAGCAGTCGCAGAAACGGACGAAGCGGGCCGCCTTGCGGCTGGAATCGATGTCGAGGCAACCGGCCAGCACCAGCGGCTGATTGGCCACGATGCCGACGGTCCGCCCCTCCATCCGGGCGAAACCGGTCAGGATGTTGCCGGCGAAGGTCGGTGCCACCTCGAAGAAGTCGCCGTCGTCGACGATCTTGAGGATCAGCTCCTTCATGTCGTAGGGCTTGTTGGCGTTCTCCGGGACCAGGCTGTCGAGGCTCGCCTCGATGCGGTCGGCCGGATCGTTGGTGGGCCGAAACGGCGGCTTCTCGCGGTTGTTGGCCGGCAGGAAATCGATGAAGCGCCGCAGTTGCAGCAAGGCCTCGACGTCGTTCTCGAAGGCCAGGTCGGCAACGCCGGAGCGGGTGGTATGGGTCACCGCCCCGCCCAGCTCTTCCGAGGTCACGGTCTCATGGGTGACCGTCTTCACCACCTCGGGACCGGTGACGAACATGTAGGAGCTGTCCTTCACCATGAAGATGAAGTCGGTCATCGCCGGCGAATAGACGGCGCCACCGGCGCAGGGCCCCATGATCAGGGAGATCTGCGGCACCACGCCCGAAGCATCGACATTGCGTTGGAACACTTCGGCATAGCCGGCCAGGGAGGCCACGCCTTCCTGGATGCGGGCGCCGCCGGAATCGTTCAGCCCGATCACCGGCGCCCCCACCTTCAGCGCATGGTCCATGATCTTGCAAATCTTTTCGGCATGCGCCTCGGACAGGGAGCCGCCGAAGACGGTGAAGTCCTGGCTGAAGACAAAGACCAGCCGGCCGTTCACCGTGCCATAGCCGGTAACCACGCCATCGCCCGGGGTCTGCAAGGCATCCATGCCGAAATCGTGGCATCGATGCTCGACGAACATGTCCCATTCCTCGAACGAGTCTTCGTCGAGCAACAGCTCGATGCGCTCGCGCGCCGAGAGCTTGCCTTTGGTATGCTGCGCTTCGACGCGGGTGGTGCCGCCGCCCGCCCGTGCCCGCGCGCGCTTCTCTTCCAGCTGTCGGATGATTTCCTGCATCTGTTCCCCTCGAATCAATGTCCTCCGCACCCGCTAGGACCGGGGATCGCGTTTTAATGGGGCGGCGCGCGGCTCGCCGGCCCGAACATCGACCCGAGATCGTCACCCGCTCTGCTGGCAGGGTCTAGGGGCAGAACGTTTTGAGATAGCATCAACCGCAGGGGCGATCCAGCGAATTGGCGACCGGCGGGCCGGGACGGCGCCGTGGGTGGCGAGAGCAGGTCACCAGACACCGGGCAGGAGACGGAAGCGCACCTTGGCGGCGTATTCCCGGTAGCCAGGCAACCCGTTCATCAGCAGGGACTCTTCGCCGAGGGCGCGGGCCGCCATCAGTGGCATGGCCACGGCCATGCCCAGGAGGCCCCACAGCGAGCCCAACAGCAACGGCACGCCAATCAGCAAGGGAACCACATAGGCGTACATCGGATGGCGCACCACCGCATAGGGACCGGTGGAGATCACGGTCTGCCCCCGCTCCTCCTGCAGCCGCACGGTGGCCGAGGCGAAGCTGTTGGCCCGCAGGACCCCGACCCAGCCCCAGAACGCTCCCACGATCAGCGCCGCACCGACGACTTGCGCCCAGGGCGGCGTATGCGACCAGCCGAAGCGCCGGGCGTCCACAGCCATGAAGACGAGCCAGGCGCAGAAGAACAGCAGGATGGCCACCATTACCAGGCGGTCGCGGGCTGTTTGATCGGCGCTGAGCGGCGATTTCATCCGCTCGGCCAACAGCTCCGGATTGGTCTTCAGCAGCCATAATCCCATCGCCTGGCTGCAACCGATGAAGAGCGCCAGAAAGATCCAGGCCTGCGCCCAGGCCAAGGTCCCGGCGGGCAGGAACAACAGCAGGCAGAGAAAAACGGTAAAGACGAGGTTCTTGAGGTGTGCCTTGAGCATCATGCCACGCCCCCAGCTTGCCGACCTGCCCGGTTCACGACGACAGCGGCGACGAACGTTATGGCGGGCATCATGTTCCATATGTTCAGCCTGAGGCCAGCGCGCCATATCTTTGCTGACTCGCTTCGGGCCGGAGTTGACCCAATTCCAGCCGTTCGCCAACTCTGACCCGGTCAGCCGAGATGGGTGGATTCCTGGCCTTCCGTTGTGGCCACACTCAGCGAATCTCGGTGCCGCCCTCATGCGCCGAAGCACAGGCTCAACTGTAGCCCGAGGAAAACAATGAATGCTCGGTCGTCACCAAGGATGTTCCGCCGAATATCCTTGTCGGAGGAAATCCGGCGCGGGTCATTCGTTCGATTGGCGACGGCTGAGGGAACGCCCGACTTCCCAGGTCGGCCATCGGCCCGCCGTCAAGCCTGGCAGAGGCCGATCAGCCGGGCTGCCGCCTGGATATCCTGGTAGAGAAGCTCGCGGCGCGTCACCGCCTCGGGGTCTTCGCCCCACAATTCGACCTGGTACAACTCGTCGAGCTGCGAGGCGGCGAAGGTCTGGTCGGCGCCGAGGCGTCCCTCCATCATTGCCAGGCCGAGCAGCAGCGAGCCGGTGGCGGCGACGATGCTTTGCAGGGCGGTGAGCGGCAGATCGTCGTACCGCTCGATGAGGGCCCGCAGCCGGGCCACCGTGGCGGCCGGCTGGGCCATGTGGAGGATGCCGGCGGTCACCACCAGTTCGGCCCCCAGATCGACCGCGGCCCAGTCGACCACCGGCTGCCAGACGCGTTCCTGGTGTTCCGCCAAATCCCGGGGCAGCTCGGCCCGGTAGCACAGGAGGTCGGTGGCACCGTAATTGACCAATTCCTGGATGATGGCGGGCCGATGCACAGCCACCCGGTCGATCGCCGTGCTGACCAACTGGGTCAACGGCATCGAGCGTGGCTCGATCCGCTCCCGCTGCGCCTGCCATTCGTCGGCCATCGCCTCGGCCAGGCGGGGGTTGGCGACGCACAGCAGCTGGCCGACCGGGGTACGCACCGCCCGGCCGTCCAGGGTGACGACGGAACCGTCGGCCGTCGTGGCGACGGCGACGGCGGAATAGAAACGCTTCATCGGACGCTGCCTGCCCCCTTCACCGGCTTCCTGGCCGGCGGCGGCTTCTTTGGCTGGGCCAAGGCGGCCAGACAAGGATTGCCGTCGGACGCCCCGGCGGTGATCAGCGGCAGCAGCGCCCCGAAGGGCCCCAGGGCGACGGCGCCGACCGCCGTGGCCATGCCTTTGACGATGGCTCCCTTGTTGGGGGCGACCGACGGATGGGCCAGGCTGCCGGAAATGTCGAGCGGTACGGCCAGGTTGACCAGACTCGCTTCCTTCGGCTTGGGCGACAGGGTCAGGTCGAGGTCCTCATTGGCCAGGTTGATGCTGCCCTGTCCGGCCACCGTCATCTCGCTGGTGTCGAACAACAAGGCCTCGCTGCGGGCCATCCCCTCGGCAATGGCGAAGCGGCTGACCAGGCATTGCATGTCGGTATCGGTGTCGTGACGCCAAGCGGCCAATTGGCGGATCACATCGAAAGCCAGCATATCGGCGTTGGTGCCCTCGATGCGCCCCTTGCCGACCACCACCGCGGTTTCCCCGTTCAGCCTGGCCATGATGGACCGCAGCGAACCGCCACTGCCCTTCAGCGAGATCCTGAGATCGGTCGGCGCGCCGTGCAAGGCGGGGGTGATGGACAGGCCTTTCAGCACCTCGCCCAGGCCGACCTTGTCGACGCTCAGCTCGACCCGGACGGAAGGCTGCTTGCCGCTGCCATCGACGGTCAAGGTGCCGGCGACACTGCCCGAGGCGAGGCTGCCGATCTTCGGGGTGAAGGCGAGCCGGCCATCCTTGAGCGTCGCCGACAGATCGATGCGCGAAGCAGCCAGGCCTTCGTCGACCATGCGGTCGATCTTCCAGGATAGATCGGCATCGGTCGTCGCCAGCCAGCGGAAGGGCAAGGCCTCGTCGCCGAACACCCGGTTCTCGACGGCCCGGCCCTTGGCGGCGGCGCCCCGTGACGAGGTCAGTTCGGTCAGATCGAGATTGGCCGAGGCGAGATGGGCTTCGAACAGGGGCCGTGGCCCGGCCAGTCGCAGTTGCGCGTCACCTGCCAAATCGCTATGCCCCAGGGCGAATCTGAAATCGGCGAGACGCCAGCCACTCTCGCCGTCGGTCAGGTGGCCGGCCAGCTTGACCGGCCCCAGAACCGGCAGCGACAGATCCAGCGGCTTGTTGAAGCCGGCGATGTTGTCGCCCTCGGCCGCCAGCAACAGATCGACCCCTTTGACGGCCATCAGGTTGTTGATCGATCCCTTAAGGGTCAAGGCCACCGCGTCGCGGCGGCCCAGCACCGCATCCAGCGCCGTGACCCGGGGTGCCGACCATGGGCCGGCCAAAGTGAGGGCGACCCGCCCGGCCCCGAGCAGCGGCAGGTTGAATCCGGCGAGCTTGGCCGCCTCGGCGATTTCCGTCGCCTCGGCGGTCAGGTCGAGAGCCAGGGCGAGGCCGGCGGCGCGGTCGGGCGCCAGATTGCCGTTGGCGGTCGCCACCAGCCCCGGCAGCACGGCCTTCAGCTTCACCGGATAGGGCTTGCCGAATCCGACCAGATCGCCGGACCGGCCCAGCACGCCGCTGATGTCGAAATGCCGGTTGTTCCAGCTGCCGCCGATGGACAACCCGACCGGCGCCGTCGGATGGTCGGCCTGCGCGGTCAGGCGGTCGATATGCAGGGTCTCGACCCTGCTACCGTCCTTGTAGACGACCTGGGCGTTGTCGAGACGAATCTGGGCGATTTTCAGGTTGGTCGGAGTGCCGCCCGCGGTGAACGAGGAGGGCGGCGCCGACTGCCCGGCCGCCGGACCGAAATCCCAATTGGCGCGGCCTTTGCCGTCGCGCTCCAACAGAATATCGACCCCGCTGAGAATCAGCCGGCCGACCCGAACCTCGCGCATCAAGAGGGGAAGCAGGCCGATATCGGCCTCGAGGCGCTCGACCGTCACCATCGCCGGCCGCGAGCCCCAGGCGGCGTTGGCAAAGCTGACTTCATTGGCCACCAAGGCCGGGGTCAACGACATCTGCAGCGACAGCTTGCCCTTGATCTGCAGTTCGCGGCCGGTAGCCTGACGGGCGGCCTGGGCCAGGACGTCGCGGTAGGCATTGGCATCGATCGATTTGACCACCTGGACCAATGCGACGATCAGGAGCAGAGCGCCGATACCGGCCAGTTTCAGGATGGTGCTAAAGCGCATACCGGTCCCTCGACGAGTTCGACCAGCCGGGCCGGCAACTCATCGTAATTGTCCACCAGGATTTCCGCGCCGGCGCTCACCAAGTCCTCGGGCGGATGGTAGCCCCAGACCACCCCCGCCGCATGGACCCGCGCACTGCGGCCCATCGCCATGTCGAAAGTCGTGTCGCCGATCATTACCGCGTTGGACGCCGCCACCCCGGTTTCTTCCAGGGCCTGCAACAGCATCGCCGGATGCGGTTTGCTCGGAGCGTCGTCGGCCGTCTGTTGGGTGACGAAAAGTTCGCCAAAGCCGTGCCGGGCGATCATCGCTTCGACGCCGCGCCGCGACTTGCCGGTGGCCACGCCGAGCAACCACCCGTCGTCCTGCAGGGCGGCAAGGGCGGCTCGGGCGCCAGGGAACAGCGGCTCGCTGTGTTCACGCCGGGCCCGCAGTTGCAGGAACGCATCCTTGTAGGCGTGGGCGACGGCGAGATGACGCCCGCCTTCGTCGTCGGGCAACAGACGGGCCACCGCGTCGACCAGGGACAAGCCGATGATGCGGCGCACCGCCTCGGGCCGGGGGTCGTCGAGGTCATTGGCGCGGAAGGCGACGGTCATTGCGGCAACGATATTGTGCTGGCTGTCGATCAGCGTGCCGTCGACGTCGAAAATGGCCAAGCGCTTGGAAACGGACATGGACGCTTCTTTTTTGGGATCAGAATTGGGGCGCAGTCTACCCAATGTTCCGCCGCCCCACCACCAAAACGACGAGCCGGAAGCGGGCTCAAATTGCTACGTCGCTTGGGCGTCGAGATTGGCGAACAGATGACCCAGCACCTCGTCGGGCATTGCGCCAAAGCTACGCTGGAAGGTGGCCTGATCGCGCGGCGGCAATTGCCGCAACGGCGAGAATAGCGCCCCGAACAGGATGGCGAATTCCTCGGTATCGAACTGCTTCGCCTCCCGCCCGTCGTCGCTGCGGGGCCGCGGTTGGAACGCATGCGATCCCAGACTGACGGAATGCGGCCGATTCTGCATCAAGCCGATGAACCATTCGCGCCGGACTTCGAAGCGGCGGAAGGTTTCGGCGATACGCACCAGGACGCTCCACAGGATCAGCTTGGTGCGCGGATCCTCGTAGAAGCTGTCCCACGAGAAGCCCAGCGGGTCGGGATCGCGCAACTCGGCCAGGATATCGGCGCATTGGGCGGTGAACTTGTCCCGCGCATCGCCCAGCACTAGGTGCAGAAAGGAGAAATAGCTCGGCAGCAGGTCGCGCGCTAGGCGCCCATCCTGGAACGCCTCGGCCAGGGGATGGACCACCATGCGCTGAAACGGGTCGCCGCGCTGTTGCCGCAGCAGCTCGAGCGCCGCCGCCTGGAGCAGTCGCCCATGCGCCTGGTGCAGGACCGTGTGGAAGGCCGGCGAAGCGAAATAGGTGGCCAGGACCGAGCGCAATTGCGGGATGGTGACAGCGCCGGAATGCCGCTCTTCGACCTGCCGGAGATAAGCGGAAAACATCCGCTCGGCGATCTGGCGCATTTCGGCTCTGCCTTCGGCGCTCATTGCTCGTCTCCGGAAAATGCGGTGAAGGGGTCGCCGGCCGCACTCTCGGCAAAGCCGAAGAAGGCCAGGCTGGCTTTCATATGCGGCGGCAAGGGCGCAACCACACGCAGGATCCCCTTCTTCGGATGCGGCAGCTCGATGGCCCGGGCATGCAGGTGCAGCTTGCGGCTGATCCCTTGCCCGCTCAGATAGGCTTCCTGCCCGCCATATTTGCCGTCCCCCTGGATCGGCGTGCCGAGCAGCGCGCAATGGGCCCGCAACTGGTGGGTTCGGCCGGTGCGCGGCTCGAGCTCGAGCCACGCCGCCTTCTTCAACGCCGCCTCGACCACCCGGTAGTAGGTGACGGCACGCCGCCCCTCTTCCTCGTCCACCGCCACCTTGTCGCCCATGCGCCCGGCCATCTTGGCCAGGGGCGCGTCGATCCGGCCCTGTGGGTATTGGGGCACGCCGACCACCAGCGCCCAATAGCATTTATGCGCCGAACGGCTGCGAAAGGCGGCGGCCAGCTTGGCCGTGGCGGCTGCCGTCCGACCTAGCACGAGGACGCCGCTGGTGTCCTTGTCGAGACGATGCACCAGACGCGGACGCTCGGCCGCGTCGTAGGTCAGCAGGTCGAGCATGGCGTCGAGATGGGTATCGAGATTGGTTCCGCCCTGTACCGGCAAGCCGGGCGGCTTGTTCAGCACGATGACCTCGTCGTCCTTATAGAGGACGGCATCGCGCAGGCTCTTGGCCTCCGCCTCGCTGACGCGCAAGGTCGGCTTGGCCGCAACGGCGGCGACCTGAGCGCCGGTCAGCGGCGGCACCCGAATCACCTGGCCCGATTCCAGACGCTGATTGGCCTTCGCCCGCTTGCCGTCGACCCGCACCTGGCCGGTGCGCAGCAACCGTTCCAGCATGCCGTGGCCAAGCGCCGGATAGCGCCGCTTGAACCAGCGGTCGAGCCGCAATTCGGCTTCGTCCTGGTCGACGGCCACTGTTTGAACGGCGGCCATATTTCCCTCATTGCTCATCTTATTGTTCGTCGCCCTCTTGGGAGCGGCCACGCAACCTGTCCCAGTAATCCAGACGTTTCTTCACCTCGCGCTCGAAGCCGCGGTCCACCGGCTTGTAGAAATGGCGGCGCGGCATACCGTCGGGGAAGTAGTTCTGTCCCGAGAAACCATCCGCGGTGTCATGATCATAGACATACCCGGAGCCGTAACCCAACTCCTTCATCATTCGGGTCGGCGCGTTCAGGATATGCATCGGCGGCATCAGCGAGCCCGTTTCGCGGGCCGCCTTGGTCGCCGCATTGAACGCCAAATAGGCAGCGTTGGACTTGGGCGCCGTTCCCAGATAGATGACCAGTTGGGCCAGCGCCAACTCGCCCTCGGGGCTGCCCAGACGCTCATAGACGTCCCAGGCCGCCAACGCCTGCTGGACCGCCTGCGGATCGGCCAGCCCGACATCCTCGACGGCGAAACGGGTCAGCCGCCGGGCGATGAACAGAGGGTCCTCGCCGCCGGCCAGCATGCGGGCCATCCAATAAAGCGCCGCATCGGCATCCGAGCCGCGCAACGACTTGTGCAAGGCGCTGATCAGGTTGTAGTGGCCTTCCTGCCCCTTGTCGTAAAGCGGCGCCCGCTTCTGCACGGCGGCGGCCAATCCCTTGGCGTCGAGCGGCTGAGCCGGGGCCAGGGCATAGATCTGTTCGACCAGATTCAACAGGTAGCGGCCGTCGCCGTCGGCCATGGCGCGCAGGGTCGAACGGCTATCGCCGTCGACCGGCAACGGCCGCTCCATCGCCGCTTCGGCCCGCAGCAGCAATTGTTCCAGCGCGTCGTCGTCGAGCCGGCGCAGCACCAGGACCTGGCAGCGCGACAGCAAGGCGGCATTGAGCTCGAAGGACGGGTTCTCCGTGGTCGCCCCGACCAGGGTGACCGTGCCATCCTCGACGAAGGGGAGGAAGCCATCCTGCTGGGCGCGGTTGAAACGATGGATTTCGTCGACGAACAACAACGTCCCCTGGCCCAAGGCACGGCGCTTGGCCGCCGCGTCGAACACCTTGCGCAGATCGGCCACCCCGGAGAACACCGCCGATAACGGCTCGAAGGCCAGGTCGATCCGTTCCGCCAGCAATCGGGCGATGGTGGTCTTGCCGGTTCCCGGCGGCCCCCACAGGATGATCGACGACAGCCGGCCCTGGGCCAGCATCCGCCCCAGCGGCCCGTCCGCCCCGACCAGATGATCCTGCCCCACCACTTCGGCCAGGCTGCGCGGCCGCAGGCGATCGGCCAGGGGACGTGGGGCCTGGGCGTCGAACAGGCCGGTCATCTTATTTGGTCATCCCCGCGCAGGCGGGGATCCATGCCGCCGGCTGGATTCCCGCTTTCGCGGGAATGACGATGTAATTGGCTCATTTCTGACCAGCCCTTCAGCGTCCTTACGACTCAGCCGCCGATCGACAGCGTCATCGTCTCGCCCGATCGGCGGATGGTGACCGTCCAGCCCTGCTGCGCTCCGGCCAAGACCGGGCGCAATTCGGCCACCGTCGCGACGCCGTGGCCGTTCACCTTGAGGATCTGGTCGCCCGGCTGGAACTGCAGGCGATGGGCGATGGTGCCGGGCCGCACGCGGATGATGGTGACTCCCGGATCCATCGTCTCCAAGCCCAATTCGTCGGCCAGCGCCGGGTTCATATTGGCCACCGTGGCGCCGCTGAACGGGTTGCGCCCGGCAATCTCGGCGCTGTCGCGGGGCGGCAGGTCGGGGGGCGTCGTCAGCTTGGCAGCCAGCTGCTGTTCCTGGCCGGCCCGGATCACCGTCAGTTGGGCGGCGGTGCCGACCGTCAGGGTGGCGATGCGGAACCGGAGCGCCTCCGGGTCGTCCACTTCGCGGCCATTGATCGCGGTGATGACATCGCCCAGCTTGACCCCCGCCTGTTCGGCCGGGCTGCCCGGCTGCACCGCGTTGACCAGAACGCCGAACGGCCGCTGCATCTTCAGGGCCTGGAACATCTCCGCGGTCACCGCCTGGCCACCGGCGCCCAGCCAAGGACGCACCGCCTTGCCGCCGCTGGTGATGCTGGCCAGAACCGCCCGAACCATGGTCGCCGGAATGGCGAACCCGATGCCGATCGAGCCGCCGCCATCGCCCGACGAGTAGATGGCGCTGTTGATGCCGACCACCCTGCCCTGCAGGTCGACCAGGGCGCCGCCGGAATTGCCCGGATTGATCGCCGCGTCGGTCTGGATGAACGAGCGATAATCGGAGATGCCCACCGAGGTGCGGGCCAGGGCCGAGACGATGCCCATGGTGACGGTCTGACCGACGCCGAACGGATTGCCGATCGCCAACACCACGTCGCCCACCTCGAGCGCGTCCGAATCGCCCAAGGGTAGCACCGGCAGGGCCTGCCCTCCGGTATTGATCTTGATCACCGCAAGATCGGTCCGCTCGTCGGCGCCGACCACCGTCGCCTCGAATTCGCGGCGATCCGCCAGAACCACGGTGATCTCGTCGGAATCGCGAATCACATGGTTGTTGGTGACGACCGTACCATCGGATTTGACGATGACCCCCGAGCCCAGGGACTGCTGCACCCGGTCACGCGGAATGCCCATCTGGTCGCCGAAGAAATGGCGGAAAAAGGGGTCGGAGAACATCGGCGAGACGTTCTTCACCACCTTCTTCGTATAGATGTTGACCACCGCGGGGGCCGCCTGCTTCACCACCGGCGCGAAGCTGAACTGCAACTGCTCGCGCGATTGCGGCACCGCTTGCGCGAAGGTGGGCGCCGACCACAGGAGGGCCACCATCAGAAGGGAAAGCAGAGCGCGCATCATTCAGGTCCGAGATCGCTGGTTACCGGCCCTTAGTAGAGCATTCGCCATTGCAGGGCGCAAAGCGAAGAAGCAATCCAGATGTGGCTACACCTGGATTGCTTCGCCTTCGGCTCGCAATAACGATATCGGGGGGGCGCGCCCCCCGCGCCGGCCTATTCCTCGGCGGAGTCTTCGGCGGTCTGTACCGGCCCGCTGTCCTGGCCCTTGGCCTCGGGATCGCGGTCGACCAATTCGATGATCGCCATCGGCGCCGCATCGCCATAACGGAACCCGGCCTTCAGCACGCGGGTATAGCCGCCCTGGCGGGTCTTGTAGCGCTCGGCCAGGCTGGCAAACAGCTTGCCGACGATCTTCTCGTCGCGCAGGAACGAGATGGCCTGCCGGCGGGCGTGCAGGTCGCCGCGCTTGCCCAAGGTGATGAGCTTCTCGGCCACCGGACGCAGGTCCTTGGCCTTGGGCAGCGTGGTGCGGATCTGCTCGTGCTTGAACAGGGCGACGGCGAGATTGGCGAACAAGGCCTTGCGGGCCTGAGTCCGGCGGTTCAGCTTGCGGCCGTTCATACCGTGACGCATGGGACACTCACTCCTCTGGGCATGGCGTCGCGCACGACGCCGGTGGTCGAAACCCGCCGCCGCGACCGTCCCCTTGGACGGTCGTGCACGACGGGGCGCGGTCGAGCTTAGTAGGGCTCTTCCAGCTTCTTGGCCAGCTCTTCGATGTTCTCAGGCGGCCAATTGGGGATTTCCATACCGAGATGCAGACCCATCTGGGCCAGCACTTCCTTGATCTCGTTCAGCGACTTGCGGCCGAAGTTCGGCGTGCGGAGCATTTCTGCTTCGGTCTTCTGCACCAGATCGCCGATATAGATGATGTTGTCGTTCTTCAGGCAGTTGGCCGAACGGACCGACAATTCGAGTTCGTCGACCTTGCGCAGCAGGTTCTTGTTGAACGGCAGCTCGTCCTTCTTCTCCTCCTCGGCAACCACCTGCGGTTCCTCGAAGTTGATGAAGAGCTGCAACTGGTCCTGCAGGATGCGCGCGGCCAGAGCCACCGCGTCCTCGGGAGTCACCGCGCCGTTGGTCTCGACCTGCATCGACAGCTTGTCGTAGTCGGTGACCTGGCCGACACGGGTGTTCTCGACCTTGTAGGCCACCTTGCGCACCGGCGAGAAGATGGCGTCGATCGGGATCAGGGCGATCGGCGAATCCTCGGGCCTGTTCTGCGAAGCCGGCACGTAGCCCTTCCCGGACTCGACGGTGAGCTCCATGTTGAGGGTGGCCCCCTCGTCCAAGGTGCACAGCACCAATTCCGGGTCCATGACCTCGATGTCGTGGCCGGTCTCGATCATCCCGGCCGTCACTTCGCCGGCACCGGTGGCGCGCAGCGCCATCCGCTTCGGCCCCTCGCCATGCATGCGCAGGCCCAGCGTCTTGATGTTGAGGATGATGTCGGTCACATCCTCGCGCACCCCGGGGATCGACGAGAACTCGTGCAGCACGCCCTCGATGTGCAGCGCGGTCACCGCCGCACCCTGCAGCGACGACAAGAGCACGCGCCGCAGCGCGTTGCCAAGCGTAAGGCCGAAGCCGCGTTCCAGCGGCTCGGCGACCACCGTGGCGCTCCGCGTCACGTCAGCACCGGCTTCGATGTTGAGCTTGTTGGGTTTGATCAGTTCCTGCCAGTTACGTTGAATCACGAGCGTGGCCTCATGTTAGGAACGGCAGATATAAGCCGTATTGCGACGGCACGCCGCCGGCCCGCTGGGGGCCGCCGGCATGCCAGGGAAATCGCGTGGGGTCGTCAGACCCGACGGCGCTTGCGCGGGCGACAGCCGTTATGCGGAATCGGCGTCACATCGCGGATCGACGTGATGGCGAAGCCCACAGCCTGCAGGGCGCGCAAAGCCGACTCGCGGCCGGCACCGGGCCCCTTGACCTCAACCTCCAAGGTCCGCATGCCGTGCTCGGCCGCCTTGCGGCCGGCATCCTCTGCGGCCACCTGGGCGGCGTACGGGGTGGACTTGCGCGAGCCCTTGAAGCCCTGCATCCCCGACGACGACCAGGCGATGGTGTTGCCCTGCGCGTCGGTGATGGTGATCATCGTGTTGTTGAACGTGGCGTTCACATGCGCCACGCCCGACGTAATATTCTTCCGTTCGCGCCGGCGGGGACGCGCAGCTGCTGGCTTAGCCATGTTACTTCGTCACCTTCTTCTTGCCGGCGATCGGCTTGGCCGGACCCTTGCGGGTACGGGCATTGGTATGTGTCCGCTGGCCATGCACCGGTAGGCCGCGACGATGCCGAAGGCCACGATAGCAACCTAGGTCCATCAAACGCTTGATGTTCATCGCCACTTCGCGACGCAGGTCACCCTCGACCTGATACTCGCGGTCGATCACTTCGCGGATCCGCAGGACCTCGTCGTCGGACAGTTGGCTAACTCGCTTAGCCTCCGGAATGCCGACCTTCGCAACGATCTGCTGCGCCTTCGCGCGGCCGATCCCATGGATGTAGGTCAGCGCGATCAGAACCCGCTTATTGGTCGGGATATTAACGCCAGCGATACGCGCCAAGGCTGGTTACTCCTTCACTCAAGACGAACTAAAGCACCCGAATCCGCGGCCAGAATCCGAAGGTGCGCGATTATAGGGCGTTTCACCGCCCTGTCAACTGACCGCTGAACCCTCGACGATGTCTCTCAGCCGTTTGGTAACCTCTTCGATGGGCAGCGTCCCGTCCACCACCTTCAACACACCCTTCTTGTCGTAGAAAGGCAGGATCGGCGCGGTCTGGGCGTGGTAGGCGTCGAGCCGCGACTGCACGGTGGCGGCATTGTCGTCGGCGCGGCGGACGAACTCCCGGCCACCGCAGGCGTCGCACACCCCGTCGGCCTTCGGCCGCTGGAACTTGTCATGGTAGCCGGCCCCGCATTTGGCGCAGGTGAAGCGGCCGGTAATGCGTTCGACGATCATGGTGTCGGGCACCCGCACCTCGATCGCCGCATCGATCTTCAGCTTCCGCTCGGTCAGCATCTTGTCGAGTGCCTCGGCCTGCGCCACGGTGCGCGGGAAGCCGTCGAGGATAAAGCCCTTCTTGGCGTCCGGCTGTTTGATACGGTCGGCGATGATGCCGATGACGATGTCGTCCGAGACCAGCTTGCCGGCCTCCATCACCGCCTTGGCCTGCTTGCCGATCTCGCTGCCCGAGGCCACGGCGGCGCGCAGCATGTCGCCGGTCGACAACTGCACCAGGCCGTACTCGTCCTGCAGCCGCTTGGCTTGCGTTCCCTTGCCGCCGCCGGGCGGCCCCAACAAGATCAGGTGCATGGTCAGCTGCGCTTTCCTCTGAGTTTGGCCTTCTTGATCAGGCCTTCGTATTGGTGCGCCAGAAGATGGGACTGGATCTGCGCCACGGTATCCATCGTCACCGTGACCACGATCAACAGGCTGGTGCCGCCAAAATAGAAGGGGACCGAGAAGCGGCTGATGAGGATTTCCGGCAGCACCGACAGGCCCGCCAGATATGCCGCACCGATCACCGTCAGACGGGTCAGCACGTAGTCGAGATAGTCGGCGGTGTTCTTGCCCGGCCGGATGCCCGGAATGAATCCGCCATATTTCTTCAGGTTGTCGGCCGTATCCACCGGATTGAAGACGACGGCCGTGTAGAAGAACGCGAAGAAGACGATCAAACTCAGGTAGAGCGCCAGATAGAGAGGCTGCCCGCGGCCCAGCAAGGCGGTCATGGTGCTCAGCCACTCGGGCCCGCGCCCGGCGATGAAGCCCGCCGCGGTGATCGGCATCAACAGGATCGAACTGGCGAAGATCGGCGGGATGACGCCCGAGGTGTTGAGCTTCAGCGGCAGATGGGACGCCTCGCCGCCGTACATCTTGTTGCCCTGCTGGCGCTTCGGATACTGGACGATGATCCGCCGCTGGGCCCGCTCGACGAACACGATCAAGGCAACGATGCCGACCGCCATGATCAGCAGGAAGACGATCAGCACCGCCGACAGGGCGCCGGTGCGCCCCAGTTCCAAGGTGCTGGCCATGGCATGCGGCAGATTGGCCACGATGCCGGCGAAGATGATCAGCGAGGTGCCGTTGCCGACGCCGCGGGCGGTAATCTGCTCGCCCAGCCACATCAGGAACATGGTGCCGCCGACCAGCGTCACCACCGAGGTGAAGCGGAAGAACATCCCGGGGTCGAACACCGCCGCGCCGCTGCGGCCGGTCATCCCTTCGAGGCCGACGGCGATGCCGTAGGCCTGGACCGCGGCGATCACCACGGTGGCATAACGGGTGTACTGGTTGATCTTCTTGCGACCCTGCTCGCCCTCTTTCTTCAGGGCCTCGAGGTTCGGCACCACGGTGGTCATCAGCTGCATGATGATCGATGCCGAGATGTACGGCATGATGTTCAGCGCGAAGATGGTCATGCGCGACAGGGCGCCGCCGGCGAACATGTCGAACATGCCGAGGATGCCGCCACCCGAACGGGTGAAGATCTCGGCCAGCACATGCGGGTCCACGCCGGGCACCGGAATCCAGGTGCCCAGGCGATAGACCACAAGCGCCGCCAAGGTGAACCAGATACGCTTCTTGAGCTCGGTCGCCTTGGCGAAGACGCCCAGATTCAAATTGGCTGCAAGCTGCTCGGCGGCGGATGCCATGCCGTTCTCCGGTACCTAAGAGGGTGCTGCCAGCAAGAGGCGCTTTAGGCGCCAGCCTCCGCGGCCGGAGCCGGGGCCGGCAGAACGACCGAGCCGCCCGCCTTTTCCACCGCCGCGATGGCGCCTTTGGTGGCGCCTGCCGCTTCGATGGTGACCTTGGCCGTCAACACGCCGCGGCCGAGCAGACGCACGCCAGCCTTCACATGGGCGATAACCCCCGCCGCCACCAGCGACGCACCGGTAATCGTCTGACCGGCGTCGAGCTTGCCGCTTTCGATGGCCGTCTGCAGGCGATCGAGATTCACCTCGGCATACTCGCGGCGAAAGATGTTCTTGAAGCCGCGCTTCGGCAGGCGCCGATAGATCGGCATCTGGCCGCCTTCGAAGCCGTTGATGGCGACGCCGGTGCGCGAGCTCTGGCCCTTGACGCCTCGGCCGGCGGTCTTGCCTTTGCCGGAGCCGATGCCGCGGCCGACGCGCAGACGTTCCTTGCGGGCGCCGGCGTTATCGCGAAGTTCGTTCAGTTTCATCTCACGTTCCCTTTAAGCGGCGAGGCCGCTTAGAAGCCTGGTCGCGGTGCCCAACCCCTGCCTGCCGACGGCGGGCAGGGCGGGCTCTCCAATTAGTCGTCGACGTGCAGCAGGTGCCGCACCTTGTCGATCATCCCGCGCACCGAAGGGGTATCCTCCAATTCGCGGCTCTTGTGGAGCTTGTTCAGCCCCAGACCGACCAGAGTGGCCCGCTGGTCGTCGCGACGACCGATCGGGCTGCCGATCTGCGTCACCTTGACGGTCTTCTTGTCCGTCGCAGCGCTGTTGTTTGCCATCACCATCACTCCTTGGCGGCAGCAGCGGCAGCGCCGTCACGGCGGCCGACGATCTCGCCCACCTTCTTGCCGCGCTTGGCGGCAATGGAACGCGGGCTGGCCACATTGACCAGCGCGTCGAAGGTCGCCTTGATCATGTTGTGCGGGTTCGAGGTGCCGATGCACTTGGCCACCACGTCCTGCACGCCCATGGTTTCGAACACGGCGCGCATCGGACCGCCGGCGATGATCCCGGTGCCGGCCGGAGCCGCCCGCAACACCACCCGCCCGGCGCCGAAATGGCCCCGCGAATCGTGATGCAGGGTGCGACCCTCGCGCAGCGCCACGCGGATCATGTTGCGCTTCGCCTGGTCGGTCGCCTTGCGGATCGCCTCGGGGACCTCGCGGGCCTTGCCGGAGCCGTAGCCGACGCGCCCTTTGGCGTCACCCACCACCACCAGTGCGGCGAAAGCGAAACGACGCCCGCCCTTCACCACCTTGGCGACACGGTTGATGTGCACCAGCTTGTCGACGAGATCGCTATCCTCGCGATCGCGGCCGCCTTGCTGGTCGGTGCGCTGGCCGCGCTGGGCGCGATCGCCACGCTCGCCACGGGCCGGCCGCTCGCCGCCACGCTCAGGATTCGGTGTACGTGCCATCTGTTGGTCCCTTTAGAACGACAGCCCGCCTTCGCGGGCGGCATCGGCCAGGGCCTTGACCCGACCATGATAAATATAGCCCCCGCGGTCGAACACCACCTGGGTGATGCCGGCCTTGACCGCCCGTTCGGCGATCAACTTGCCGACCCGGGCTGCAGCGCCGGCATCGGCGCCGGTCTTCAGCTCGGTCCGTAGATCCTTGTCGAGCGACGAGGCGGCAGCCAAGGTGGCTCCCTTCACGTCGTCGATGATCTGGGCGTAGATGTGCTTTGACGAGCGGAAGACCGACAGGCGTGGACGGCCGCCGCCCTTCTTGCGAAGAACGAAACGGTTACGCTCCTGGCGGCGCAGGAAAAGCTCTTTCGACGATGACATGGCGCGGCCCTACTTCTTCTTGCCTTCCTTGCGGAGGATCGTTTCGGTCTCGTATTTGACACCCTTGCCCTTGTACGGCTCGGGGCCACGGAAGGCGCGGATCTCGGCGGCAATCTGGCCGACCCTCTGACGATCCTTGCCGGTGATCGCGATGGCGGTCGGCTTGTCGCACCGGATCGCCACGTCCTCCGGGATCGGGAAGATCACGTCGTGCGAGAAGCCGAGCTGCAGCTGCAGGTTCTTGCCCTGCACCGCGGCGCGATAACCGACGCCGTTGATCTCGAGGTTCACGGTGAACCCGTCCGATACGCCCTTTACCATGTTGTTGAGCAAAGCCCGCGTGGTTCCCCACATCATGCGCGCCCGCTTGGTCTCGGCGCGCGGCTTCACCCACAATTCGTTGCCGTCCAGGCTCGCCTCGACCTCGTCGACCAGCTTCAGCGACGTGGCGCCGAGCTTGCCCTTGACCGAGACTTCTCCCCCGGCGACGGAGACGGTGACGCCACTGGGCACCACCACCGGATATTTTCCGACTCGCGACATCAGAGGGCTCCCTAGAACACCTGGCAGAGGACCTCGCCGCCGACATTGGCAGCGCGGGCTTCGGCATCGGACATCACGCCACGGGGAGTCGACAGAATCGAAATCCCCAGGCCGCTCGACACCTTCGGCAAGTCCTTGATCTTCGAATAGACACGGCGACCGGGCTTCGAGACACGGGAGATCTCCCGGATCACCGGCGCCCCCTCGTGGTATTTCAGCTCGATCGTCAACAAGGCAACCCCAGGGCGGCTTTCGGCCTGGCTGTAGCCGCGGATATAGCCTTCGCGCTTCAAAACCTCGAGCACGTTGGCGCGGAGACGGGACGCCGGAGCGGTCACGCTGGCCTTCTTGGCCATCTGACCGTTACGGATGCGCGTCAGCAAATCCCCAAGGGGATCGGTCATCATCTTCGGCGTCTCCTTACCAGCTCGACTTTACCATGCCGGGAATCTGGCCTTTCGAGCCCAATTCCCGAAGCTGTATGCGGCACAACTTGAACTTGCGATAGTTGCCGCGCGAACGCCCCGTAATTTCGCACCGCAGGCGAATTCGGGTCGGAGACGAATTCCGGGGCAATTCGGCCAACTTCAACACGGCCTCAAAGCGCTCTTCAGGAGCCGTTTCACGATTGTTCACGATAGTCTTCAGTCTGGCGCGGCGGTTCGCGTACTGCCTGGCCATCCTCTCGCGCTTCTTGTTGCGCTCGACGGAGCTAGTCTTTGCCATTGCCTACTTCTCTCCAACCGGCTTATGCGACGAACGGCATGTCGAAGGCCTTGAGGAGCGCCTTGGCCTCCTCGTCCGACTTGGCCGTCGTCACGAATACGATGTCCATGCCGCGCACTCGGTCGACGCGGTCATAGTTGATCTCCGGGAACACGAGCTGCTCCTTCAGGCCCAGGGCATAATTGCCGCAGCCGTCGAAGCTCTTGCCGTTGATGCCGCGGAAGTCGCGGACGCGCGGCAGGGCGATGGAAACCAGCCGGTCGAGGAATTCGTACATGCGATCCTTGCGAAGGGTGACCTTGCAGCCCACCACCTGGTTCTCGCGCAGCTTGAAGGCCGCAATCGAATTCTTGGCCCGGGTCACCACCGGCTTCTGGCCGGAGATCGCCGTCAGGTCGGCCACCGCACCCTCGATCTTCTTGGCATCCTGGGCCGCCTCGCCGACGCCCATATTGATGACGATCTTCTCGAGACGCGGCACTTCCATGACGTTCTGATACTTGAACTGCTCTTGGAGGGCCTTCTTGACGACCCGATCGTAATGATCACGCAGACGCGCAGCCATCTTCTTTACCCCCTCAGCGATCGATCTGCTCGCCCGACGGGCGGGCGATGCGGACCTTGCGGCCATCTTCGAGCGTCTTGAAGCCGACCCGGGTCGGCTTGCCGCTCTTCGGATCGACCTGCGACACGTTGGAGACGTGAATGGCCGCCTCCTGCTTCACCAGGCCACCCTGGCTGCTCATGCTCGGCTTGGTGTGCTTGGTCACCATATTGACGCCTTGCACGACCACGCGTTTGTCCTCGGGCAGAACGCGAAGCACTTCGCCCTTCTTACCCTTGTCCTTGCCGGCGATCACTACGACCTGATCGCCCTTCTTCACCTTCGCAGCCATCACAACACCTCAGGCGCCAGGGAAATGATCTTCATGTATTTCTTCGCGCGCAATTCGCGGGTCACCGGGCCGAAGATGCGGGTGCCGATGGGTTCGCCCTGCTTGTTGATCAGCACGGCGGCATTGCGGTCGAAGCGGATCGCCGAGCCGTCGGCCCGACGGATCTCCTTGGCCGTGCGGACGATCACCGCGCGGTGAACGTCGCCCTTCTTGACGCGGCCCCGCGGGATCGCCTCCTTGATGGACACGACGATGACGTCGCCCACATTGGCGATGGTGCGGTGCGAACCGCCCAGCACCTTGATGCACTGCACCCGGCGGGCTCCCGAATTATCGGCGACGTCCAGGTTGGTTTGCATCTGGATCATTTGCTCATTCCCTTTCCTTGACTCACGGCTGCGATCTTACGACGCGGCCGCTTCGTCCGAGATCACCGCCCAACTCTTGGTCTTGGAGATCGGGCGGCATTCTTCGATGCGCACCACGTCGCCGACCTTGCAGCTGTTGGTCTCGTCATGGGCGCTGTACTTCTTCGAGCGCCGGATAAACTTCTTGTAGACAGGATGCATGACGCGGCGTTCGACGCGGACGACGACCGTCTTGTCCATCGCGTCGGAAACGACCACACCCTGGAGAACGCGCTTCGGCATTGCCAAGACCCTTCTTAAGACGCAACGCGGTTGCGTTCGCCAAGGACCGTCTTGATGGTCGCGATCTCGCGACGCACCTGACGCACCCGGGCGGTGTTCTCCAACTGGCCCGAGGCCCGCTGGAACCGCAAATTGAACTGCTCCTTCTTGAGCTCCACCAACCGCTCGGTGAGCTGGTCGGGTGTCTTGCTCCGGAGTTCGCCGGCCAAAGCCATGATCAAGCCTCCCCAGCCAAACGCTGCACGAACTTGGTCTTGATCGGCAGCTTGGCGGCGGCCAGGATGAAGCCCTGTCGGGCTATGTCCTCGGCAACGCCGTCCACCTCGAAAATGATGCGCCCGGGAGCGACCCGAGCCGTCCAGTATTCGGGCGCACCCTTGCCCGAACCCATCCGCACTTCGGCCGGTTTGGTCGAAATCGGCAGGTCGGGGAAGATACGGATCCACACCCGGCCTTGGCGCTTCATGTGACGCGTCAGGGCACGACGGGCCGCTTCCAGCTGGCGCGCGGTGATGCGCTCCGGCTCGAGGGCCTTGAGGCCGTACGCCCCGAAGTTCAGTTCGAAACCGCCCTTGGCGAGGCCCTTGATCCGGCCCTTGTGCGCCTTGCGGTATTTCGTTCGTTTCGGACTAAGCATTGCCTTGTATGTCCATCAAAGAGGTCAACGCGACGGGCCGCCGGTCTGCGGCTCGAGAGCACGCTTATCCTGCGCCATCGGGTCGTGCGCCATGATCTCGCCCTTGAACACCCACACCTTGACACCGCAGGTGCCATAGGTGGTCTTCGCCGTAGCGACACCATAATCGACATCGGCGCGGAGCGTGTGCAGCGGCACGCGGCCTTCGCGATACCACTCCATGCGGGCGATTTCGGCACCGCCCAGGCGGCCCGAACAGTTGATCCGGATGCCCTGGGCGCCAAGGCGCATGGCCGACTGCACGGCGCGCTTCATGGCGCGACGGAAAGCGACGCGGCGCTCCAGTTGCTGGCCGATGTTTTCGGCGACCAGCTGGGCGTCGAGCTCGGGCTTGCGGATCTCGACGATGTTGAGGTGCACCTCGTTCCCCGTCATCTTCGACAAGGTCTTGCGCAGCACCTCGATATCGGCGCCCTTCTTGCCGATGACCACGCCCGGACGCGCCGTGTGGATGGTAATTCGGGCCTTCTTCGCCGGGCGTTCGATGACCACCCGCGAGACGCCCGCCTGGACCAGCTTGGAGCGCAGGTATTCGCGCAGCTTCAGGTCCTCGTGCAGCATCTTGGCGTAGTCGTTGTCGGCGAACCAGCGGGAATCCCAAGTCCGGTTGATGCCGAGGCGAAGCCCGATCGGATTGACTTTCTGACCCATGTTTACGCCTTCTCCTCGCTGGCGCGTTCGCTGTGTTCGCGAACCACCACCGTCAGATTGCTGAACGGCTTTACGATGTGCCCCACCCGGCCGCGAGCCCGAGCACTGAACCGCTTCATGACCAGGGCCTTGCCGACATAGGCTTCGGCCACCACCAGGCGATCGACGTCGAGCTGGTGGTTGTTCTCGGCATTGGCGATGGCCGACTGCAACACCTTCTTCACGTCCTGCGCGATGCGGCGCCGCGAGAAGGTAAGCTGCGCCAGCGCCGCCTCGGCCTTCAAGCCACGGATCGACTGGGCGACAATATTCAGCTTGCGCGGGCTGACCCGGATCGAGGCGGCAAACGCCTTGGCCTCGGTGTCCGGCAAGTCCCGCGGAGCGGTCTTCTTGCTCATCGCCTTATTTCCTCTTCGCCTTCTTGTCGACCGCATGGCCGTAATAGGTCCGGGTCGGGGAGAACTCGCCGAACTTGTGTCCGACCATGTTCTCTGTGACCAGCACCGGAATGTACTTCTGGCCGTTGTAGACGCCAAACGTCAGACCGACGAACTGAGGCAGAACGGTCGAACGACGTGTCCAAATCTTGATCACTTCGTTGCGTCCCGACGACCTCGCCTTCTCTGCCTTCTTCAGCAGGAAACCGTCGATGAAGGGACCTTTCCAAACGGAACGAGCCACCCGTCCCTCCTTTACTTAGTTTGCTGACGACGGCGCATAATCAGCTTGTCCGTCTTCTTGTTGTTCCGAGTCTTCTTGCCCTTGGTCGGCTTGCCCCATGGCGTCACCGGATGGCGACCACCCGAAGTGCGCCCTTCGCCACCGCCATGCGGATGGTCGATCGGGTTCATCGCCACGCCGCGGACATGCGGTCGATGGCCCAGCCAGCGCGAGCGGCCGGCCTTGCCCAAGTTGATGTTCTGCTGGTCCGGGTTCGACACGGCACCGATGGTGGCCATGCATTCGCCGCGCACCATCCGCAACTCGCCGGAGGACAGCCGAAGCTGGGCGTAGCCCTGGTCCTTGCCGACCAGCTGGACATAGGTCCCGGCCGACCGGGCCAACTGCCCGCCCTTGCCCACCTTCATCTCCACGTTGTGGACGATGGTGCCGACCGGAATGTTCTTCAACGGCAGGGCATTGCCCGGCTTGATGTCGACGCGCTGGCCGGACACCACCTGGTCGCCAGCGCCGAGACGCTGCGGGGCCAGGATGTAGGACAGCTCCCCGTCCTCGTAACGCACCAGGGCGATGAACGCCGAACGGTTGGGATCGTATTCCAGCCGCTCGACCGTCGCCACCATGTCGAACTTGGTGCGCTTGAAGTCGACCAGCCGATAGCGCCGCTTGTGCCCGCCGCCACGGAACCGCACCACGACCCGACCGGTGTTGTTGCGGCCGCCCTGCGAGCGCAGACCTTCGGTCAGCGACTTGATCGGCTTGCCTTTCCACAGGTCCGAGCGATCGACGATGACCAGCTGGCGCTGGCTCGGCGTTGTCGGCTTGAAAGTCTTGAGGGACATCGCGTCAGACCCCTGTCGTCACATCGATCGACTGGCCTTCGGCCAGCGAGACGATGGCTTTCTTGTAATCACCGCGCTTGCCGACGAAGCCACGGAACCGCTTCGTCTTGCCCAGCTGGCGGAGCGTGTTGACCGCCTTCACCTTGACGTTGAAGACGATCTCGATGGCAGCCTTGATCTCGCCCTTCGAGGCATCCAGGGGCACCCGGAAGGTGACCTGGTTGTGCTCGGAGCCCATGGTCGCCTTTTCGGTGATCACCGGGCTGCGGACGATGTCATAGGCCCGCATCTTGCTGATCTGGACCTTGCTCATTTCAGTCGGGCCTCCAGAGCCTGGACGGCATCCTTGGTCAGCACCAGCGTATCGCAGCGCAGGATGTCGTAGACGTTGGCGCCCTGCTGGGGCAGCACGTCGATATGGGGCAGGTTGCGCGACGCCAGGGCGAAGTTGACGTTGAGCTCGGCCCCGTCGATGAACAGGGCGTCGTTCAACTTCAGCTTGGCCAGGCAGCCGGCCAGTTCCTTGGTCTTGGGCGAAGCCGCGACGGCCTGCTCGAGAACCACCAGCTTGCCGGCGGCGGCCTTGGACGACAACGCCACCCGCAAGGCCATCAGGCGAACCTTCTTCGGCAGGTCATGGGCGTGTGAACGCACCACCGGGCCGAAGATGACCCCGCCGCCACGGAACTGCGCGCTGCGCAGGGAGCCTTGGCGGGCGCGACCGGTACCCT
Organism: uncultured Telmatospirillum sp.; assembly: GCA_903858635.1. Classification (GTDB taxonomy): domain Bacteria; phylum Pseudomonadota; class Alphaproteobacteria; order Rhodospirillales; family Magnetospirillaceae; genus DUZF01. The sequence goes on along the minus strand of CAIOJO010000097.1, from coordinate 1,228 downwards.
TTTGCTTGTAGGGCTTCTTGGTCGTGCCTTGGACCTCGCTGACGATCTTCGTCTTGTGCGTCCCGGCGCGGCGCTTGGCCAGCTGGTAATTCACCATGCGGGCCAAGATGTCACGGCGCACTTCCACCCCGAACACCTCGTCCGCCAGCTCGACCGAGCCGACCGTCTTAGCGTCGAGATTAACCACGTCGATCTTCATGACCCTATTCCTTTTGCTCGTCGGCGGCGCCGGCGTCGCTGGCCGGAGTCGCGGTCGGCTGGCTGGCTGCAGCAGCCTGCTTGACCCCGGCGGGGAACGGGACGCCGTCGGGCATCTTGCGTTTGACCGCGTCACGGACCAGAACCCAGCCACCCTCGGCGCCGGGGACGGCGCCCTTGACCAGGATCAGGCCGCGGGCCAGATCGGTGGCGACCACCGTCAGGCTCTGCGTGGTCACCTGCACGTCACCCAGATGACCGGCCATCTTCTTACCCTTGAAGACCTTGCCGGGATCCTGGCGCTGGCCGGTCGAACCGTGCGAGCGGTGCGACACCGACACGCCGTGACTGGCCTCGAGGCCGCGGAAGTGGTGACGCTTCATGACGCCGGCAAAACCCTTGCCGATGGTGGTGCCGGTGACGTCCACATATTGGCCGGCGACGAAATGCTCGGCCGACAGCTCGGTGCCGACCTCCAGCATGGCGTCGGGGGTTACACGGAATTCCACCAGCCGCTTGGCGGGCTCGACCTTGGCCTGGGCGAACTGGCCACGCAGGGCCTTGTTCACGTTCTTGACCTTGGCCAGCCCGGCGCCGAGCTGTACGGCACAATAGCCGTCTTTTTCCTCAGAGCGGGTCGAGACCACCTTACAGGTGTCAACCTTCAGCACGGTGACGGGCAGGTGACTGCCGTCCTCGGCGAAGATTCTGGTCATGCCGACCTTCTGGGCGATGAGACCGGATCGCATCGTCTCTTCCTTACAACTTAATCTCGACATCGACGCCGGCGGCGAGATCCAGCTTCATCAGCGCGTCCACGGTCTGGGGCGTCGGATCGACGATGTCCAGGAGCCGCTTGTGCGTGCGGATTTCGAACTGCTCACGCGACTTCTTGTCGATGTGCGGGGAGCGGTTCACGGTGAACTTCTCGATGCGGGTGGGCAACGGAATCGGCCCCCGCACCGTCGCACCCGTGCGCTTGGCGGTGTTGACGATCTCGCGCGTGGACTGGTCCAGCACGCGATGATCG
>CAIOJO010000096.1 GCA_903858635.1 uncultured Telmatospirillum sp. | reverse complement strand
AGGCACTACGCCATCAACCTCGTCCGCGCCGTCGCCGACAAAAAATCCATCAAGCTCAGGCGAAAGGCCGCCGGCTGGGATGTGCGATACCTCGCCGCGATCCTTGGGCTACCGGCTCGTTAACCTGGATTCGGAGCCCTGTTGACGCTGGCCGGCGCCATCCCGGCGCGCATCTGCGCTAACCGCGCCATTTGATCGAACACCCCATGCTGGGCCACTGCTCGGTGGGGCCGTGCCCGGTCTCGGCGACTTGCCGCATGGCCTCGAACAGTTCGCGCCGTGCATCGGGCAAAACCTGTTTGCGGGAAGCGTCGAGGCGCCCCCGGTATTGCAGGCCGAGACCGGCATCGAAGCCGAAAAAATCCGGCGTGCAGACGGCGTCATAGGCGCGCGCCACCGCCTGGCTGGGGTCGATCACATAGGGAAAAGTAAAGGCGTGCCGCGCGGCGAACTGCTTCATATGGACGAAAGAATCTTCGGGATAGGCCTCGGTATCGTTGCTCATCACGGCGATGGAGCCGATTCCCAGCTCCCGCAATTCGCCGACGTCGCAGACCAGCCGATCGATTACCGCCTGAACGTAGGGGCAGTGGTTGCACAGGAACATCACCAGCGTGCCCTTGGGTCCCCTGGCCTGGTCGAGGCTCCAGCGGCGCCCGTCGATGCCTTCGAGATGAAAATCGGGGGCCTGCCATCCGAATTCGCACAACGGCGTCTCGACGCCCATCTGTCGTCTCCTTTGCCTATGGTTATTCCCTAAAGGCGCCGCACCCGCAATACGCCCGAGGCAGGGCTCCATTTTGTCATGGGCCCGAAAACACGGCAGCGGTCGCCTACTCCCTTTGTGCGCCCGTCCCGTTGACTCTCTCTTAACCCGAAGTGGGGTATACAATCGGTGACGAAGACTGTCCTGGGCGATGCCGCAATGAGCCGCTTCCTGTTCTCCTGCATAGCACTTCTGGCGCTCGGCGCCTGCAAGAGCATCGAAGCGACGGGCGACGCCATGGTCGGGCCGGGATTGGCCAGCTTCGTGGTGCTCGACGCCGTTTCCGTGATCAACACCCAGAAGACCGTCGACGACCACCTGGTCTCCTGGGTGACCGGCCAGGACTGTTCGACCATTCGCGCCTCCAAGGGCGACCATTACTGCGTCGACAAGCCGCAGGTGGTTCCCCTCCTGCAACGCGTCACCTATTGCTACAAGAGCCTGGCGACCATGAGCTGCTACGATCGCCCCCTCGATTTCGACGCGGCGCGGCTTTACGGCACGCGCCTCGACCAAATTCCCATCACCGCCCGCTGACCAGCCGCCCCCGGAGCGATCGAACCACGAGAGCCGTTCGCGTTCACAGGCGATCCACTCTCGAGTCTTCAGTGTGAAAAGGCTCCGCCTTTTCAATGGCTCAGGCGCCGCTCGGGCTTAATCGTCGATTCCGTAAGAACGCAATCGGCTCTAGACGCCGCCGGCCGGTTGCTGAAATATATCGGCAACCGGGACAGCGGCGAGGCTGCCTCATGACCGAGGTATTACGCATCGGCGGACGACGCTGCGGCGGGGTTCCGCTGGTTCATTTCGACCGCTCCGAACTCTGCCGACTGCTCGCTCTTTACAGCCAGCGCGTGGCCGCTGGCGATTGGCGCGATTACGCCATCGCCCAACAACCGGGGCGCGCCGTCTTCGCCGTGTTCCGCCGCGCCCTGGAACGTCCTCTGTACACCGTCACCAAGCATGCCGCCGCCGACGGCCATGGCAGCTGGGAAGTGTGTTGCGGCCTGCGCAAGCTGTGCCGCGTCGACAGCCTCGACGAAGCGCTCGGCGTGTTCGACCGCCGCCTGCATCTGGTCACCGGCTAATCCGCCTGTCTTGCCCGGCGCCGGGTGCGGCTTTCCTGCCCTATGACTATTGCCTAAGGCGCTGGCAATCGGCCTAGCCGTCGGCGCGAAAGTGGAGGGCTTGCCGATCGGCGAGAGCGAAACGATCTAACCCAAGGGTGTGGCTTGGACACCCGCTGTTTTGACATTAGTCTAGTTCCTGGCAGCTAATGAACGCGAACAGCGCATGCAAGGGGAACCATGGGGCGAATCGCGTCCGGCGGGACCGTCATTATATTTACCCTGTTGGCGCTGATGTTCACCGCCGTCGGCTATATGAGCCATGCCTATAAGGTGGCGGCGGCCGCCAGCCAGGACGTGGTGGAACATACCTACCAGGTTCTCAACCATGCCCACGAAGTCTTGGTTGCCATCGAAGAGGCGGACGCCGGCGCCCGCGGCTACGTCATCAGCGGCTCGCCGCGCTACCGGTCCGAGTTCGAATCCAAACGCGACGCGATCCCCGGCCAGCTCGACGGTTTGGCCCGGCTGACCTCCGACAATCCAACTCAGCTGGCGCGCATCGACGGGCTGCGCGGCGCCGTCTCCCGCCGCATGGCCATCCTGGCCGAGGCGATAAACAACCCAACCGTGAGCGGCGAAGCAACCCGGCAGGCTTTCGCGCCTGGGGACAACGACCAGCTGCCGCTGCAGGCCGTCCATGACCTGGTCGACCAGATCATCGACGACGAACGCGGCCTGCTGGCCCGGCGGACGGCAGCCGCCGACGAGGAGGAATGGGTATCCTGGGTCACCTATTACACCTTCGTCGGGGCGACCGGTGCGGCCATCCTGGCGGTTCTTGTCCTGCTGCTCAGAGCCGAGCGGCGGACGCAGGCGGCCGAGGCTCGGGCCCGACAATCGCAGAAGATGGAAGCGATCGGGCAGTTGACCGGCGGCGTCGCCCACGACTTCAACAATCTGCTGCAGATCATCCTGACCAATCTCGACCTGGCCCTGAACCTACTGGGACGGAGCCATGGGATGGCCGGCTATCTGAAGGATAGCGTCGCCGCGGCCGAACAGGGCGCCCGCCTGACCGGCCAGCTCCTGGCCTTCGCCCGCCGTCATCCGCTGCAGCCGGAACCGCTGCGCACCGATCGCCTGGTCCGCGACATGACGGGGATGCTGCGCCGGGTCCTCGGCGAAGGGATCCAGATCGAAATGGTCGAGATCGGTGGCCTGTGGACCGCCCTGGCCGATCCCAACCAGGTGCAGAACGCGCTGCTGAACCTGGCGATCAATGCCCGCGACGCCATGCCGAGCGGTGGCAAATTGACCATCGAACTGGCCAATGTCCATCTCGATGCCCACTACGCCCTGCAGCATCAGGACGTGAAAGCCGGCCAATACGTGATGCTGGCGGTCACCGACACCGGAACCGGCATGAGCACCGAAGTGGTCGAGCGGGCCTTCGAACCGTTCTTCACCACCAAACCGGAAGGATCGGGCACCGGCCTGGGGCTGTCGAGTGTCTATGGCTTCGCCAAGCAATCGGGCGGCCATGTGAAGATCTACAGCGAACCCGGCCAGGGCACCACAATCAAGCTTTACCTGCCGCGCACCCAGCAAGGTGAAACGGCGCGGCGGACCGAAGCCGAACGCCTGACCCGCGGCAATGGCGAAACCGTGTTGGTGGTCGAGGACGACGACGCGGTCAGGGCCGGCGTGGTCAACCAGCTGGCCGAACTGGGTTACCGGGTGCTGGCCGCGCCGAACGGCGATCTGGCATACGAATTCCTGACCCGCGGCGAGAAGATCGACCTGTTGTTCACCGATGTGGTGATGCCGGGCACCCTGAATGGCCGCGGCCTGGCTGAAAAGGCCAAGGCATTGCTGCCCGGGCTCCCCGTCTTGTTCACGTCGGGCTACACGGTGAATGCCATCGTCCATCACGGCCGCCTCGACGAGGGGGTGATGCTGTTGAGCAAACCCTATCGCCTGCCCGACCTGACCCGGGCCATCCGCAGCGCCCTCGATCAGGGTGCCAAGGGCAGCCCGGCGGCAATCGCCGGCGGCGTGGTCGAGCCGGCTGGCCGCCCCACCGCCGAACCAACGGTCGCCGGGGCCGACTGCCAGCCGCCGAGGCCATTGTTCCTGCTGGTCGAAGACGAGGCCCTGTTGCGCCAGGTGATGACCGAAGCCCTCGACGTGTTGGGCTACGAGACCATCGCCACCGGAACCGCGGCCGATGCGCTGGCCCTGCTCGGTGGACCGCGACGGGTCGATCTGCTGCTGACCGACGTCAAGCTGCCCGACATGAACGGTTTGGCCTTGGCGCGGGAATCCCTGCGCCGGCACCCCGATCTGCAGGTGATCATCGCCACCGGCACCGTGGTCGGCTCCGACGAGCTGCCGAGTCCGGCGGTCACCGTACTGACCAAGCCCTACCGACCGGAACAATTGCGCCTAGCCGTCGAGGCGGCGCTGCGACGCCAGGCGGCGATCCGTCCGGCCGTTTCCTGACTACCGGTCGTCGCCCGGGTTGCGCAGTTCGCCGGCCAGCCGGTCCACCAGGATTGCCACCGCGGCTGCCACCGGCGGGGTCAGGCCGGGGCCCTGGCCGAGATCGCCGGCTTCGACGCCCCAAACCTCCAGCCGTTCCGGCAGCCGCCCGAGGACGCGGGCCATTTCGATGGCTTCGGCCAGGCCGAAGCGGTGGCTGAGGCTGCAGAAGGCCGCCGCCGGCAACGCCGCGGCCGCCGCGTCGAAATGGGTCAAGGTACCGGCGGGAGCACCCGAGCGCATGGCGTCGATGACGATGACGCGGCCTTCACCGCTCCAGGCTTCGATCAGTTCGGTGCCTTCGCCCACCAAGACCCGGCACCGCGCCCCGGGAATTGCCGCCAGGGTCTCGGCGACCGCCGGCCCGGCGCCGTCGTCACGCCGCCAGGCATTGCCGACGCCGATGACCAACGTCTGGTGCAAACTCAATCGCGTTCGACCGTCAATTTGAGGAAGTGCGTCGCGCAGGAGATGCAGGGATCGTAGTTGCGGATGGCCTGTTCGCAGCGCCACTGCAGGGCCTGGTCGGACAGCGCCAGATTGGCCTCCACCACCTTCAACAAGTCGCTCTCGATGATCTTCTGGTTCTGTGCGGTGGGCGGCATGATGCGGGCCGACACCACCGCCCCATCGTCGGCGATTTCGTAGCGATGGTAGCAGATGCCGCGCGGCGCCTCGGTGCAGCCGTGACCGACCGCGGCCCGGGGCTCGACCGGCACCGCCGGCGCATCCGGCGCTTCGTAGCCGTCGATCAGCGCCAGCGCGTCGACGCAGGCCTGGACCAGTTCGACCGCCCGCACCACGATCGACTGGAACGGATTGCGCACCACCGGGCCCAGACCGGCCGCCGCCGCCGCTTCGCGGGCGATCGGCGACAAGCGGTCATGGTTGATGGCGTAGCGGGCCAGGGGCCCCACCTTGTAGGGCCCCTGGCCATTCTTCATGACGCCGTGCAGGGCATTGGAATGCTTGACATGCTCCTCGTCGAAATGATCGAGGAAATGCGGCACCGGAATGTCGAGGCCGCGATTGGATACGACGCGTCCCTCGTGGATGGCGTATTCGTCGGGGTGGCGCAGGGCGACGAAATGGTAGTCCTGCTCCAGGGCCGGAAACTCGAAGCCGCCCACCAGGCGGACGGTGGCCAGCGATTCTTCGACCGCCCATTTCAGGTCCTCGGTCAGCGCCTTCAGCTCGGCCCGTTTGGGCAGCCGGTAGAAACCGCCGACCTTGAGGTTGACCGGGTGCACCGCGCGGCCGCCGATGACGTCCAGGATGTCGTTGCCGATCTTCTTGAGACGCAACGCCCGCTGCACCAACGCCTTGTCGGCCTTGGCCAGTTCGAGGGCATCGGGCAGGCCGAGAAAGTCCGGCGCATGCAGCAGATAGACGTGCAGGGCGTGACTCTCGATCCATTCGCCGCAATAGACCAGCCGGCGCAGATCGCGGATCGGCTTGGGCACAGTGATTCCCAGTGCCTGTTCCATCGCCTGGATCGACCCCATCTCGTAGGCGACCGGACAGATGCCGCAGATGCGGGCGGTGATATCGGGCACTTCGCGGAAGTCGCGACCGACCAGGAACGCCTCGAAGAAGCGGGGCGGCTCGAAGATGCCGAACTCGAGCTGCTGGACATGTCCGTCCTTGATGCGCACCCGCAGCGAGCCTTCGCCCTCGACGCGAGCCAGCGCGTCGACCTTGATGACTCGGCTAGTCATGAACGGCTCGGCTGGTCATGGGCTTCGCTCTCCTCGCGGAACGCCGGGGCATTGGCATTGTAGCTGCGGAACTGCCGCTCGATGTCGCGCCGGTCGAGGCCAAGCGCGGCGAAGCGGGCGGCCAGGGCCGCCGTGTTGGGCGACTCCATGGGTCCGAAGCAGCCGTAGCAGCCGCGCCCGTGCTGCGGGCAAAGATTGCCGCAACCGGCCTGCACCACCGGGCCCAGGCAGGGTTCACCCTTCGCCACTACCACGCAGGTGGTGCCCTGCGTCTTGCATTCCACGCATTCGGCGTGGCGGGGGACATTCGGCTTACGCCCGTTCAAGGTGGCGTTGATCAACTCCAGCAGTTGCGCCTTGTTGATCGGGCAGCCGCGCAGTTCGAAATCCACCGGCACATGGTCGGCGATGGCGGTCGACGTCGACAGGGTGTCGATGAATTCCGGATGGGCATAGACCCGGTCGATGAAGCCTTTGACGTCCTTGAAGTTGCGCAGCGCCTGGATGCCGCCGGCGGTGGCGCAGGCGCCGATGGTGATCAGGGTGCCGGACAGGCGCCGCACCTCCTTGATCCGCTCGGCATCATGCGCCGTGGTGATCGACCCCTCGACCAGCGAGATGTCGTAAGGTCCCTTCTTGACGCGGCGCGTCGCCTCGAGGAAATAGGCGATGTCGACCGCCTCGCTGATCGCCAGGAGCTCCATCTCGCAGTCGAGCAGGGACAATTGGCAACCGTCGCAGGACGAGAACTTCCACACCGCCAGTTTGGGCTTCTTCGGCTGGGCCATCGTTACAACTCCCGCACCGAGAAGAGGCCGGCGATCTCGTCGAAGTGGAACACCGGGCCGTCGCGACAGACGAAATGCGGCCCCCATTGGCAGTGGCCGCAGACGCCCAACCCGCATTTCATGTTGCGCTCCATCGACACATGGATCTTGTCGGTGGATACGCCACGCTTTTCCAGGCTGTCGACGGCGAAGCGCATCATCACCTCGGGACCGCAGACGAAGGCGGTGGTGTCCATCGGGTCGAAGCCGGCCTTGGCCACCAGCTTGGTGACCACGCCGACATTGCCGCCCCAATTGCCGCTCACCCGGTCGACGGTGACCAGCACCTCGAGGTCGAAGCGGCCGCGCCACTGCTCCAGCTCCTTGCGAAACAGGATGTCCTCGGGGCTGCGGGCGCCGTACAGGATGCTCACCCGCCCGAATTTCTCGCGATTGGCCAGCGCCTGATAGATGGCCGGCCGCAACGGCGCCAACCCGACGCCGCCGGCGACGATCACCAAATCGTCGCCGAAGGCCTGCTCGACCGGCCAAGGAGTGCCGTAAGGACCGCGCACACCCAAGGTATCGCCCGGTTTGAGACGTCCCATCGCCTCGGTCACCGCGCCCACCGCGCGGATGGTATGCACCAGCGTGCCCGGCTTGCCGGGATCGCCGGAAATGCTGATCGGCACTTCGCCGGCGCCGAAGGCGTACAGCATGTTGAACTGCCCGGCCTGAAAGCCGAAACCGCCGCCGTCGGACTTCAATTCGAGGGTAAAGGTGTCCGCCAGCTCACGTTTCACCTTGAGGACGTCGAACAGGCGGGGCAGCATCGGATCGGCCGGCAGGGCAATCATCGTTCAACCCTTTTGCTTGCCGTAAAGATCAAGCAGTTGCAGCCGCGTCGCCGCCAGCCTTTGCCCCATCACCGGGACGAAGCGGCGCAGCACCTCGTAGCCCAGCACCGGGTCGGCGTCCATTTTGCCGCGCAGGCAGGTGGCGTCGAAGCTCAACACCCGGAGTAACGTCACCGCACGGGCGTCGAAAGTCCAGCGGTAGGGGGCGACCAGCCACGACCAGCCGATGATTTCCCCTTCGCCCACGCTCTCCACGGTAATCACCGGACGGCCCGGGGCATGGGTCTCGATGGCCAGGCTGCCATGCCGAACCAGGTAGAAGGAGTCGGCCGGGGCGCCCTGGCGGAACAGGTACTTGCCGGCCTCGACCCGCTCGTTGGCGGCACACCCCACCAAGAGGGCGCGCAGCTTCGCGTCGATGCCGCGGAAGAAGGGATGTTCGTCGATGATGCGGCCCAGATCGTCGATTTGCACCATGGTCATCTCCCTCGTTCGGCGTCGGCCAGGGCACGGACTTCCGCCGTGATGTCGATGCCCACCGGGCACCAGGCGATGCAGCGTCCGCAGCCGACGCAGCCGGACCTGCCGAATTGGTGATGCCAGGTGGCAAGCTTGTGGGTAATCCATTGCCGATAGCGCGAAGCCGCCTTGGACCGCACATTGCCGCCGTGGATATAGGAGTAGTCGAGGGTGAAGCAGCTGTCCCAGCGGCGCCACCGTTCGGCGATATCGCCCGCCAGGTCGGTGACGTCTTCTACCGAGGTGCAGAAGCAGGTGGGGCAAACCATCGTGCAATTGCCGCAGGTCAGACAGCGTTCGGCCACCTTGTCCCAATAGGGGCTTTCGGTCGAAACCGCCAGCACCCGTGCGGCATCGTCTTTCAACTGGCGGCTCTGCTGGCTGGCGGCTTGCTGCGGCTGGGCGGCGGCGGCGGCGATCTGGTCCGGCGATGCCGGCCGGCTCGGCAGTTCGGCCAGGACGGCCAACCCCTTCTCGCTCCCCGCCTCGGCCACGAACAGCCAGTTCCCCTGCCCCGCGATCTCGTTGAGCCGCAGATCGTAGCCCTGGCCCACGGCCGGACCGGTGTCGGCCGAAGCGCAGAAGCAGGTGGCCGCGGCATGGCCGCATTCGACGGCGACGATAAAGGCGTTCTGCCGCCGCCGGAGGTAACCGGGCTCGGTAAAGCCCTCGTGATCGAAGACGCCGTCCAGCACCTGGATGGCGGCGAGTTCGCAGGCGCGGACGCCCAGCAAGGCGAGGGGCGCCTCCACCTCCTGGTCGTCCAGCAGACGGAAGCCGCGCTCCCCCCGTTCGGCCCGGAACAGCCGCTGGCGCGGCGGGTAGAGATGCCGCTTCCAGCCCTGCACGCCCAAGGTATAGCCGAACAGCCAGGGCTCGCCCGTCTGGTCGAGGCGATAGGTCCCGGCTTCGCTGTCGTCGCGACAGCCGGCCGGCAAATCGGCGGCGGATTGGATTTCGTCGTAGATCACAGCGCTGTCGGCCAGGACCGGGCCGATCACCCGGTAGCCGCGCCCCCGCAGATCGGCGATGAGCCGGTCAAGCCCGCTCCGATCAAGGATGACCTTGCTGCCGATATTTGGCGCCATGAACCCTCCGGGCGGTCGTAAGAGGCAGGCCGCCCCCCCCTGTCAAGCCCAAGGGAGAACGCTGTTCATACTGCCAAGAAAAGCCCTAGTTGGCGAGGGGTAATGCAGTGCACAAAAATATTCGGGCCGGGCCGGTCAGCCGAAACCACCGCGGGCCAGCAAGGCGTGCAACGCGCGCAGCATCTCCTCGCGGGTGGCCGGGTTGGCGACATCCTCGACGAAATGCCACTCGAAGTTGGGCTGCTTCAACAGTTCGATGACGCGCAGCCGTGCCTGGCGATGCGCCTTGCTGCCGGTCGGCAGGACCCGCGCCGCGCAGAACTCCAGGAGACGGGTCGCCCGGTCGCGCAGTTTGGCCGCGGGGTCGTCGAGCTTCTCGATGATCCCCTCGCGCTTGATGTATTCGGTCAGCAGGTTGTCGAGGATGTCCAGCAGCGCCCGCCGGCCGTCCTCAGGCAGGGCTTCGGCCCCGCCGATGCAATCGAACAGGCGGGTGATCCGCAACAGCTTGTCCTTGACCGACCAGCTGGAAGGAACCAGCGCATTGGCCCCGCCGGCCCCCAGGACGCCGCGCAGCATCCCGAGGATCGGCCCCATCAGTTCGGCCCCCAACGGACTGGCCGCCAATTGGGTCAGGTAGACGATGCGGAACAGCGAATCCGGCATCAGCGATACCACGCCGCCCACCGCGTCCTGCAAGCCCTTCTTGCCGCCGCTCTCCTGCAGATAGACGAAGCGCCGCGTCAGCGCCTCGGCCGTCTCCGGACCACCCAGGAAGCCCTCCGGACGGAACAGGCGCTCGGCCACCTCGCGGAATGCTTCCCGCTCGCGCGACGGGTCGCTGCGGTTGAGGGCTTGCCCGCTGGCCAATTGGCGTTGCAGGCGTTCCACCAAGGCCTTGCGGGTGTCTTCCAGTTTGCCTTCGGCGAGCAGGGGATTAAGCACGGCGATCTGCTCGCGCGCATCGCTCCGCTCGGCGGCGAAACGCCCCTCGCACAGATCGGCGATGGCGCATAGCGCATGCGCCAGGTTGCGCTGGTAGCCAAGCACGTCCTGCAGCGCCGTCGGCACCCCGAGCAAATCGGCGAACACGCCGTCCAGCAGCGCCAAGACCTCCTGGCGCAGCTTGGGATTGGTCAATTCCACCAACCGCTCGAGCTTGCCCAGCCAACTGCGGTGCTCCATCAGTTCGCGGGACAGGACCACCAGGGCGTAGTAGTCGATTTCGTCGGGTGGGGCGATCGCCTCCAGCCGGGCCACGATCTTGTCGAAGTCATGGCCCTTCAACCGGGGAAGATTGGGATGTTCCTCGGCCCGCCGCGCCTTCTGGGTCATCTGGGCGACGGCGCGATAGACCTCTTCGCGGCGGCCCTTGCTCTCTTCGCCCACCGCCTTGGCCTGAATGGTGGCCACCCGGTCGACCGCAGCGGGAAACAGCGTGTCCACCTCCTGAACCTTCTTAAGCGCCTTGTAGCTATGGATCAGCTCGGTCGGCGTCAGGTAGACCTTCTCGATGTACTTGCGGAACAGCCGGTTGATCGTGCTGCGACTTTCCAGGCGGTAATACTCGTGGGTGCGCTTGCAATACGGGGCTTCATCGATTGGAACAATGTTCACTCTGGGCGAAACGTCGTCGCAGGTCTCGGTGAAGATGACGGTTTCGGTGATGATACCATCGGCCCGCTGCCAATTGCGGACGATGCGAACGCCGCCCGCTTCGCGCTTGGCCAACACAGTCTTCGCCACCGCCCGCGCCGCGCTCTCGGTTTCGCGGATCGCTTCGGTCACCCAATGGTCACCGCTACGCAGCAGCTGGATCTCGAAACTGGCCCGCCCGGCAGACATCGCCGGCTCATCCGGTCGCGTTGGTCATCTTGTCGGCCATGTCGCGAATGTTGCGGACGAAGATGTTGAGCAGGCCGCGGATGAAGGGATCGGTCTTGCGCAGTTTCTGCTCGAGGGCCGCCTCGGTGACGATGATCACCGTCGTCGCGTCGACCGCCCGCGCTTTGGCCATCCGCGGCTTGTTGTCGACCAGGGCCATTTCCCCGAAAATACCGCCTTGCGGGATGTAGCCGAGAACCATCGCATGGCCATCCGCCCCGTTTTTGCTGATCTCGACCCGCCCGCTTTCCACCAGATAGGCGCAGCGGCGGCCGACATCCCCTTCCTTGAAGATCACCTCGCCTTCCGCGTAGACCCGACGGTCCAAAACCTCGTGCGTCGCCATAGCCATAGCCCCCAATCGCGCATCCGCTTACCCATAAGATAGGCATGGCGAGCCGAAGAGCGAATGGGATTCTCCACCAAATGGCGATTACGGCGTGCATTTCAGACGCCCGAGAGACGTCGTTCCAGGGTTTGCGCCAGAATGTTGTGCAGATGCGGGGCGGCGACCGGCTTCTGCAGGATCACCGCGCCCTGTCGTTCGGCTTCGCAGAGGCGCCCGGCCAGGGTATCGCCGGTGATGATAATGGCGGGAATGGTCGATTGGTAGAAATCGCAGATGCGGCTGACCGCCTCGGCACCGGTACGGCCGGAGCGCAGCTGGTAATCGGCAATGATGCCGGAGGGTCGCCGCCCGATCCGCTTGAGATGGGCCAGCGCTTCTTCCCCGGTGAACGCCGCCACCACATCGAAACGCCAGGCCTCGAGCAGCATCCGCATCCCTTCGAGAACCAGTTCGTCGTCGTCGATGACCACCACCATGCGACGCTGTACCAGGCCGAAGGCGCCCCACGGCCCTCCGTCGACCACGGGCACCAGGATGGCGATGCGGGTGCCACCGCCGGTCACCGACGCCACCTTGACCGGCAGGCGCATCAGGCGCGCCAATCGCCCGACGGCGGCCAGACCGATTCCCTGGTTGATTTCCATCGCCTCGTCCGCGGCCGGAGCCAGCAGCCTTTGGCATTGCTCTTGGCCAAGGCCACGACCGGTGTCCCAAACCTCGATCCACAGCATGTCGTCGCGACGGCGGCCGCCCACCAGGACGCGCCCGCCATCGCTGTAAGCGATCGCATTGGCCACCAGTTGATCGAGGATTTGCACCAACAGGATCGGATCGGTGCGCAGCCGGGCGGTGCTGGACACCAATCGGAGTTCCAGACCGCGCGCCGCGGCCGGGGCGCCAAACCGCCGTTCGAGACGCGCGAACAGCGGCGCGGCGGAGAATTCGCGGCTACAGATCATCCAGGCTCTCACCCTCTGCCTTGTTATCGCTGGTCCGTGACGGAAGAGCCGGCGGTCGTGCTGGCAAATAGGCGCTGCCGCCACCGCTGTCGCCCCGCTGTTCCGCAAGGTTCGGCCGGACTAGCCGCCGGGATGACCCTGGTTCGCCGGACGAGTGATCGACGGCCCGTTGTGGCGCCCGTTCGGCGGTGGGGAATGTCGGGGGGAGTTGCACCAATGGGAGCCGCGCGATACCTTGGCAAGGTGACCCGGTCTTCGGGAGTCGTGCCGCCAACGCAGGAGGTCCTAGGCCATGAGGAAAGCCGCATTGCTCGCCGCCGTCGCCGGACTCTTGGCGGGCTGCGCCGAAGCTCCGCCGGCCGTGCCGGTCGCGACCGCCGTGACGGCCGTCGGCAGCGATACCCTGGTGATCCTTGCCAGCGATTCCTATTTTGGCCCAAGCACGGCCGACACGGCTGTGGCAGCGCGTTATTACTGTTCGACCCGCGGCAAGCTGTCGCAGCTGCTGTCGCGCGAGCGTCCGCATGAGATGCAGGACGACACCCTGCCGGAGTACGCGGTCCTCACCTATCAATGTTACGTGCCGCTGACCGCGGCCCGTTGACCGACTGGCCCCAACCCGGACGCCGAGGATGAACGCTGACGGCCCCCCCATCGACCAGGCCCTGCTCGGCGAATTGCGGGAGCAACTCGGCGACGAGGTGATGCGCAGCATCATCGAGCAATTCCTCGACGGCAATCGCGACGTCATCGACATCCTTTTCGACCGCGCAAAGACGGGGACGGACCGCAGCGACGCGGCGCACAGCCTGAAGGGGTCCTGCGCCTCGATCGGTCTGGCCGGGGCGGCAGCGTTGTGCCGCGCCCTCGAACTGGATTTTCGCGACCAGCGACTGGAGCAAGCCGACCTGATCCTGGCCACTCTGCGCCCGAGCATCGACCAGGGCCTTCAGGTCATTTTGCGGCAGCTAGGCTGACACCATCATCGCCCAAGACCGGGGAGGCCCGGCAAAGGCAGCGGGAAGGGCAACCCGCGGGCCGGCTTGTCGGCGTTCGGGACCTGCGCCTGTTGCGGCGAACCCTTCCCCCCCAATGCGTCGAGCAGGGCCCCGGCCTCGCCGCCCACCCGGCCCTTGGCCATCGCGGCGAGATCCGGCGTGTAGGTCAGGTTATCCCACGGGCCGCGGACCAGCACCGGCACGCTCAGACCAGCGACGTTCTTGGCGCCGCCCTGGCCCTGGGCGGTGGCTGCCAGCTCGGGCACCAGACGGTAGTCGAGGGAGCGGTGCGGCAAATCGGCGTTACCGGCCCCGGCCAGGCGGAACAATGGCGCCAGCAATGCCAGATCGGTGTTTTTGAGGATGCCGCGGGAAATCGTGTAGCTGCCCGATAACTGGGTGAACTCGGTCTTGTCGCCGCTGGCCGCCCCGCTGAGGCCCTGGGCGACATTACGAATCAAGGCACCGAGGTCGACCCCCTTGATCACCCCGTTGGTAAAGGCGAGACGCCCCTTGCCGTCCAGCCCTTGGACCAGCTCCTGCTGGCTGCGGCCCCGGCTGGCCAGGCTGGTTTCTCCGGCCGCGGCGCCGGTCAGCACATCGACCCCGGCGAGGGCCTGCAGCAACGGTTCGGCTTGCAACTGCGACAGGGTGATATTGGCCTCGGCGCCCAGGATCGGCCCCGAACCATCAAGCGCCAACCGGCCGTTCAGGTTCCCCTGGTAGAGGGCCATTTCGGCCAGTTCGATAGCCAGCCGGCCATCGGTGAGCTGTATCTTCAGCGCCGTCTTGCCGGTCTCGAGCTTCCGCGCCACGATCGAATTGGCCGACAGGCCGACGTCGAGATCGGCCGCCTTCAGGGCCGAAACGTCGATCGGACGGTCGCTCCAGCCGTGGTCGGACGGCGCCGCCTTGCCGCCCGACGAGCCGGCCGGCAGATAGGGCGAGAGGTCCAGCCGGTCGAAGGCCAATTGGCCGCGCAGCGCCGGCCGCGGGCCGCTGGCGTCGACGGTCAGTTGGCCAACTGCCTTGGTCGCGTCCAGGGAAAGCTGCAGATCGCTGCACGCCAGGCGCTTGCCGGACAGGGCGAGATTGGATTTGAGCGTCGCCGCACCCAACCCCTCCGGCGGCAGGTCGGCCGGCGCGGTGCCGATCCAAGCGGCGAGATTGCGCAGCGACGGGATCGCCAGGTCGAGCTGGCCTGTCCCGGCGGATCCGCCGATATTGCCCTTGAAGGCCAGCCGCAGCAGGTCGGAAGTCAGGCTCAGGGCAACCGGCGAGCCGCCTAGCAACAGGCCCCTCGCCTGGTCCGCGGCGAGCGACAGATCGGTCTTGCGGTCCCGCCAATGGGCCGAACCCTCCAGCTTCAGCGGCGCGTCGAGATTGGCCAAGCTGGCCTTGAGGTTGATCTGGTCGACGGTCTGGGTTTGCCCGGTGACGCCATCGGTATAGGCCACCCGGCCGTTGACGATGCGGACATCGCCCAGGCTCAGCTCGGGTATCCGCCCCGGCTCGGCGGCATTGTCCGGGGACGCCGCAGGCGGATTGGGCGAGGCGTTGCCAAACTGCCAATTGCCTCGTCCTTGGCGGTCGGTGCGCAGATCGATTACCGGATCTTCGATAACGAAACTGGCGATCTCCACCTGCCGCGACAGCAGCGGCAGCAGTTTGAGGCGAAGTTGCAGGGCGGCCAAGCTGGCCATCGGCTGGGAACCGGCCCACGGCGCATTCGACAAGGTGACGTCTTTGGCCGAGACGGCGAGCACCGGGATGACCGACACCGAGACCCCGCCCTTGATCGCCAGATCGCGGCCGGTGGCGTCGCGGACGGCGACGATCACGCGGTCGCGAATGGCGTCGGCCGGCACCAGAAATGGCGCCGCAACCATTGCCACGACCAGCAGTATGACAACGGCGACGGCCGCCCGGATCCATCCCCTCGACCGTTCTGACATGCCCCTTGCTCCTGAAGCGCGGTGCGAGGAGACATGGGAATGCCAGGTCGCGCCGGCCAGCCGGCTCTCCTTCTCCGCCGGCCGATGAGCCGTTGGAGGTGGCGGCCCGGCGCCCCATGTCATTCGCTATTCGCTTAACACTTGTAATCGCTTTAACTAAAGTGGATGAAGGTCCCGAGCTTCCGAGCCAACATGCCCAATCCGGTTTCCGCATCGCGCGCCGCAGCATCCATTGCCCTCCGCGTCCTCCAGGCGGTCCTTGGCGAAGTGGCGAAGGACGGCAAGGTGTCGCTGGACGACATCGCCCGGGCCGTCGAGCTGATCGAGCGCGGCACGGTCGAGTTGGATCGCGCCTACGCCGCCGCCCGCGAACGCTGCGATGTCGAGGAAACCGGCGGGGCCGAGCTTGCGGGGGATTGTCCCGAGCCGTGTTGAAATTCGCTCGGCAGGCGTCACGGTCTGAACAGGCTACGCGGCCTTGGCGTGCTGTTCAAGATCGGGGTTGATGGAATGCTTGGCCTGATGGGCCAGCAGGGCGGCTCGCAGGGT
>CAIOJO010000095.1 GCA_903858635.1 uncultured Telmatospirillum sp. | reverse complement strand
GGCCCCGCCCGGCGAGGGCAATTTATGACTTAGCTGCCGCTGGCATAGCACAGGGCGTCACTTCCGTCCAATCCGCCAAGCCGTCTGGCGAAGCAAGCGCCAAGGTGAAGCACCGGTGCGACCGCAGGAACATTCTCGGAGTGGTTAATTCGATTTTCCTATCGACGCCTTCAGCAAAACCGATTAGCGTGTCGAACGATGTGGAATTGGACTCGACATACGCGGCGTCCCATCCTGGCCGCCCTTCTCGCCGCCGGCGTATTCCTCGCCGCCGGCTCGGCCCATGCCGCCAATCTGAATTGCGTGCAATTCGTCCAACGCAGCTCTTCCGTCGAGCTGCACGGCGATGCCTGGCAATGGTGGGAAGCGGCCGAGGGCCAATACGGCCGTGGCCGCCATCCGCGCCCCGGCGCGGTCATGGTGTTCTCGAAGACCGGCCACCTGCACTACGGCCATGTCGCCGTGGTTCGGGCGCAGCGCAACAGCCGAACCATTCTGGTCGATCATGCCAACTGGTCGCCGCTGCACGGGCGGCGCGGCCAGATCGAGAAAGCCGTCGTGGTGGTGGATGTATCGCCGGGCAACGACTGGAGCCAGGTGCGGGTGTGGTACCAGCCCGCCGCCGATATCGGCAATACCGTCTACCCGATCCGCGGCTTCGTCTATCCGGCCGGTGTTCAGCACCACACGCGCTGAACCCAGGGACGATCTTCTTTACGAATTCACAACCACAAAGTGAAGACTGGGCCGCCGCGCGCTGAATGTTGCGCGAAAACTGGCGCAGACTCAGGCACCGCCATGCCCGCCCCACTGGAAAAATTGCCCGTTTCATCCAACAGGGTCGGCCGCCAAAGGAAGAACCTGCGGACGACTTCTGTAAATGTCTTAACAACTATCAACCTTTGGTGTCGGGAGACCTCAAACTCTTGCCGCCTATCCATTTATTGCAGGAGCGCCTATCATGGATAGTTGGCTCGGCGGACACCGTTGCTGGGGAAGAATCCATGACCGAACCTGAACATGTCGAAACCATGATCCGGCTGGAAGGCCCCCTCACCCTGCAGACCGCCCAGGAGCTGCGCGACCGGTTGCTCGCCGCGCTGGCCCAGCCCGGCGATATCAGGGTCGATTGCTCGGCCGTCAACGAAGCCGACCTGTCGGCGATCCAATTGCTGCTGGCGGCGCGGCGCAGCGCGGCGCGCGACGGCCGCCGCCTGACCTTGACCGGAGCGGCGGCCGGCCCGCTGCACGATATCCTGTGCCAAGCAGGTTTCATCGGCGAGAACTCCGACGCAACCGCGGACAGCGAATTCTTCAAGATGTCGGCCTGATAAAACATACCAATGGATAGCGGCCGTTAATTCCTAAGTATAAATTGTTAATAGTTCCAATTAACGAAGCCGTTAACACCGTAATAATATAGACAATATTTTACACAAAACACAGATTTACATACATATCCTCTGCCAATTCGCCTATTTACTGCCTTCCATTGGCGCTACAACTCCGCTACCGTTAGACATACAGAGGCAGGGGCATTCGCTGCCGGCTCGGTCTGACGGGGGGATGAGCGTCGGGCCAGCCATTCCGGCAGCCATGCCCTGGATCCGGTTCCAACCAGGGGATGAGCCATGTCGAAGACAATCCTGAGCGTCGATGACTCGGCCAGCATGCGCCAAATGGTCAAACTGACCCTGGCTGGCGCCGGCTATGAGGTGATCGAGGCCACCGATGGCCGCGAGGCCCTGGCCAAAGCGCAAGGCGGCGGCATCAACATGGTCCTGACCGACCTCAACATGCCCAACATGGACGGCCTGTCGCTGATCCGCGAGCTGCGTAAACTGCCCTCCTACCGGGGCGTGCCGATCCTGTTCCTGACCACCGAGTCCGACGATGCGAAGAAGAGCGAGGCAAAGGCTGCCGGCGCCACCGCCTGGATCGTCAAACCGTTCAAACAGGAGCAGTTGCTGGGCGTGGTGCGCAAGGTGCTGGGATGAGCGAGACCCCCCAGCCGTCGCAGATCTTCCTGGAGGAAGCTGCCGATCTGTTGGTGCAACTGGAGGAGGCGCTGCTGGGCCTCGAACAGGCTCCGGACGACCGCGAACTGCTGGATGCAGCATTTCGCGCCTTGCACACCCTCAAAGGGTCGGGCTCGATGTTCGGCTTCGAGGCCATGGCCAAGTTCACCCACCATCTCGAGAACGCTTTCGAGCAGGTGCGCAAAGGCGCGCGGCCACCCGATTCGGCCCTGGTCGGAATCGCCCTGGCGGCCCAGGACCATATCCGCGCCCTGATCGAAAACCCGGCCGAAGCCGATGCCGCCGAGGGCGACCGCCTGCTGGCCCAGGTGGCCGAGCTGATGGGTGCAGCGGCACCGGCCGGCCCCACGATTGGCGCCGCGGCGGCTGCCGATCCGGTCGGTCCCGTCATCTGGCGCATCCGCTTCCGCCTGTCCGAAGACGCCATGCTGCGGGGCACCAACCCGCTGCTGCTGTTGGACGAGCTGCGCGGTCTCGGCCCCTGCACGGTGGTGACGCAGGTCGACCGTCTGCCCGCCTTGGAAGACATGGACCCCTGCGGCTGCTATGTCGGCTGGGATGTCCTCTTGACCACCGAACAGCCCCGCGCGGCCATCGACGACGTCTTCATCTTCGTCCAGGACGATGCCACCCTTACCATCGAACAGGTCCCGCCGGAGCCCAACAAGCTGGGCGACATCCTGGCCAACCGCGGCGAGGTCGGGCGCGACGTCACCGAAGCGGCGGCCAGCCGGCAGCCGAAGCTGGGCAGCCTGCTGCTCGAGGACGGCGCCCTGACCGAGGATCAGCTTCGCTCGGCCTTGGCCGAACAGAAGCATCTGCGCAACGAGGTGCAGACCGCCAAGGCCGTCGCCCAAGCCACCGCCCCAAGCGCCAGCTCGATCCGGGTGCCGGCCGAGCGGCTCGACAGCCTGATGGACCAGGTGGGCGAACTGGTGATCGCCCAGGCGCGCCTGAAGCAGCTCATCGCCGCCGGCGACATCGCCCAGATCAAGTCGATCGCCGAAGACATCGAGCGGCTGTCGAACGGTCTCCGCGATACCACCATGGGCGTCCGCATGGTGCCGATCGGCTCGCTGTTCGGACGCTTCCGCCGGCTGATCCGCGACCTCTCGCAGGAACTGGGCAAGGACGTCCAGCTGTCGATGTCGGGGGAAGAGACCGAACTCGACAAGACGGTGATCGAGCGCCTCAACGACCCCTTGGTGCATATCGTCCGCAACAGCCTCGACCATGGCATCGAGGACGCCGAGGCGCGCCGCCAGGCCGGCAAGCCGCCGCAGGGTCATGTCCATCTGTCGGCAGTCCATTCGGGCGCCCAGGTCCGCATCACCATAAAGGACGACGGACGCGGCCTGGATCGCGACCGCATCCGGGCCAAGGCCGAGGAACAAGGCCTGGTTGCCGCCGGCACCAAGCTCAGCGATACCGAATTGCTGCAACTGATCTTCCATCCTGGCCTGTCCACCGCCAAGACGGTGACCAGCGTGTCGGGGCGCGGCGTCGGCATGGACGTGGTCAAGCGGACCATCGATTCCTTGCGCGGCAGCATCGAAGTGGCCAGCTCGGCCGGTGGCGGCACCGAGATCACCCTCAGCCTGCCGCTGACGCTGGCCATCATCGACGGACTGCTGGTCCGCGTCGGACAAGGCCGCTACGTGCTGCCGCTGTCGGCGGTCGAGGAATGCGTCGAATTGTCGGCCGAACAGGATCGGCAGCATAGCGGCCGCAGTTTCCTCAACATCCGCGACGATCTGGTGCCGTTCCTCAGGCTGCGCGAGCTGTTCGCCTCGAAACTGCCGGCCGACCAGTACCAGAAGGTGGTGATCGTCTCGACCGGGGACCGGCGGGTCGGACTGGTGGTCGATCAGGTGATCGGCGATCACCAGACGGTCATCAAGTCGCTGTCCAAGCTGCATGCCGATGTCGGGAGCTTCTCCGGCGCCACCATCCTGGGTGACGGCACGGTCGCCCTGATCCTCGACGTGGCGCATCTGGTCACCGTCGGCCAGGCGGCCGAACAACGGCGACAGGCATCCTGAACCGGAGGGAGACGGAACATGGCCGCAGCCAACGACAATCCATCCTTCGAGGCTCTCACCTTCGGGCTGGCGGGCGAAACCTTCGCCATCGACGCCAACAGCGTGCGTGAGATCCTGGATATCATCCCCATCACCGAAGTCCCGGGGGCCCAGGCCTTCGTCGGCGGACTGATCAATGTCCGCGGCCGGGTGGTGCCGTTGGCCGACCTCAAGGTCAAGTTCGGCATGCCGCGCACCGAGACCTCGATCGACACCCGCATCGTGGTGATGGAGGTCGACCTGGCCGGCGAGCCGACCATCGTCGGCATCCTCACCGACAAGGTGCATGAAGTCACCGAGATCAGCGGCGCATCGATCGCCCCCACGCCCGAAATCGGCATGAAATGGCGCCCCGACTTCATCAAGGGAATCGGCAAGCGCGGCAGCGACTTCATCATCATCCCCGATATCGCCCGCATCTTCGCGTCCGAGTGAGCAGCCAAGAACGCGACCCAATAACCGGAGGAAGCCTCAATGTCTTTCCTGTCCAGTTTCAAATCGTCCGCGACCCGCGGCCAGCCCTCGATGGAGCTGACGGAAATCCGGCGCCTCACCCAGGCGATCACCGGCGGTTCCCTCGCGACCCGGGCCAATGCCGGCGCCGCCACCGGTAACGCCCAGGCCATCCTGACGGCAGTCAACGAACTCCTCGACGCCGCCCTGCTGCCGATCGGCGAAGGCAACCGCATCCTCGACCGGATCGCCCACGGCCAGGTCGACGAACTGATCGCCCAGACCTACCAGGGCGACCACGAGAAGATGAAGCAGAACGTCAACGGCATTGCCCTGGTCCTGCAGAAGTTCCAGGCCGAACTCGGCAAGCTGACCGAGTACAGCCGGCAGGGCCAGTTGGAGAAGCGGGGCGAAACCTCCGCCTTCCAGGGCGCCTATGCCGACATCCTGAAGGGCGTCAACGAGATGCTCGACGCCATCCTGATCCCCATCGGCGAGGGCAACCGCATCCTCGACCAGGTGGCCCGCGGCAAGATCGACGAACTGATCGCCCAGACCTACCGGGGCGACCACGAGAAGATGAAGCAGAACGTCAACGGCATCGCCCTGATCCTGCAGAAATTCCAGGCCGAGCTCGGCAAGCTGACCGAATACAGCCGCCAAGGCCAGCTGGACAAGCGGGGCGAGACGGCCGCCTTCCAGGGCGCCTATGCCGACATCCTGAAGGGCGTCAACGAGATGCTCGACGCCATCCTGCTGCCCATCGGCGAGGGCAACCGCATCCTCGACCAGATCGCCCGCGGCAAGATCGACGAGTTGATCGCCCAGACCTACAAGGGCGACCACGAGAAGATGAAGCAGAACGTCAACGGCATCGCCCTGGTCCTGCAGAAGTTCCAGGCCGAGCTGGGCAAATTGATCGAGTACAGCCGCCAGGGCCAGTTGGACAAGCGCGGCGAGACCGCCGCCTTCCAAGGGGCCTATGCCGAGATCCTCAAGGGCGTCAACGAGATGCTCGACGCCATCCTGCTGCCGATCGGCGAGGGCAACCGGATTCTCCGGCTGATCAGCGGCGGCAATCTGCGGGAAAAAGTCGACCTCGACTGCAAGGGCGATCACCAGCGCATGAAGGATGCCATCAACGGGGTACATTCCTGGCTGCAGGAACTGATCGCCTATGTCACCGCCATGGCCAATGGCGACATGAATGCCAAGATGGAGAAGGCCTCGGCCGACGATCAGATCCATGAATGGCTGATGCTGCTGAAGTCCAATATCGGCAATGTGGTCGGCGACGCCGACCTGCTGGTCAAAGCCGCGGTCGAGGGCCGGCTGTCGGTGCGCGCCGACGCCAGCCGGCATCAGGGCGAATACCGCCGCATCGTCGAAGGCCTCAACAATACCCTCGAGGCGGTGGTCGTCCCGCTGAACATGGCCGGCAGCAACATCAACAAGATCTGCCGCGGCGATATCACCACCAAGATCACCGACAGCTACAGCGGCGACTACAATACCCTGAAGGACAGCATCAATATGCTGGTCGACAACCTCAACCGCTTCGCGCTGGACGTCCGCAATGCGGCGGATCAGGTGGCCCAGGGCAGCGAGCAGTCGAGCGACGCGGCCAATTCCCTGTCGCAGGGCGCCAGCGAACAGGCGTCGTCGACCGAGGAGGCCTCGGCCTCTATGGAGCAGATGGCCGCCAATATCAAGCAGAATGCCGAGAACGCCTCGCAGACCGAGAAGATCGCCCGCCAGTCGGCCAAGGACGCCCAGGCCTCGGGCAATGCGGTGGACAAGGCGGTGGACGCCATGCAGACCATCGCCGAGAAGATCACCATCGTCCAGGAGATCGCCCGCCAGACCGACCTCTTGGCCCTGAACGCCGCGGTGGAAGCGGCCCGGGCCGGCGAGCATGGCAAGGGCTTCGCGGTGGTGGCGTCCGAGGTGCGCAAACTGGCCGAACGCAGCCAGGCGGCGGCCGCCGAGATCGGCGCCCTGTCCACCGGCACGGTGAAGGCGGCGCAGGAAGCCGGCCAGATGCTGGTCAAGCTGGTGCCCGACATCCAGAGGACGGCCGAGCTGGTGGAGGAGATCACCGCCGCCTGCCGCGAACAGGACATCGGGGCCGAACAGATCAACCAGGCGATCCAGCAACTCGACAAGGTGACCCAGCAGAATTCGTCGGCCGCCGAAGAGATGTCGGCCACCTCGGAGGAACTGGCGGCCCAGGCCGAGCAATTGCAGACCACCATCGCCTTCTTCCAGATCGACGAGACCACCCGGCCGACGGCCAGGGCCGCCCAACCGACAGCCCACCAGCGGCCGGCGCCGCGCTCGGCCGAAGCCCCCGCCCCGGCCCGCAAGGCCAACGGCCTCGGACTGAAGGCGAAGTTCGGGAATGGACATGCGAACGGGGCCGGCAACGGCAAGGGACGCGGCGGCCTGACCCTCGAACTGGAGCATGGCAGCCCGGCCGACCGCCTCGACTCGTCCTACGAACAATACTGAAGCCTGGTGGCGGGGCCGCCCGCAGGTGGCCCCGCCCAGCAACCGCAAGGTGACCCATGAGTGAAACCGCCCTCTTGCGAGAATCCGCCCAGTACGTGACGCTGGGCCTCGACCGCGAACTCTTCGCCGTCGAAGTCGAGCGGGTCCGCGAGATCCTGGACATGCGGCCGCTGTCGCGCGTGCCCAATGCACCGCCGTTCATGGTGGGCATGATCGATGTGCGCGGCCGGGCGGTTCCGGTGGTCGATCTGCGGGTGAAGCTGGGGTTGCCGCCGACACCGCCGACCGAACACACCCGCATCATCGTCTTGATGGTGACGATCGGCGGCACCGAGCAGCCGATGGGCCTCATCGCCGACCGCGTCCTCGAGGTGGCGGCGATCGCCGCCGACCAGTGCGAACCGCCGCCCGAGGTGGGGGTACGCTGGCGCTCCGACTATATCCGCGCCATCGCCCGCCGCGACGGCGCCTTCGTCATCATTTTCGACCTTGCCCATCTGTTCACCAGCGAAGAGGTCGCCCTGCTCGGCGCGACCGAGTAAACCCCGGCCCGCTGCGGCCGCACCGAGGTAATACCATGCGTGTTTCGATAAAACTGAAGCTTGTCGCCACCTTCGGCCTGTTGGTGGCGCTGCTGATGGCGGCCGGACTGTGGTCGATGTCCGGCCTTTCCTCCTTGAACGACAGCATCGTCGATTTCACCGGGCTGTTGGCGCCGCGAATGCGGCTGGCCGAGGACGCCCAGTCTCTGCTGATCGATATCCATCGCACCGAAAAGAACATGCTGCTGGCCCCCACCGAGGAGATCCTCAAGGGCTATATCGCGCAGTTCGACAAGCTGCGCGACGACCTGCGCGAAACCGAGCGAAAGATACGCGACATCTCCACCGAGGAAGGCAGGCCGAAGCTGGATGCCTTCACCGCGGCGTTCGAGCGCTATCTGGCGGTCCATGCCAAGGTGCGTGAACTGGTCGCGGCGGATTCGGCCGGCCGGGCGAGAAAGCTGTCGCACTCCGATGCCCGCCAAGCGATGCAGAGCGCCCTGGAGCCGCTGCAGGCCCTGGTCGAGCGGGACAAGAGCGGCGATGCCCAGCGTCTGATCACCCTGGCATTCATGGCTCAAAGGGTCGAGAAGAACACCATGCTCACTTCCGACCCGAACGAGCGGAAAGCCTACGACAAGGAAGCCGAGACCCTGCAGGGCCAGATCCAACAGCGCCATGACAGCCTGCAGCGCAGCTTGCCCGAGCAGGATCGCGGCAGTCTGGAGCAGTTCTGGGAGCGCTTCCAGAAATGGGTGCCGATCAGTGAGCAGGTTCGCCGATTGGCCACCGAGGATAGCGATGCTCGCGCATACCAACTGTCCACCAGCGACGGCCGGATCGCCATCAACGAGGCGCGGGCCAAGATGGCGGAAATCGTCGACCTCAACGTCAAGCGCATGGAAACCGGCCGGGTCAAAGCCGCCCAGCTTTACGACAACACCCGCCTGACCCTGATCGCCATCATGCTCGGCTCGCTGCTGCTGGCCTGTAGCGCCGCCGCCTGGATGGCCATCAGCATCGGCCGCGGCCTGGCCCGTGCGGTCGGTCTCGCCGACGCGGTGGCGGTGGGCGACCTCGGCCAGCAGATCAGCGTGTCCTCCAACGACGAGATCGCCGACCTGGTCAAGGCGATGAACAGCATGACGGTGAACCTGCGGGCCACCGCCGCGGTGGCCGACGAGATCGCCCAGGGCAACCTGTCGGTCGAGACCAAGATCCTGTCCGACAAGGACACCTTGGGCATCGCCTTCGCCAACATGACCAGGAACCTGCGGGCCACCGCGGTGGTCGCCGACGAGATCGCCAAGGGCAATCTGACCATCGAGACCAAGCGCCTGTCCGACAAGGACACGCTGGGGATCGCGCTGGAGACCATGCTCGACAAGCTGCGCCGCGTGGTCACCGATGCCACGGGGGCGGCCAACAATGTCGCCGCCGGCAGCCAGGAGCTGTCGGCCAGTTCCGAGCAGTTGAGCCAAGGCTCGAGCGAGCAGGCGGCGGCGGCCGAAGAGGCTTCGGCCTCGATGGAGCAGATGGCCGCCAATATCAAGCAGAACGCCGAGAATGCCGGCCAGACCGAAAAGATCGCCCGCCAGTCGGCCAAGGACGCCCAGGCCTCGGGCGAGGCGGTGAACAAGGCGGTGGATGCCATGCAGACCATCGCCGAGAAGATCACCATCGTCCAGGAGATCGCCCGCCAGACCGATCTGCTGGCCCTAAATGCCGCGGTCGAAGCGGCCCGTGCCGGCGAACAGGGCCGGGGCTTCGCGGTGGTG
>CAIOJO010000094.1 GCA_903858635.1 uncultured Telmatospirillum sp. | reverse complement strand
GCCGGCACGCCGGCTGGAAGACGGCGCCACTCAGATCTTTTCACGCGGCGCGGGTGGGGCCGGCACGGCAGGCCGGCCCCACGGCCTGGCTCAACGTTCCTTGAACGAGGTGGCGAAGCTGTCGCTCAGCGGACGCAGCATGTAGTCGAGAGCCGTCCGTTCGCCGCCTTTGATCATCACCTCGACCGGCATGCCGGGCTGGATGTGGCGGCCGTCGAGGCGGGCCAGCTGCTCGTCGGAAACCTCGACCCGCGCGGCGTAATAGGGTTGGCCGGTCCGCTGGTCGAGGATGCGGTCGGCCGACACCGTCATCACCTTGGCCTGCAGCACCGGCGTGCTGCGGCCCCGCAGCGCCGAGAAGCGGACCTCGGCGGCCTGATTGTTCTGCACCGCCTCGATGTCGGTGGCCTGCACCTGTGCATCGATCACCAGGCGGTCCGCCGACGGCACCACGTCCATCAGCTCCATGCCGGGGCCGATCACGCCCCCGGTGGTCGCCACCTTCATGTTCTGCACGATGCCGGCCACCGGTGCCACCACGTCCAGCCGATGCACCGTGTCCTTGGCGGCGACCAGTTGCTGGCGCAGTTCGCTGGAACGGTTCTCTGCGGTGTCGAGGTCCTTGGCGACCTGTTCGCGGAAGGCGTGGCGGGCTTCCAGCAGCTGCATGTCGGTTTCCGAGATGGTCTTGCGGGCGCGCGCCTCGGCCGCGGCGGCGCCGCCCATCTCGCCCTCGAGGCGGGCGATGTCACGCTCCATGCCGAGCAGCTTGTTCTTCGGGTAATAGCCCTTGTCGGCCAGTTCGCGGAGGCCCTTCAGTTCGTTGCGCGACAGCCCGATCTGCCGATTCAAGGCGCCCTGCTGCACCTTGTCGCCATCGATCTCGGCGTTCAACTCGGCGATGCGTTGCTCGAGCACCGAGGTTTGCGCCTCGAGGCGCTTGCGCCGTTCCTCGAACTGGTTCTGCTGTCCGGCGATCATCGATGCGGTGCCGGCCTGGTCGCCCAGCTCGGATGGGAAGGCGATGACGGCCCGGCCATCCCGCTCGGCCCGCAACCGGGCCAGCTCGGCCAAGGTGGCGTCATACTGCGCATGCAAGGCGTCGAGGGTGGACTGCGCCTTGGCGTCGTCGACTCGCAGCAGGACCTGGCCGGGGACCACCGCGTCGCCTTCCTTGACCAGGATTTCCCTGACGATGCCGCCTTCGCGATGCTGGATGGTCTTGCGCTTGCTTTCCACGGTCAACTGTCCGTGGGCGATGACGGCACTGTCCAACGGCGCCACCGCGGCCCAGGTGCCGAAGCCGCCGAAGGCCACTGCGACGATGACGGCGCCGGCGACGACGCTGCTCTTCAGCGAGCTGGAGAGCGCCGCCTGCTGCGGGGCGTCGAGCGGAGCGAGGGTGAGGGAGGGCAAATGATTGTTCATCTGTTCACACCATGGCTTGCGCGACGGCGGCCGGAACCGACGTCTGATGGGAGGATTGACCGGAATGGGGCGAGCCAGACTGGGGGACCACGGTCGGCCGGGCGAAGCGCGACAACACCTCGTCACGTTTGCCGAAACTCTCCACCTGGCCGTTGTTCAGCACCAGCACCTTGTCGACGGCGCCAAGGATGGAAACCCGGTGGGAAATCACCACCACCGTCGAGCCGAGCTGGCGGGCATTGGCCACCGCCTCGATCAGCGCCTGTTCGCCGGCGGTGTCGAGGTTGGAATTGGGCTCGTCGAGCACCAGCAGCGCCGGGTTGTTGTACAGCGCCCGGGCCAATCCGAGACGTTGGCGCTGGCCACCGGACAGCGAGCGGCCGGCCTCGCCGATCCGTGTGTCGTACCCTTCCGGCAAGCGCAGGATCAGATCGTGAACGCCGGCGTTGCGGGCCGCTTCGACCACGGCCGCCGCGTCGACCGATTGGAAGCGGGCGATGTTCTCGGCCACCGTGCCGTCGAACAGCTCCACATCCTGCGGCAGATAGCCGATATGCGGGCCGAGGGCGGCGCGGTCCCAGCGGGCGATCTCGGCGCCGTCGATGCGTACGGCGCCGCTATGGGCCTGCCACACGCCGACGATGATGCGAGCCAGGGTCGACTTGCCGGCGGCCGACGGACCGACCACGCCCAGCACCTCGCCCGGTTCGATGGTGAAGCTGACGCCCCGGAGAGCCGGCAGGTTGGCTCCCGGAGGCACCGCGTAGACCCCCTCGACCGACAATGCGCCCTTGGGGGCGGGCAAGGCCATCGTCTCCGGCCGCGGCGGCACCGCGGTCAGCAGCTCCTGCAGGCGGCTCCAGGACGTGCGGGCATGGACGAAATATTTCCACTGGCCGACCGCCATCTCCACCGGGGCGAGAGCCCGGCTCATGATGATCGAGGCGGCCATGATCGAACCGGCCGACAGCGAGTCATGGATCGCCAGATAGGCGCCGACCCCGAGGATACCGCTTTGCAGCGACAGACGAACCAGCTTGGAGGCGGCCAGCAGATAGCCGCCACGGTCGCCGGCCCGGGCCTGCAGGGCCAGCATCTGCTGGTGGCGGTGCAGCCAGCGACGGGCGATGCCGGGCATCATGCCCATCGCTTTGATCACTTCGGCGTTGCGCAGCGAGGCGTCGGCGTAAGCGTTGGCCGACATGCCGTGCAGCGCCGCCGACTTCAGCGGCTTCCGGGTGAATTTCTCGTTGACCAGGGCCAGGCCCAGGATCAGCACGGCGCCCAACAGCGAGACCCAGCCGAGGGCAGGGTGCAGCATGAAGGCCAGACCGATGAACAACGGAGCCCAGGGCGCGTCGCAGAAGACCAGGACGCCGACACCGCCGACGAAATCGCGGACGGCGTCCAGGTCACGCAGGGCCTGCGCCGCGACGCCCCCGGGGATGCGCAGGCTCCGGCTGAAAACCGCGGCGAAGATACGGTTGCTGAGCATGGTATCGAAACGGATGCCGGCCCGCACCAGGATGCGGGTGCGGACCATTTCCAGCAGCCCCATGATAATGAACAGGCCGGCGGTGACCACCGACAGCATGACCAGGGTCGTATCATTGCGGCTGCCCAGTACGCGGTCGTAGATCTGCATCATGTACAGCGGCGAGGCGAACAGCAGCAGATTGATGAACAGGCTGAATACCCCGGCGGCGATGATGGCGCCGCGGCAGGCACGAACCGCGCTGCCGAGTTCGGCGCGCTGGCCGGCCATTTCGGGTGCCGGCGCATCGGCGGGCGGGGCGGCGAGGAGGTTCGACCGCTGGGGCCGGGCTTTGAAGAGATCGAGGAGTTGGCGGGCACGGTCAAACGACACGGCCGTTCCTTTCCTGCTGTTGAGACGAATTTCGAAGACGTCCCGACGCTATGGCCTGCGTCTTAATGCGGGGTTAAGCCGAAAGCCTAGAAGCGGCCTTTTCCTAAGGAGTAGGGCTACAAAGAAGGGGTACCTCTTTCGGTGCCGCTGCCCCGCTGCGGCTGCCCCATAGGTGGCATATCGTGGCCAGCCGGGCCTTTGGCGTCTGCCCCGGTCGAGGGTGTCGGGCTGTCCGGTGGGGGGAGGTCTCGTGCCGGGAAGTGGCACGTGGCGCGATCCGCCTGGCCGAGCCGGGCAACCGATAGGTGTGGCGTCGGCGTCGGGGCGGCCCTGGAAAGATTGTCACCTCACGCGAGGGGGCATTCTTTGCGTGTCTTCGCTGATGGGTTTTGTTATACGCCTTTGGGTGAGGTGAGCCCGCCCATAGGCGGCGGCAATGGGAAAGACTTGAGGCAGATGAATTCGAACGGTTTCCCGCCAGAGCAGGGACTTTACGATCCGGCCAACGAGCACGATGCCTGTGGTGTCGGCTTCGTCGTCGACATTAAGAACCGGAAAAGCCATGCCATCGTAAAGCAGGGTCTCGAGATCCTGGTCAATTTGGCCCATCGTGGCGCCACCGGGGCCGATCCCCTGGCCGGCGACGGTGCCGGCATTCTCATCCAGATCCCCGATGCGCTCTATCAGGCCGAGGCCAAACGCCTGTCCATCGCCTTGCCATCTTTCGGCGCCTATGGCGTCGGCATTCTCTTCCTGCCGCAGGATGGCGCGCTGCGCGCCGCCATCGAAGCCATCGTCGAACAGACGGTGGCTGCCGAGGGCCAAGTCTTTCTCGGCTGGCGCGATGTCCCGGTGGACAGCGCGATTCTCGGGCCGAGCGTGCGGGCGGTCGAACCCGTGGTGCGCCAGTGTTTCGTCGGCTGGGGCCCGAACATGGCCGACCAGGACGCTTTCGAACGCAAGCTGCTGGTCATCCGCAAGCTGGTGACCCATGCCGTGTCGGCCAGCCTGGGCGATCAGGCGACGGACTTTTACGTGCCGTCGCTGTCGGCGCGGACGGTCGTCTACAAGGGCATGCTGCTGGCCCATCAGGTGGGCCCCTATTTCCGCGATCTCACCGATCCGCGCCTGGTCTCGGCCCTGGCCCTGGTCCACCAGCGCTTCTCCACCAATACCTTCCCCAAATGGAGCCTGGCCCACCCGTTCCGCATGATCTGCCACAATGGCGAGATCAACACGCTCCGCGGCAACCTCAATTGGATGGCGGCCCGGCGCCACACCATGCAGTCGGACCTGCTGGGGGCCGACCTCGACAAGCTGTGGCCGCTGATTCCCGAAGGCCAGTCGGATTCGGCCTGCTTCGACAATGCATTGGAGCTCTTGGTGCAGGGCGGCTATTCGCTGGCCCATGCGATGATGATGCTGATCCCCGAGGCGTGGGCCGGCAACCCGCTGATGGACGAGCAACGCCGCGCCTTCTACGAATACCATGCGGCCCTGATGGAGCCGTGGGACGGCCCCGCCGCCGTTTGCTTCACCGATGGCCGGCAGATCGGCGCCACCCTGGACCGCAATGGCCTGCGTCCGGCCCGTTACCTGGTCACCGACGACGACCAGGTGGTGATGGCCTCGGAGATGGGCGTTCTGCCCATTCCCGAGCACAAGATCGTCAAGAAATGGCGCCTGCAGCCGGGCAAGATGCTGCTGATCGACCTCGAACAGGGGCGCATCATCGACGATGCCGAGATCAAGGCCGGGCTGGCCGCCGCCCATCCTTACGCCGAGCTGCTGGCCAAGAGCCAGATCGTGCTCGAGGATCTGCCGGCCAAGGGACAGCCGCTGCCGCCCGACCCGGCCACCCTGTTGGATCGCCAGCAGGCCTTCGGCTATTCCCAGGAAGACATCAAGTTCCTGCTGATGCCGCTGGCGGTTTCCGGCCAGGAGGCAGTCGGCAGCATGGGAACCGACACGCCGCTGGCGGTGCTGTCGTCGAAGCCGAAGATGCTCTACAACTATTTCAAGCAATGCTTCGCCCAGGTCACCAACCCGCCGATCGACTCGATCCGCGAGGAAGCGGTGATGAGCCTGGTCAGCCTGATCGGCCCGCGGCCCAACCTGCTCGGTCGTCCCGAGGACAATCACCGGAAGCGTCTGGAAGTCCGCCAGCCGATCCTCACCAACGACGATCTCGAAAAGATCCGCCGCATTTCCGAGCATGCCGACAATGCCTTCCGCTCGGTTACCCTGGACATCACCTGGCCGGTGGGCGACGGGGCTGCCGGCATGGAGGCGGCGATCGTCCGGCTGCGGTCCGAGGTCAGCCGCGTGGTGTCGGAAGGGGTCAACATCCTGATCCTGTCCGACCGCAAGGTGGGGCCCGACCGCATCCCGTTGCCGGCTCTGCTGGCCACTTCCGCGGTCCACCATCACCTGATCCACGAAGGCAAGCGCACCGAAGTCGGACTGGTCGTGGAGACCGGCGAGGCCCGCGAGATCCATCACTTCTGCACCCTGGCCGGCTATGGGGCCGAGGCGATCAATCCCTATCTTGCCTTCGAGACGCTGGACGCCATGCGTCCCGGCCTGTCCGAGCCGATTTCCCAGTACGAGCTCAACAAGCGCTTCATCAAGGGCATCGACAAGGCGATGCTGAAGGTGATGGCCAAGATGGGCATCTCGACCTATCAGTCCTATTGCGGCGCGCAGATCTTCGATGCCGTCGGCCTGTCGCAGGCCTTCGTCGGCGCCTATTTCGCCGGCACCGCCACCAAGATCGAGGGCGCCGGCATCATCGAGGTGGCCGAGGAAGCGGTGCGCCGCCACAAGGCCGCCTATGGCGGCTCGCCGGTGCTGCGGCATATGCTCGAGGCGGGCGGCGAATACGCCAATCGGGTGCGCGGCGAAGAGCATATGTGGAACGCCGACACCATCGGCGCCCTGCAGCATGCGGTGCGCGGCAACTCACGCGACCGCTTCCGTGAATTCTCCAGGCTGGTCAACGAGCAGAACGAACGCCTGATGACCTTGCGCGGTCTGTTCGTGCTGAAGCCGGCCGCCACCCCGGTGCCGCTGGACGAGGTCGAACCGGCCAGCGAGATCGTCAAACGGTTCGCCACCGGCGCCATGAGCTTCGGCTCGATCAGCCGCGAGGCCCATACCACCCTGGCCGTCGCCATGAACCGGATCGGCGGCAAGTCGAATACCGGCGAAGGCGGCGAAGAGGCGGAGCGCTACCAACGGCTGTCCAACGGCGATTCGATGCGTTCGGCGATCAAGCAGGTGGCGTCCGGCCGCTTCGGCGTCACCGCCGAATACCTGGTCAATGCCGACGACATCCAGATCAAGATGGCGCAAGGCGCCAAGCCGGGCGAAGGCGGGCAGCTGCCCGGGCATAAGGTGGACGCGGTGATCGCCCGGGTGCGCCATTCGACGCCGGGAGTCGGGCTGATCAGTCCGCCGCCGCATCACGACATCTATTCGATCGAAGATCTGGCCCAGTTGATCTTCGACCTGAAGAACGTCAATCCTGCCGCCCGCATCAGCGTCAAGCTGGTGGCCGAGGTGGGGGTCGGCACCGTGGCGGCCGGCGTGTAGAAGGCGCGGGCCGACCATGTGACCATCTCGGGCTACGACGGTGGTACCGGCGCCTCGCCGCTGACCTCGATCAAGCATGCCGGCAGTCCGTGGGAAATCGGCTTGGCCGAGACCCACCAGACGCTGGTGTTGAACCGCCTGCGGGGCCGTATCGCAGTCCAGGTCGATGGCGGCTTCCGCACCGGCCGCGACGTGGTGATCGGCGCCTTGCTGGGGGCCGACGAGTTCGGCTTCGCCACCGCACCGCTGATTGCCGCCGGCTGCATCATGATGCGCAAATGCCATCTCAACACCTGTCCGGTCGGGGTGGCGACGCAGGATCCGGAACTGCGGAAACGCTTCACCGGTCAACCCGAGCATGTCATCAACTTCTTCTTCTTCGTCGCCGAGGAAGTGCGCGAGATCATGGCCTCGCTCGGGCTGCGCCGGTTCGCCGACCTGATCGGCCATACCGAACTGCTCGATGCGCGTCAGGCGATCGGCCATTGGAAGGCCCAGGGGCTCGACTTCTCGCGGGTGTTCCACAAGCCGGAGGCGGCACCGGGCGTCGCCACCCATAATTGCGAGGCGCAGGAACACCATCTGGAGAACATCCTCGACAAGAAGCTGATCGAATTGGCGCGGCCGGCCCTCGAACACAAGAAGCCGGTGCAGATCAAGCTGCCGGTGCGCAATGTCGATCGCACCGTCGGCGCCATGCTGTCGGGCGAAGTGGCCAAGCGTTACGGTCATGGCGGACTGGCCGAGGATACCATCGCCATTCATCTGGCTGGTACCGCCGGGCAGAGCTTCGGCGCCTTTCTGGCCAAGGGGGTGATCCTCGAATTGACCGGCGAGGCCAATGACTATGTCGGCAAGGGCCTGTCCGGCGGCCGCATCGTGATCATGCCCCCGGCCCAATCGCGGCTGGTCGCCGAGGACAACATCATCATCGGCAACACGGTGCTGTACGGCGCCATCGCCGGCGAGTGCTATTTCCGCGGCGTCGCCGGCGAGCGTTTCGCCGTCCGTAACTCCGGGGCCACCGCAGTGGTGGAAGGGGTCGGCGATCACGGTTGCGAATACATGACCGGCGGTATCGTCGTGGTGATCGGCCAGACCGGGCGCAATTTCGCTGCCGGAATGAGCGGCGGCATCGCCTATGTGCTGGACGAGGCCGGCGATTTCGAACGTCGCTGCAACCTGGCCATGGTCGAACTCGAGCCGATCAGCGCCGAGGAGAACGCTCCCGAAGCCCAGGAATGGTCGGGCGGCGAACTGGAAGGGCATGGCTTGGTCGACATTTCCAGCGACATGACCCGCCACGACGGCATTCGCTTGCGGATGCTGATCGAGAACCACCGGCGCTACACCAACAGCGCGCGGGCGCACGACATCCTGCTCCACTGGGAATACTACATGACCAAGTTCGTCAAGGTGATGCCGGTCGACTATCGCCGGGCCCTCGAGGCCATGGAAAAGGCGCAGGCGACCGAGACGCTTCTGGTGGGGAGCGCCTGAAGATGGGAAAGCCGACCGGATTCAAGGAATTTGCCCGTCGCGAGCATGAGGCCGAGCCGATCGCGGCGCGCCTCAGCCATTACCGCGAATTCACCATCCCCCTCGACCCGCCGCTGCTGGCCCAGCAGGGGGCTCGCTGCATGGATTGCGGCGTGCCGTTCTGTCATACCGGCTGCCCGGTCAACAACATCATCCCGGACTGGAACGACCTGGTCTATCGCGGCCGCTGGCGCGAGGCCCTGGACATGCTGCACTCGACCAACAACTTTCCCGAGTTCACCGGCCGCGTCTGCCCGGCGCCCTGCGAGACGGCCTGTACCCTCAACATCGAAGACAGCCCGGTCACCATCAAGGACATCGAGCAGGCCATCATCGAACGCGGCTGGGAGGAAGGCTGGATCGCCCCAGACCTGGCCAAGCGCCGCAGCGGCAAGCGGGTGGCCGTGGTCGGTTCGGGACCGGCTGGGTTGGCTGCCGCCCAGCAATTGGCCCGCGCCGGACATGCTGTCAGCGTGTTCGAGAAGAATGCCAAGATCGGCGGGCTGTTGCGCTACGGGATCCCCGACTTCAAGCTCGACAAGCAGGTGATCGACCGTCGCATGGCGCAGATGGAGGCCGAGGGGGTCGAGTTCCGGCCCAATATCCATGTCGGCGTGACCCTGCCGGCGGCCGACCTGCTGCGTGATTTCGATGCCATCCTGCTGACCGGCGGTTCGGAGAAGCCGCGCGACCTGCCCGTTCCCGGTCGCGAACTGTCGGGCGTCCATTTCGCCATGGAGTTCCTGGCCCAATCGAACCGGCGGGTGGCCGGCGAACGCAGCAACACCCCCGAGATCACCGCCACCGGCAAGCATGTGGTGGTGATCGGCGGCGGCGATACCGGCTCGGACTGTGTCGGCACCTCGAACCGCCAAGGGGCGCTGTCGGTGACGCAGCTGGAGATCATGCCGAAGCCACCGGTGAAAGAGGACAAGGCGGTCACCTGGCCGCTGTGGCCCAACAAGCTGCGCAGTTCTTCGTCGCACGAAGAGGGCTGCGAGCGGATGTGGAGCGTCACGGCGCAAGCCCTCACCGGCCAGGACGGTCGCGTCACCACCCTGTCCGGCATCGAGGTCGATGCGAAGCTGCAGCCGGTGCCCGGCACCGCGTTCACCTTAGAGGCCGAGCTGGTGCTGCTGGCGATGGGCTTCGTCCATCCGGTGCATGAGGGCCTGCTGGAGAGCCTGGGCGTCGAGCGCGACCCGCGCGGCAACGTCAAGGCCGACACCCTGGCCTACCGCACCTCGGTCGACAAGGTGTTCGCCGCCGGCGACCTGCGCCGCGGCCAGTCGCTGGTGGTCTGGGCGATCCGCGAGGGCCGCCAGGCGGCCCGGTCGGTGGACGCATACCTGATGGGACGCAGCGACCTGCCGCGGTAAGGACTGGCTGAATAGCCACAAAGACACCAGGCACACAAAGCAGCACAAAGAATAATTCTCTTCGTGTCTTTGTGGTGCTTTGTGCCTTTGTGGTTAAATGCACCACGGAGTACACGGAGGTCACGGAGGGAGAGATTATCTAATCTCCGTGTTCTCCGTGTCCTCCGTGATGACTTCCCGGTTAGCTTCGATGTGGGGTTGGCCCTACGACTGGATCAGGCGCAACAGCTCTTGCGGCAGTTGCGAGGCCTGGGTCAGCGCGGCGACCCCGGCCTGGGTCCGGACGTCGTTGGCCGACAGCTGCGATTTGACCGAGGCGACATCGGAATCGAGGATCACCGAAGCGGCGTTCGGCGCGTTGGCGAGACTGGCCTCGATCGCCTGGCTGCTGAAATTGAATTGCGATTCGTAGGCGCCGATCTGTGCGCGGTCCTGGGTGACGCTGGTGATTGCCGAATTGACCGCGGCCATCGCCTGCAGAGCGGTTGCCGCCGTACTTACGGTCGAGCCGGCGCTTCCCATCAGGGCAGCGAGGCTCGCGCTGTTCACCGTTACCGTGATGGTGTTGCCGCTGAGCGTTCCGACCAAATATTTTGTATTGCTGAGAAATGAACCGGTAAGAAGCGTCTGGCCGGCATAGCGGGTGCCTTGCACGATATCGCTGATTTCGCCGCTGAGCTGGGTGTATTCGGTGCCGATGTCTTGCCGGCGTTGCGTATCCGTTACCTGTCCCGAGGCGGCCTCGGTGGCCAGGGCCATCATTCGCTGCAGGACGTTGCTGATCTGTGCCAGGGCGCCGTCGGCAGTTTGCAGGACGCTCTTGCCCTGCTGGACGTTGGTCGAATCCTGCTGAAAGACGGCGACACTGGCCTGCAGTTGGGTGCCGATGGGCAGGCCGGACGGATCGATCGACGTCTGCACGATGCGTGAACCGCTGGCCAGCTGCGCCAGGCGGGTTGTCTCGGAAGACGTGTTTTGGTTCAGGCCGATCAGTGCGGGATTGTCCCGAGCCGTGTTGAAATTCGCTCGGCAGGCGTCACGGTCTGAACAGGCTACGCGGCCTTGGCGTGCTGTTCAAGATCGGGGTTGATGGAATGCTTGGCCTGATGGGCCAGCAGGGCGGCTCGCAGGGT
>CAIOJO010000093.1 GCA_903858635.1 uncultured Telmatospirillum sp. | reverse complement strand
GGGCTGTTCGCCTTACACACGGCCTGGCTCACCGCGAGGGGCTCCCGATGAGGAAACCACCGACTGGAGAGCCGTATGCGGGAAAACCGCACGTACGGTTCGGAGGGAGGGGAGGCTAAGGCCTTCCCTACCCCTATCTGAAAGAATGGAACCAGGCAAAGCCTGGTGACTGGCCCATTGAGGGCCCCGGAGCGTTAGCGGAGGAGCCAAGCCCGCGGATGCAGGCGCCCGGCGCCTGAGGGACTTCAAAAAAAACTACGCGGCGCGGCTGGCGGGGGATTCGGTGAGCAGCGCGTAGAGGCCTTCGGCCGTGTCGGTGGCGCGCAGCTTCTCGCAGATACCCTTGTCGCGCAGCAGCCGCGAGACGCGGGCCAGCGCCTTCAGGTGATCGGCCCCGGCCGATTCGGGGGCCAACAGCAGGAAGATCAGGTCGACCGGCTGCTCGTCGATACTGTCGAAATTGATCGGCTTTTCCAGGCGTGCGAACAGCCCGTGCAAGCGGGGCAGATTGGCCAGCTTGCCATGCGGAATGGCGATGCCGTTGCCGACGCCGGTGGTGCCGAGGCGCTCGCGCTCCAAGAGGACGTCGAAGATGGCCCGCTCATGCAGGCCGGTCAGCTCGGCGGCGCGGCGGGCCAATTCCTGGAGGGCCTGTTTCTTGCTGGTCGCCCGCAGATTCGGCACCACGCTTTCCGGGCTGATCAAGTCAATGATTTCCATGATAGGTCCTCATGGTGCAACTGTGGCCGCCGCCCACCGGGGAAGCGCGCCAGAAAGCCGACCGAAGATCGGTGGAAGCGGACGAATACCGCTCTTCCTCATGCAAACGGGGTCCACATCCGTCCCACGCGGTCAAACCCACAGGGCGCATGCCGCCGCACGGGGCAGGATCAAGGCGCGGGACAATAGGCCGCTCCCCAGAGTGAGTCAAGTCAGGGACTTGGTTGTCCGGCGCCATGGTCCAGGTCAAGCCCCCATCATCTTTTCGCGGCGACGTTGGACGGATGACTGTATATGCATGGCCTCGCGATATTTGGCGACGGTCCGCCTGGCGATGTCGACGCCGTCGGCCTTGAGAATTTCCACGATGCGATCATCAGACAATATGTCCTGCGCCGCCTCGTTGTCGATGAGCACCTTGATCCTATGACGTACCGCCTCGGCCGAATGCGCCTCGCCCCCGGCGGAGGCGGCGATCGCCTGGGTGAAGAAGTACTTCAATTCGTAGATGCCGCGCGGTGTGGCCATGTATTTGTTGGCGGTAACTCGGCTGACGGTGCTCTCATGCATGCCGATCGCTTCGGCGATATCGCGCAGCACCAGCGGTCGTAGATATTGGATGCCTTTGAGAAAGAAGGCCTCCTGCTGGCGAACGATTTCGGAGGCCACCTTGAGGATGGTGGTGGCTCGCTGATGGAGGGATTTGACCAGCCAATTGGCGGATTGGAAGCGCTCCGTCAGGTAGCCCTTCTCCTCCTTGTTGCGCACCGCGGTCGACACTTTGGCGTAGTAGCGGGTATTGACCAGCACCCGCGGCAGGGTGTCGCTGTTGAGTTCCACCAGCCAGCCGCCGCCGGGAGCCGGGCGCATCAACACATCCGGGGTGATCGGCTGCGCCACCACGTGATCGAAGACCAGCGCCGGCTTGGGGTCGAGGGCCCGGATCTCGCCGATCATCTCGGTCAGATCCTCGGCATCGACGCCGCAGACCCGCATCAAACCAGCCAGATCGCGCCGCGCCAACAGCTCGAGATGGCCGAGCAGGGCCTGCATGGCGGGGTCGAGGCGGTTCTTCTCACGCAGCTGCAAGGCCAGGCATTCGGCCAGGCCGCGGGCGAACACGCCGGGCGGATCGAAGCGCTGCAGGCGGGCCAGCACCGCCTCGACGCGGGCCAAGGGACAGCCCATGGCAACCGCAGCGTCGCCCAGATCGCCGGTCAGGTAACCGGCCTCGTCGAGGCTTTCCATCAGGTAAAGGCCGATCAGGCGGTCGGCCGGATCGGCGATATCCATATTCAGCTGGCTGATCAGATGGTCGCGCAACGAGATGTCGCGGGCCACCGTCTGTTCGAAACTGCCGTCGTCATCGGCGAAATCGAGGCGGCCGCCGCGACCGCCCCAGTTGGACAGCCCGTCGCCGGAATCGGCCGCGCTGTCGTTGTTCCAGGTATTGTCGTAGTCGAGGTCGAGGGGCGCTTCTTCGGTCTGCCCGGGCATCACGTCGACCAGCCGCTCCTCGGCGGCCGCGGGCAGCTCCAATTGCGGCGCCGCTTCGGCCGCGGTCGGAGCCGCATCGCCGCCGCTATCGTCGCGTTCCAGCAGGGGGTTATGTTCCAACTCCTGCTCGACGAAGCTCGACAGTTCCATATTCGACAATTGCAACAGCTTGATCGCCTGCTGCAATTGTGGGGTCATCACCAGGGACTGGGTCTGACGCAGATCCAACCGAGGGGAAAGGGCCATCGGGGCTCCGGCTACAGACTGAAATGTTCGCCGAGATAGACGCGCCGCACCCCCTCATGGGCAACGATCTCCGAAGGCTCGCCCTCCATGAGAACCATGCCATCGTGCAGGATGTAGGCACGATCGATGATGTCGAGCGTCTCGCGCACGTTGTGGTCGGTGATGAGGACACCGATACCGCGATGCTTGAGATGCGCGACCAGGTCGCGGATGTCCGATACGGCAATCGGATCGATGCCGGCCAACGGCTCGTCAAGCAGGATGAAGGCCGGATGGGAGGCCAGGGCGCGGGCGATCTCGACACGCCGGCGCTCGCCGCCCGACAGGGCCAAGGCCGGCGCCTGTCGCAAATGGGTGACCGAGAATTCGGAGAGCAGGTCCTCGAGGAAGGCCTCGCGCTTCTCGCGGTCGGGCTCGGTCACTTCGAGGATGGCGCGGATATTGTCTTCCACCGACAGCCCGCGGAAAATCGAGGCTTCCTGCGGCAGATAACCGATGCCCAAGCGGGCCCGCCGATACATCGGCAGGTCGGTGATGTCCTGGCCGTCCAGCAGGATGCGTCCGGTATCGGGGTTGATCAGGCCGGTGATGCAATAGAAGCAGGTGGTCTTGCCGGCCCCATTGGGACCCAAGAGCCCCACCGCCTCGCCGCGCTGCACCCGCACCGAGACGTCACGCAGCACCGGGCGCCGCTTGAAGCGCTTGCCGATATTGGCCGCCACCAAGCCGGTCGACGGGACCCCGAGCGATTGGTCGGATGTCACCTGCGTCAATGGCGGCGGATCCTGGGTGGTCATCAGCGAGCCTTGGCGGGGGCGGATTCGGCGGCGGGGGCCGCCTTCTTCTGCGGGATGAACAAACCCTTCACCTGGCGATCCGCCGCGCCAGCGGCGCCGGGCGCAGCGGGATACATGCGGCTGATGCCGGTATTGAGATTGACCACCGCGTACCCGCCGTCCAACTGGTTGTCGTTGCGGGTCATCTTAACCGAACCGCTGATGGTGACGATACCGGTTTCCGCGTCGTAATCGCCGCGGTCGCCGGTCACCACCTCGGTCGCCGTGGTGAGAATTACATGGTCGTAGGCATGGGCGCGGCGCATCGCCATTTGCTTGTCGTCGTTCTCGCCGAAATCGGCCACCAGGATGTCGGCCTGGATGCGCTTGTCGGCCCGCACCGCCACCGCTTTGCCGCGGGCCACCGCCTGCTGCCGATGTTCCCAATACTCCAGGCTGTCAACCGCGGTCACCGTATCGGTCGGAGTGACCATCTTCAGGTCCTTGCCGGTCAGCACCACCACCGCGTCGTCGATGTTGTAGTCGGCATGGTCGCCGTAAGCGGTCTGGTCGGTCGAGGCGATGGTGACGTGGCCGTCCGCCTCGACGCGCCAGACCTCGCTGCTGCTGCCGGCCTGATCGGTATCCTTGTCCTTAGGATCCTTGGCCTTCTCCTTGGCCGGACGCGGCGCCTGGCCCGCT
Source organism: uncultured Telmatospirillum sp. (assembly GCA_903858635.1). Taxonomy (GTDB): domain Bacteria; phylum Pseudomonadota; class Alphaproteobacteria; order Rhodospirillales; family Magnetospirillaceae; genus DUZF01. The sequence goes on along the minus strand of CAIOJO010000093.1, from coordinate 15,943 downwards.
TTCTCGCGGTAATGGGCGATCAGCACGTCGGCGGTTACCGTTACCCGGCCGCGGATCGCCTTGGCATTGCCCCGGCCGATCACCGTCTTGGCGTCTTGCGACAGCTCGAGGCCCTGATCGGCATAGATTTCCAACGGCGTGCCCGACTTCTGGTCGGCAAAATCGAGACCGGCGCCCGGTCCGGAGCTCGCCGCCGGCTTGGTGGCCTGGGCAGCAGCCGGTTTGGCCGGCTTGTCCTTGGCCGCGGCCGGGGCGGCGATGGCCAGGGCCAGGCCGCCCAGCAGCAGCCCGAGGACCGGGACCAGGCGCGTCATGACTTGCTCTTCGACATGGTGAGCACGGCCTTCGAGCGACCGGTGAACAGAATGGTCTTGCCGCGTTCCCATAGGCGGAATCCTTCGCCTTCGATCTTGCCGCTGGGGCCGAAGCCCCTGGTCGGCTCGTCACCGGTGGCGTTCCCCGGCCCGACCTCGATGCGGGCACTTTCCGTATGCATCTCGTAGCCCCCGTCCTGATAAAGGTCGACATGGCCCATCAGGTCGAGGGTACCATCCTTCTGGCGAAAGAAGCCCACATCCGAATTGATCACCACCCCGCTGCCGTCCTTGCGGGTCAGGTCGGCCACCGGGTTTTCGAGGGCGACCACCAAGGCCTGCGGATCGACCTGGGTGCCCACATCGGCGGTGACGGTGAACGGCAGGTTCTTGTCGTCGGTGCCGAAATAGCGCGGCTTGGTGATCGACAAGGTGTCGACCGCCTTCAGATTGAAGTTGCCGAAGGCCAGCTGGAAAGCCTCATCGCGCGGCGCCAACCGCGGCCAGACGACGAGCAGGCCGAGCAACGCCGCCGCCGTTGCCGGCAGCGCCACCTTCATCAGGCCGACAAAGCGGCTGTAGCCGGTCAGCATGGCCAGCCCCGGCGGCCTGGTCGGCCGCAGCAGCCTTCCCTTGGCGAGGATCGGGACATCACGGCGGGCGATCTGGGGAACACGCATCGGTCGGTCAGGCGATGCCGGCCCGCAGGCAGTCGTGAAGATGCAGGATGCCGACCGGCCGCTTGTCGGCGCCCACCACGAACAGGCTGGTGATCGCCCGCGCGTTCATCACGCGGAGCGCCTCGGCCGCCAAGGCATTGGGGCGGGTGGTCTTGGGGCCGACGGTCATCACCTCGCGGGCCAAGCGTTGCAACAGACGCGGCTCGAGATGGCGGCGCAGGTCGCCATCGGTGATGATCCCGGACAGGCGCCCCTGATCGTCCAGCACGCCGACCACGCCGAAGCTCTTGTTGGTCATCACCAGCAACGCCTCGCCCATCGGCAGATCGGCCGGCACCAATGGCAATTGGTCGCCGCCATGCATCAGATCGGACACCTTCAACAGACGCCGTCCGAGCTGGCCGCCGGGGTGGAAGACCTGGAAATCGGCCGGCGAGAAATGCTTCCGTTCCAGCAGCGCCACCGCCAGGGCATCGCCCAGCGCCAGCATCATGGTGGTCGAAGTGGTGGGCGCCAGCCCCATCGGACAGGCCTCGCCCACCTCGGGCAGGATCAGTGCCTGGTCGGCCGCCTGGGCCAGCGCGCTGTCGGCCCGACCGGTCATGGCGACCAGCGGGATGGCGTAGCGGCGCGAGTAGTTGACGACATCGGTGAGCTCGGGCGTTTCACCGGAATTGGACAGTGCCAGCACGGCGTCATGGGCGGTGATCATGCCGAGATCGCCATGGCTGGCTTCGGCCGGATGGACATAGAGCGACGGGGTGCCGGTCGAGGCCAGGGTAGCCGAGATCTTGCGGGCTATATGGCCGCTCTTGCCCATGCCGCTGACGATCACCCGGCCACCGCCGGTCACCGTCATCAGGTCGAGCGCCCGGCTGAAGGAGTCCCCCAAACCGGCCGCCAGGATGGCCAGCCCCTCGGCCTCGGCGGCCAGGACGCGCCGTGCCGCGGCAAGATCGTCGGCGGCGCTGTCCGGCGCAAGGATGGTTTCGGTCATGATCCGTGCAAATCCGATCGGTGAACCGCGAAGGTTCGGAGACAGGAAGAATGTATAAGGGAACTCATTCCCTTCCAATCCCTTCCTGTCCAGTTGCCTTGGTGGTTAGGCGGCCGATCAATGGGCGAAGATATCTTCGTCGGCCCAACCGGCCAGGTCGAGGGCGGCGCGAATGGGCAGGAAACTGAAGCAGGCCTCGGCCAATGGGCGGCGTTGCTCGCGATCGAGCAGGGCGTCGAGCCGACGGCGCAGGGCATGCAAATGCAGAACATCGGCGGCCGCGTATTCCATCTGCTGCGGGGTCAATTGCTCGGCCCCCCAATCGGAGGATTGCTGCTGCTTCGACAGTTCGATGCCGAGCAACTCGCCGCACAAGTCCTTGAGGCTGTGGCGGTCGGTGTTGGTGCGGACCAGCCGGCTGGCCAGTTTGGTGCAATAGACCGGGGCACAGACGATACCGAAATGGCGCTGGATCATCGCCAGGTCGAAGCGGGCGAAATGAAACAGCTTGAGCACCGCGCTGTCCGACAGCAACCGGCGCAGATTGGGCGCCTGGTAGTCACGGTCGGGAAAATGCACCAGATGCGCCGAGCCATCGCCGGCCGAAAGCTGCACCACGCACAGGCGGTCGCGCTCCAGATGCAGGCCCATGGTCTCGCTGTCGATGGCGACGCAATCACCGAAGGAAAGGCCCGGAGGCAGGTCGCCGCGGTGATAGGTGATCGCCATAATCTGCGGCTCCGGTCAGACGGAACGGGGAGCGGCGGGCGTCCCGGGGGGCGGAAGCGCTGCCGCTACCGCCCCCATCGGAGGACGTCTGCCAATGAACGCTTGGTGCCCAGGAGAAGACTCGAACTTCCACGACATCGCTGCCACACGGACCTGAACCGTGCGCGTCTACCAATTCCGCCACCTGGGCGCGGGCCAAGCAGTCCGCCCTGGCGGGCGCACCGAGGCGGAGAGGGATAATGGCATGCCCCGCCGATGTCAACGACTTTCGCGCGGCCGCAGGGGGCGGAGCGGGCATCGTCGGCGGCGCCGTTCGGGTTGCGCCGATGCGGCAACTGCTCTAGCGTGCACGGGACGTTTTCTGGCAGCCCATAAGCAATGGAGGGCATGATGGCGACTCGCCTGGCAACCGTTTTCGGCGGGTCGGGATTCATCGGCCGGCATGTGGTCCAACGGCTGGCCGCCCAGGGCTGGCGCGTGCGCGTCGCCGTTCGCGACACCGAAGCGGCCCGCTTCCTCGAACCACGCGGCGATGTCGGACAGGTGATCCCGGTCTACGCCGACCTGACCAAGGATTTCTCGGTGCAGGCCGCGGTTCATGGCGCCGATCTGGTGATCAACCTGGTCGGCATCCTCTATCCGCGAGGCAAGAACAGCTTCCAGGCGATCCATGTCGACGGCGCCGGACGCATCGCCGCCGCCGCCAAGGCGGCCGGCGTCGAGGCGCTGGTCCATCTGTCGGCGCAGGGTGCCGACCCCAACTCGCCTTCGCTCTATGCGCGCAGCAAGGCGGCCGGCGAAGCCGCCGTGCGCGCCGCCTTCCCCAATGCCGTCATCCTGCGCCCGAGCGTGGTGTTCGGTCCGGAAGACAGCTTCTTCAACCGTTTCGCCGATCTGGCCTCCTACACGCCCGTGCTGCCCGTTTTCGTCAGCGACGGATTCCGGCTGTTCGGCCACGCCGCCGGCATCTGCCGCCTGTTCGGCTCGGGCGGCTTCAAGCTGCAGCCGGTGTTCGTCAGCGACGTCGCCGACGCCGTGGTGACGGCCGCCCTGCCCCGCTTCGCCGGCAAGACCTTCGCCCTCGGCGGTCCTCGCGTCTATAGCTTCAAGCAGGTGCTGGAATTGGTGCTGTCGGCCTCGGGCCGCAAGCGCTGGCTGATCCCGGTGCCGCTGGGGATCGCCCGCATCAAGGCGGCATTCCTGCAATACCTGCCGAATCCCCTGTTGACCCCCGACCAGGTCAAGCTGATGAGCGTCGACAACGTGGTGCCGCCGGGCAGCCCCGGCCTGGCCGAGTTGGGCATTACCCCGACCGCCGCCGAGCTCATCGTGCCGACCTATCTGTCCCGCTTCCAGAACCCCCACGTCAGCGCCACCCCCGGCTGACCGCCGGGGGTTTTTTTTGAGTAGTCCCTCAGGCGCCGGGCGGCCGCATCCGCGGCCTTGGCTCGCTACGCGGGCGCTCAACGCGCCAGTCACGAAGCTGGCGCTTCGTTCCGGCAGTCCGTGTCTGCAGAACTGGCGCACCCTGGAACCAGGCTTCAGCCTGGTGACTGGTGCGTTGAGCGGCCCGGAGCTTTAGCGCAGGAGCCAAGCCCTAAGGTCAGCGGGCGCCCGGCGCCTGAGGGACTTTTTACATCACCCCGCCCGGCGCCTGAGGGACTTCTACATCATACCCAAAACAATCAATCCGATCCCCAGGCCCAGGCGGTAGAGCGCGAAGGGCAGCAGGCCGAGGGCGCGCACCCAGGACATGGCCACCGCGGTGGCCAGCAGGACCAGGGCGAAGGTCAGGCCGAAGGCAAGAATGTCGGTGGTGGCCGGACGCACGCCCTTTATCAGGTTCTGCACCACCTCGTCGGTGGCGGCGGCCAGCAGCACCGGTATATTGGCCAACAGCACGAAGCGATAGGCGGCGGGGCGTTCCAGGCCGAGCAGGCGGGCGGTGGTCAGCGCCACGGCGACCCGCCCGACCCCGGGAATGAAGGCCAGCAGTTGGGCCAGGCCGATCGTCAGAGCGGTGATGCCGCCGATATGCTCGACCCGCTTCACCGTCATACACAGGCGGTCGATCACCCCCATGGCGAGGGCGCAGAGGATGGTGATTCCGCCGACCAGGGCCAGATCGGACAGCGGGGCCACCGGCGCGGTGCCGATGGTCGCCGCCAGGGCGATCCACGGCGCCGCCGTCAGCAGCGCCTTGATCAACAAGCGCAACCCCGGTTCGATACGCGCCTTGCGCAGCCGCAGGATGGCCAAGCCGATCTGGCCGACCTCGCGCCACAGATAGACCCCCAGGGCGAGGGCGGCGCCGAGATGGATGGCGATGGCGATGCTGCCGGCCCGCCAACCGACCACCTTGGAGACCAGGAGCGCATGGGCCGAGGCGTCGATGGGCAATACATCGGCCACGCCTTCGACGAGGGCGAGAATAACTAGATCTGGCAGATTCAACGCATCCTACCCCTGTAAATGGATTTATATCACATGGGGTGGGGCTTTGAAAAAGGCGGAGATAGTTCCGTGTTGAGACCTATTTTTGAACTCCGCGCCGGATCGCCCTGGCTTGGGCCGACCGAGCAAGGGCGAGGCCGGTATTATAGGTCAAGATCAGTGACCTTATGGCGATTTTTCCCTCGATTCGGCCGCGATTCTGGCGTATTGATTGAAGAACCCCTGCACCCGCCGGTCGCCATCCGTCTTCGGACCAGGAGCCGAACGCCATGCCCTCGAAGATGCTGCAATTCACCCGCCTCGCCGCGGCCCCGCCGGATAAGCGCCAGGCGGAACAGCGGCGGCACGACTTCGACGAGATCTCGCAGCCGTTTTCGGTGGACGGCGCGGCGGCCCAGGCGTCGCGCTGCGAGCAATGCGGCATCCCGTTCTGTCAGATCCACTGTCCGCTGGGCAACAACATCCCCGATTGGCTGATGCTGAACGCCGCCGGACGCCTTGAAGAGGCCTATGAACTGGCCGCGGCGACCAATAATTTTCCCGAGATCTGCGGCCGCATCTGCCCGCAGGACCGGCTCTGCGAGGGCAATTGCGTGCTCGAGCAAAGCCGCCACGGCGCCGTCACCATCGGCGCCGTCGAGAAGCACATTACCGAAACCGCCTGGGCCATGGGCTGGATCAAGCCGGCCCGCCCTCTGACCGAGCGTCCGCAGTCGGTCGGCATCATCGGCGCTGGACCGGCCGGCCTGGCCGCGGCCGATCAACTGCGCCGGCAGGGCTACCAGGTGCATGTCTACGATCGCCACGACCGGGTGGGCGGATTGCTGGTCTATGGCATCCCCAGCTTCAAGCTGGACAAGCAGGTGGTGGCACGCCGCGCCGAGCTGCTGCGCGAGGGCGGCGTCGCCTTCCATCTCAATTTCGAGGTCGGCCGCGACGCTTCGCTCGACGCCCTGCGCCGCCGCCACGACGCGCTGCTGATCGCCACCGGCGTCTACAAGCCGCGCGAGCTGATGCTTCCGGGGGCCGGCCTGGCCGGCATCCACGCCGCCCTCGACTATCTGATCGCCAGCAACCGGGTCGGCCTCGGCGACCGGGTGGCGGCCTTCGCCGACGGCAGCCTCGATGCCCGCGGCAAGGAGGTGGTGGTGGTCGGCGGTGGCGACACCGCCATGGACTGCGTGCGCACCGCCGTCCGCCAGGGCGCCCGCTCGGTGAAATGCCTGTATCGCCGCGACCGCGCCAATATGCCGGGCTCGCAGCGGGAAGTGGCGCATGCCGAAGAGGAAGGCGTCGAATTCGTCTGGCAGGTGGCGCCGGAAGCCATCCTCGGCGACGGCAGGGTGGAACGGCTGCGCTCGGTGAAGATGCATCTCGGCGTCACCGACGTCACCGGCCGGCAGACCCCGACGGCGGTCGAAGGCTCGCATTTCGACATCGCCGCCGACATGGTGATCAAGGCCCTCGGCTTCGACCCGGAAGACCTGCCCGGCCTGTTCGGCGCTCCCGATCTGCGACTGACCGGCTGGGGCACGGTGAAGGTCGATTTCCGCACCCAGATGACCTCGCTGCCCGGTGTCTTCGCTGCCGGCGACATCGCCCGCGGCGCCTCGCTGGTGGTGTGGGCCATCAAGGACGGCCGCGACGCCGCCGCCGCCATCCACAATTACATCCAAGCCTATGGCCACCCGGCCGGGGTCGACCACCGCCACGCCGCCCCCGCCCTCGAGACCCTTTAAGCCCGGAGCCTTCGCCATGACCCAGATCCCCCAGCCCAGCGGCCTGCAGTTCGTTCTGGACTACCAGAAGAATGCCCGGCACCTAGCCGAACATGGGCTCTACGACCCGACCCAGGAGCATGACTCCTGTGGCGTCGGCCTGGTGGCGGCACTCGACGGCAAGGCGCGGCGCAGCGTGGTGGTGGCCGGCATCGAGGCGTTGAAGGTGCTGTATCACCGGGGCGCCGTCGATGCCGACGGCAAGACCGGCGACGGCGCCGGGATCCATGTCGAAATCCCTCAGGACTTCTTCAAGGACCACATCCGCCATCAGGGCCACGAGCCGGTGCCCGGCCGGCTGGCGGTCGGCATGTGCTTCCTGCCCAAGACCGATCTGTCGGCCCAGGAACGCTGCCGCTCGATCGTTGAAACCGAGATCCTCAAATTCGGCTACACCATCTACGGCTGGCGCCAGGTGCCGGTGAACGTGGCGGTGATCGGCGACAAGGCCAATGCCACCCGCCCCGAGATCGAGCAGATCATGGTGGCCAATCCCAAGAGCGTCGACGAGAAGAGCTTCGAGACCGACCTCTATGTGATTCGCCGCCGCATCGAAAAGCAGGTGCTGGCCGACCATATCGCCGACTTCTACATCTGCTCGCTGTCCTGCCGCTCGGTGATCTACAAGGGAATGTTCCTGGCCGAACAGCTCTCGGTGTTCTATCCCGACCTGCTGGACGAGCGCTTCGTCTCGGCCTTCGCCATCTATCACCAGCGCTATTCGACCAACACCTTCCCCACCTGGCGCCTCGCCCAGCCGTTCCGCATGCTGGCCCATAACGGCGAGATCAACACCCTGAACGGCAACCTCAATTGGATGAAGTCGCATGAGACGCGGCTCGCCCATGACCTGCTGGGCGGCCATATCGCCGACATCAAGCCGGTGGTACAGGCCGGCGGCTCGGACTCGGCGGCGCTGGACAATGTCTTCGAGCTGTTGGTGCGGGCCGGCCGCGACGGACCGATGGCCAAGGCCATGCTGGTCCCCGAGAGCCTGGGCAACGACACCACCATGCCGGAGGCGCATCGGGCCTTCGTCTCCTATTGCAACAGCGTGATGGAGCCGTGGGACGGCCCGGCCGCGTTATGCGCCACCGACGGCCGCTGGGTGGTGGCCGGGATGGACCGCAACGGATTGCGGCCGATGCGCTACACCATCACCGTCGACGGTCTGCTGGTGGTCGGCTCGGAAACCGGCATGGTGCGGTTCGCCGAAACCGACATCGTCGAAAAGGGACGGGTCGGCCCCGGCCAGATGATCGCCGTCGACCTCAAGGCCGGCCGCTTCTACCAGGAGCGTCAGTTGAAGGACCTGCTGGCGGCGCGCCAGCCCTATGTCGAATGGGTCAAACGGACCACCCAGATCGACAGCCTGATCCGTGAACATGCCAGCGAACCGGTGGAGCTGTCGGTCGAGGAATTGCGCCGGCGCCAATTCGGCTACGGCATCAGCATGGAAGACCTGGAGCTGATCCTCCATCCGATGGTCGAGGACGGCAAGGAACCGATCGGCTCGATGGGCGACGACACGCCCCTGGCCGTGCTGTCCAACGAATACCGGCCGCTGCACCACTATTTCCGCCAAAGCTTCAGCCAGGTGACCAATCCGCCGATCGATTCCCTGCGCGAATCGCGGGTGATGAGCCTGAAGACCCGGCTGGGCAATCTCGGCAACATCCTCGACGAGGACGAGACCCAGTGCGACCTGCTGCAGCTGGAGAGCCCGGTGCTATCGACCGCCGAGTTCCGCACCATGCGGGCCTATATGGGCGACACCGCGGCCGAGATCGACTGCAGCTTCGACCCCGACGGCGGCGAGACGGCCCTCGACGCGGCGCTGCTGCGCATCCAGCGGGAGGCCGAGGACGCGGTGCGCGGCGGCTGCACCCATGTCATCCTGTCCGACGAGCTGGTGGCCGCCGATCGCGCGCCGATCCCGATGATCCTGGCCGCCGGCGGCGTCCACAGCCATCTGGTGCGCCAGCAGTTGCGGACCTTCACCTCGCTCAACGTTCGCGCCGGGCAATGCCTCGACGTGCATTACTTCGCCGTGCTGATCGGCGTCGGCGCCACCACCGTCAACGCCTATATCGCCCAGGAGAGCATTGCCGACCGCCACCGCCGCGGCCTGTTCCCCGGCCTCACCCTGGAGGAATGCATCCGCCGCTATAAGGAGGCGATCGACCAGGGCCTGCTGAAGATCATGTCGAAGATGGGCATCTCGGTGATCTCCAGCTACCGCGGCGGCTACTGCTTCGAAGCGATCGGCCTGTCGCGCGCCCTGGTGGCCCGCTTCTTCCCTGGAATGACCTCGCGGATCTCCGGGCTCGGCCTGTCGGGCATCCAGCTCAAGGTCATCGAGATGCACAACAAGGCCTATCGGGAAGGCCCGGTGACCCTGCCGGTGGGTGGCTTCTACCGCTATCGCCGGGGCGGCGAGACGCACAGCTTCGACGGCTCGCTGATCCATATCCTGCAGACCGCCGTCTCCACCGACAGCTATACCGCCTACAAGCGCTATGCCGAGGGGTTGCGCAAGCTGCCGCCGATCAGCCTGCGCGACCTCCTGGTCTACAAGCCGGCCGGGCCGGCCCTGTCGACCGACGAGGTCGAGTCCATCACCGAGATCAGGAAGCGCTTCGTCACCCCCGGCATGTCGCTGGGCGCCTTGTCGCCCGAGGCGCATGGCACCCTGAACATCGCCATGAACCGCATCGGCGCCAAGTCGGTGTCCGGCGAAGGCGGCGAGGACCCGGCCCGCTACAAGCCGGCGGCCAACGGCGACAACGCCAATTCGGCGGTCAAACAGGTCGCCTCCGGCCGTTTCGGGGTCACCGCCGAATATCTCACCAACTGCCGCGAGATCGAGATCAAGGTGGCGCAGGGCGCCAAGCCGGGCGAAGGCGGCCAGCTTCCCGGCTTCAAGGTGACGGTGGAGATCGCCCGGCTGCGCCACGCCACGCCCGGGGTCAGCCTGATCAGCCCGCCGCCGCATCACGACATCTATTCCATCGAGGACCTGGCCCAGCTGATCTACGACCTGAAGCAGATCAACCCGGTGGCCAAGGTCTGCGTCAAACTGGTGAGTCGTTCCGGAATCGGAACCATTGCCGCGGGGGTGGCCAAGGCGAAGGCCGACGTGATCCTGATTGCCGGCCATGTCGGCGGCACCGGGGCATCCCCCCAGAGTTCCATCAAGTTCGCCGGCCTGCCCTGGGAAATGGGTCTCTCCGAGGTCCATCAGGTGCTCACCCTGAACCGGCTGCGGCACCGGGTGACGCTGCGCACCGACGGCGGCATCAAGACCGGCCGCGACGTGGTGATCGCCGCCATGCTGGGGGCCGAAGAGTTCGGCATCGGCTCGACCTCGCTGGTGGCCATGGGCTGCATCATGGTCCGCCAATGCCATTCCAACACCTGCCCGGTGGGCGTCTGCACCCAGGACTCCAAGCTCCGCCAGAAATTCACCGGCACCCCGGAAAAGGTGGTCAACCTGTTCAGCTTCATCGCCGAGGAGGTACGCGAGATCCTGGCCTCGTTGGGGGTGCGTAGCCTGAACGAGATCATCGGCCGCTCCGACCTGTTGCAGCAGGTCAGCCGCGGCGCGCCGCATCTCGACGACCTCGACCTCAACCCGATCCTGGTCCAGGCCGATTCCGGCGGCTTCCCGCGCTATTGCACGCAAGAGGGGCGCAACGAGGTGGCGGAAAGCCTCGACGCCCAGATGATCGCCGACGCCCGGCCGGCGCTGGAGGAAGGCGAGAAGATGCAACTGACCTATACGGTGCGCAACACGCATCGGGCGGTCGGCACCAAGCTCAGCCACATGATCACCAAGCGCTATGGCATGGCCGGGCTGCAGCCGGGGCATATCACCGTGCGGCTGCGCGGCTCGGCCGGCCAGTCGCTCGGCGCCTTCGCCGTGCAGGGCCTGAAGATCGAAGTGTTCGGCGACGCCAACGACTATGTCGGCAAGGGCCTGTCGGGCGGGATCATCGTGGTTCGCCCGCCGGTCTCCAGCCCGCTCAGGAGCAATCTCAACACCATCATCGGCAACACCGTCCTCTATGGGGCGACCGCCGGCCGGCTGTTCGCCGCCGGCCAGGCCGGCGAGCGCTTCGCCGTGCGCAATTCGGGGGCCCAAGTGGTGATCGAGGGCTGCGGCTCGAACGGCTGCGAATACATGACCGGCGGCATCGCGGTCATCCTGGGCGGCGTCGGCGCCAATTTCGGGGCCGGAATGACCGGCGGCATGGCCTATGTCTACGACCCGGAGACGGTGCTGCCGCTGCGCCTCAACCCGGATAGCGTGGTGATCCAGCGAATCGAGGTGGCGGTTTGGGAGGAGCAGTTGCTCGAGCTGATCCGCCAGCATGTCGCCGAAACCCATTCGCCGCATGGCGAGGAGATCCTGCTGCACTGGGAACGCGAGCGCGAGCGCTTCTGGCAGGTGGTGCCGAAGGAGATGCTGGGCCGCCTGTCCGAGCCGCTGAGCCGGGCCGAGGCGGAAAAGGTGCGGGCATAGCCCGGGACGCCTGGCTCCTGGACATAATCCTTTGCAGGCCCGCCCCCGGCTCGGCTAAATAAGGCGCATGCGCACGCTCTATCATTCCTGGATTTGCCCCTTTTCACGCAAAGTCCGCATCGTCCTGGCCGAAAAGAAGCTCGCCTTCGAGACGGTGATCGAGCGGCCATGGGAACAGCGGCCCGAATTCCTGGCGCTCAATCCGGCCGGCGAGGTTCCCGTGCTGGTCGAACCGGATGGCAGCGTTCTGTCGGATTCGACCGCGGTGACCGAGTATCTGGACGAAATCCAGCCGGACCCGCCGCTGATCGGCAAGCACCCGCTCGGCCGTGGCGAGGTGCGCCGCCTGGTCGCCTGGTTCGACGTCCGCTTCAATCAGGACGTCACCGTCAATCTGGTGGGCGAAAAGGTGGTGAAACGCCAGATGGGGATTCCCGGCGGGCCCGATTCACGGATGATCCGCACCGGCTACAGCCTGATCCGCGACCATCTCGACTATCTCGGCTGGCTGACCGAGCATCGCCGCTGGCTGGCCGGCGATTCCTTCTCGATGGCCGACATCGCCGCCGCCGCCCATCTGTCCGCCGTCGACTATGTCGGCGATGTGCCATGGGACGCCTTCCCGGCGGCCAAGGACTGGTACGCCAGGATCAAGTCACGCCCCAGTTTCCGGCCGTTGCTGACCGATCACCTGCCCGGCATCCCGCCGCCGCCGCATTACGCCGACCTCGATTTTTAAGCGCGCCCATGCACCGCGGCGACCCGCAGGTGACCCTGCGACAACGGCGTTTCGCCCACTGATACCTCGACCGTGACCGACGAGCCGTCCGGACGGGTCAGCTGGCCCTCGCCGCCGGCCCGGGCCAGCAACACCGCCAACTCGGGGAACAGGGCGTCGGGCGGAGAGCCGATCATCGCCTCGGCCGGGCGGCCGGCCAGTCGGCAGAATGCCGGGTTGACCGTGTCGACCAGCCCCCGGTCGTCGATGCTCAGCATGCCTTCCGGGGCCACTTCGAAGATCGCCCTCAGCCGCGACTGGCTGTCCCGCAGGGCCATTCCCACCTTGCGCCGTTCGGTGACGATCGCTCCCAACAGCAGGCAGGTCAGAGTGAGGGCCAACAGGAAGAACTGCACCTCGGTGAGCGCTTCGGCGTCCAGACGGGCTTCCTCGATGGCGATGATCATGCCCACCTGGGTGGCGAACAGGGCCACCGTCACGCCCTGCAGCCCATGCCAGGCGCCGACCCATACCAGCGGCATGAACAACGGGTAGTACAGACTTGGATGCTGTGCCAGGTCGCCGCCGAAGACGATCCATAGGGCCAGCAGGATGCTGAGGCCCTGGACCAGACTGACCCACGGGCTGGGCGGCGCCCGCAGCCCCGGCGGCAGCGGTCCCTGGCCGACGGTCAGGCAGAGTGGCGCGAAGATGGCTACGCCGATCATGTCGCCGATCCAATACCGCATCCAGATGGTGCCCACATCGCCCAGCGGGATCAGGCCGAACCAATGGTAGACGGCGATGTAACCGGCGGCTACCAGCAGCGCCGTCGGGATCATCACGCCGACCAGCTGCAGCACGTCGCGCAAGGTCGACAGGCGGGGATCGATGCGGAGGCGACGCGCCAGCACCCAGGCTGCCGCCGCATAGCCGATGGTCACCACCAGCTCGCCCAGCAGGGTCGGCACCAGCGGTAGCGACAGATGCCGGGTCACCAGATCGGAGGCCAGCCCCGCCACGAACAGCATCGGCCACCAGCCGAGGCCGCGCAGCAGAAGGAAGGCCAGGCCGAGTCCGGGCGGCGGATTCCAAGGCGTGATGTCGAGGCCGCCATAGGGTTGGATGAAGCTCACCCAATCGAGCAGCACGTAGAGCGCGACGAACCCGACGGCCCAGGCTGCTTCCTCGCCCCGTCGTCGCGGCGGCGTCCGATCGCCCAATCCCGTCATGCTAGCCCCTCCCCCGGTCTTTCGCGTAGGATGCCGCGAAAATGGAAAAGGCGCCATATGGGGAACGATCCGATGTCGAATCCGAGCCACACTCGGGCCACCTCCCGCTGGCTGGCCAACGCCGCCGGCCTGGCCGCCCGTAGCCGGCTGATCGGCTGGCTGTTGTTGTTCATCTGCGCCTATCGGCTGGGCCTGCCGATTCTTTACGCGGCGGCGCTGGCCGCGCTGCCCTGGCTGCTGCTGCCGGCAGTCAGGAACTAGCCTCGGCCAGCAGCCGCGCCACAAAGTCGGGAACCACCTGGCTGGCCGGTCCGTAGACCGTTTGCTGGAACAGGGTGGCCCCCAGCGACGGTTCCAGATTCAGCTCGACGGTGCGGGCATGGCCGCAACTCTGCACATGGGTGACGAAGCCGGCGGCCGGATAGACATTGCCCGAGGTGCCGATGGCGATGAACAACCGGCATGTCTCGAGGGCGCGGTAGATGCGCGGCATGTCGAGCGGCATCTCGCCGAACCACACCACATGCGGCCGCAGGCGGCCCGGATGTTGGCAGGACGGACATCGGCTGGCCCGGGTCATTTCCCCGGCCCAGGGCGATATGGTCCCGCACAGGTCGCAGCGGCCCTTCAGCAGTTCGCCATGCATGTGGATCAGGTTGCGGCTGCCGGCCCGTTCGTGCAGGTCGTCGATGTTCTGGGTCACCACCAGCACCTGGTCCGGCCATTCCTGCTCGAGGCGGGCCAGGGCCAGATGCGCCGCATTGGGTAGCGCCGCTTCCTGCAGCTTCTTGCGCCGCGCGTTGTAGAAGGCGTGCACCAGGTCGGGATTGCGCCGGTACCCTTCGGGCGTGGCGACATCCTCGAGCTCGACCCGGGCCCATTCGCCATCGGCGTCGCGGAAGGTGGCGAGGCCCGACTCCTTGGAGATCCCCGCCCCGGTCAACACGACGATGACGCCGTTCTGCATCGCCCACCCTTTCGCCTGTCGAAGCAAATTCCCAACTGCTAGCTTGGCCCGATGGAATAACTGTTGAGGGGAAGGGCTTCGGTGGTCAAGCTGCTGTTCGTCTGTACCGGCAATATCTGCCGTTCGCCGACCGCCGCCGGGGTGATGCGAGCCCATGTCGCCGAGGCCGGGCTGCAGGACGCCATTGCCGTCGATTCGGCCGGCACCCACGGCTACCATGTCGGCGAGCCGCCCGACCGCCGCAGCATCGCCACGGCGCACAAATACCGGATCGACATCAGCGATTTGCGGGCCCGACAAGTCTGCGCCGACGATTTCACCAGCGCCGATCTCATCCTGGCGATGGACCGCGGCCATCATGCCCAGCTGTTGGCCCTCTGTCCGCCCGACCGCCGGGACCGGATCCGGTTGTTCATGAGCTTCGCCGCCGGGGCCGGACCGGTCGATGTGCCCGACCCCTATTACGGCGAGAACGGTTTCGACACCGTGTTCAAGATGATCGAACGAGGGGTGCAGGGGCTTCTCGACCATTTGCGGCGGTCCGATCCGGCGGGCGCCGCCGCCGGCCGATGATCGGGGCGGCACGGAGCGAGGCCGAGCGGCTGTTCGGCCGGGCGGTGGTCGGGGCGACGCCACTGTCCGGCGGTTGCGTCGGCCAGGTGGTCCGCCTCGACCTCGACGACGGCCGCCGCATCGTCGCCAAACAGGGCCCCGGCCTGGAGGCGGAAGCCTTCATGCTGGGCTGGCTGACCCGGCATACCGCCTTGCCGATGCCGGCCCTGCATCTGGCCAGCGATGCCCTGATCCTGATGCAGTTCGTCGCCACCGGCGGCCCCTTCGCCGCGGAAGATGCGGCCGATCGCCTGGCCGCCCTGCACGGCCATTCCAGTGATCATTTCGGCTTCGAAAGAGATACGGTGATCGGCGGCCTGCCCCAGCCGAATCGGCCGACCGGCCAATGGTGCCAATTTTTCGCCGAGCAGCGCCTGGTGTTCATGGCCGGCCAGGCCCACGCCGCCGGCCGGCTGCCGGCCGCCCTGCTGGGCCGCATCGAAGCCCTGGCGCAACGCCTGCCGGACTGGCTCGACGAGCCGCCGGCCCCGGCGCTGGTGCATGGCGACGCCTGGGGCGGCAATATCCTGTGCCGCGGCGGTCGGGTCGCCGCCTTCATCGATCCGGCCATCCACTACGCCGATGCCGAGGTGGAACTGGCCTTCGGCACCTTGTTCGGCACCTTCGACGACCGCTTCTTCGCCCGCTACGCCGAACACCGCCCGCTGCGCCCCGGCTTCTGGGAACGCCGCGACCTGTTGAACCTGTACCCGCTGCTGGTCCATGTCCGGCTGTTCGGCGGCAGCTATGTCGATCAGGTGGACCGGGTGGTCCGGCGGTACGTGGGGTAGGGGTCGTTGAACCACCAAGATGGGGTAATCGGGCGTCGCGTGGCGGCTGACAAGAAAGTGGCTGCCCCGCAAACTGTTGGTGAACACGAGATCCTGGACGGTCTCAATCAACAGAGGGGGCAGCCGTGAAGCATTATGCCGGTATG
>CAIOJO010000092.1 GCA_903858635.1 uncultured Telmatospirillum sp. | reverse complement strand
GCGCCGCCAGGGCGTCGTCCAGCCCCGTCATGCCGCAACCGCCGCAGCATTCGAAAAAATCCCACGCCAACCCGCTCATTCTCGCTCCCCGTGACGCCCGCCTGAGGCACCACTTGTGCGAATCAGATTAGAACCCCGCCTTGAGCTTGCGCAATCGCCAAGGCGGTTTTGGGCACGGTGATCGCTTCGGGTTAACGGCTTGACGCGAAGTTGGGGGAATCCCAAAACGAACAGAATGTGATTCATAGAAGGCTTCGTTGACGAGCGAGGCCCCCCATGTCGGAAGCACCGATTTCGAGGAACGTTCTGGACCACTTTTCTGCCCTTGAGGATCCGCGCGAGGGTTGGCGCGTGCTGTACCCGCTGCCAGAGGTTCTGCTGCTCGTGTTGTGTGCGACGCTGGCAGGGATGGAGGATTTTGTCGAGATCGTCCTGTGGGGAAAGGAACGGCTCGATTTTCTGCGTCGGTTCTTGCCTTTCGAACGAGGCATCCCGTCACATGACGCCCTCAATGACGTATTCAATGCGTTGGACGCGGAGCTTTTTCGGAGCTGCTTCACCGCCTGGGTCGAAACGCTGCGCGACAGTGCCCCGGACCTGATCGCGATCGACGGCAAGACCTCCCGGCGAACCCATGCCAAATCGAAGGGCCGCGAGCCTCTGCATCTGGTTTCGGCCTGGGCCAGCCGCCAGCGCCTGGTGCTGGGACAGGAGGCGGTGGCCGACAAATCCAACGAAATCGTCGCCATTCCTCTCTTGCTGCAGCGCCTTGAGTTGACCGGCGCACTGGTCACGATCGACGCCATCGGGACCCAGATCGAGATCGCCAAGACCATCACCGGACGCGGTGGCGACTATCTTCTCTCGCTGAAGGCCAACCGACCTGCCCTTCTGCGCGAAGTTGAGACTTTCTTCGCCGATCCCGCGAACGCCGCAGATTGCCAAGTCTGCGACACCGTCGATGCCGATCACGGCCGGCTGGAGCAGCGTCACCATCGCATCTGCCACAAGTTAGATTGGCTGTTCTCCGACCGCCGCTTTCCCGATGAACGGGATTTTCCCGATCTGGCCATGATCGCCATGGTCCAGACCACGACCGAGCGCGGCGACAAGATCGAGAAGGAACAGCGCTACTACATCTCCTCAGCCAGGCTCGACGCCAAGACCTTCGCCAAAGCCGTCCGCGACCACTGGAGCGTCGAGAATAGGCTGCACTGGGTCCTCGATGTCGTCTTCCATGACGACCTGGCCCGCCTCAGAACCGGCTTCGGCCCCCAAAACATGGCCGTGGTCAAGCACATGGCCATGAACCTCATCCGCCATCCCAAGGACCGCCACAGCCTCAAAAACCGCCGAAAGCTGGCCTGCTTGAACTCCGACTATCTGGAAAGCCTCGTCCGGAACCAGCCGTCGTTAACCTGAAGCGATTCCCCTGCAGCCGGTCCAATTGGGGGGCGGCACATTCCTATTCGCCGGTTGCGCCGCCGCCCGGCCTGCTGCTACACCTCGCCGCGGGCCAGGCCGTGGCCTGCTTGTGCGGG
>CAIOJO010000091.1 GCA_903858635.1 uncultured Telmatospirillum sp. | reverse complement strand
TGCTTGCCCATCAGGTCAAGTATTCCATCACCCCCGACCTTGAACTGCAAACCAAGGCCGCGTAACTTGATCAAACGGCAACGCCTGCCGAGCGAATTTCAACACGGCGCGGGACAATTCCCCTTCTCTCGGAACACTTTCAACGAGAACATACCTACAGCGTCCTCCACGGCGTAGAGCGTGGCGCATAAAACTGCTTATACTTTCGCTGTCGCATGTAGACCTGGCGCATCATTGGATCCGCCTTCGCCATCTTTCGAAAACAAAACAGCGAGAGAAACCAAATAACTGCCCCTACTGCGACGGCAATCTTCGTCATTCCATTGAGGGCCACACCAATGGACATCAAGAGAGAAAAGACCACCAGGTTGCGATCGCCGCCGAGGACAAGGTTAGGCCTGTGGAGGACGTGATGAACCGGTGTCCTCCGCAGGCCTTCCATTTCAGAACACCGATGCCGAGGCGAACCAGGACTGGTACAGCGTCGCGGCACCCGGCATCAGCGAAACCGCCATGCCGGTATAGATCAGGCCCTTCACGAACCCGCTGATTTCGCCGCCGAACGCCAGCACGCCACCGAGGACCGCAAAGGCGGTGATGCCGATGGCCGAGGCCGTCGGCCCGGTGAGATCGTCCTTGATGCTGCTGGTGGCGGTGGAATATGGCATCGAGGAGGTCGTCGTCGACGCCTGCGCAAGTTCCGGCCCAATAGAAATGGCCCCCAGCAACACGACGGCCATGGTCAGCAAGGCCCGAATCTCAGCAAAAGTCTTTCTCATACTTTTAACTCCTCCAATTGATAACCGTCCGCACCGTACCCTTTCACAGAGACGATTTCCCGTACGACACGACCATTTGGGGTTCGTGCGATATTCACGATGATGTCGACGGCATCGCCGATGGTTTTACTGGCGGGCGATGCCGACCCTTCGAGAATGAGTTGTTCGATGCGCACCAGCGCCGACGGGCAGTCGTTCGCGTGCACTGTTGCCACGCCGCCGGGGTGACCGGTGTTCCATGCCTTGAGGAGCGCCAACGCTTCCGGTCCGCGCACCTCTCCGACGATGATCCGATCCGGCCGGTAGCGCATCGTCACCCGCAGCAAACGGGTCATATCCACTTCGTCGGAAGTGAACAGCTCGACCTTGTTGCGGGCCTGACATTGGAGTTCGTTGATATCCTGGATGATCACCGGCCGGTCGTCGGGCGTTTCCTTGTCGATCTCGTGGATGATGGCATTGACCAGGGTCGTTTTGCCGGATCCGGTGCCGCCGGCCACCAGGATGTTCTTGTGTTCCACCACCGCTGCCCGCAGCACCCGGCGCGCCTGGGGCGAAAGAATCCCCTGCTCGACATACTGATCCAGCGTGTAGATCTTTTCCGCCGGCCGGCGAATGGTGAACGACGGCCCCTCGACAATGGGGGGAATGGTCGCCTCGAAGCGGCTGCCGTTAAACGGCAGCGTGCATTCAAGGACCGGATCCCTGGCGGTGATGGTCCTGCCCAGGCAGGCGGCCACGACGTTGATGAAGGTCTCGGCCCGGCTGCGCTCCATGCTGCCTTCGTGGCGCGTCCCTTGCGCCTGGCGCTCGACCCATAAGGTCGCGTCCGGGTTCAGCATGATCTCGACGACACCCGGCTCCTCGAGCCATCCAAGAAGCTGCGGGCCCATCGCGCGCTCCAATTTGTCTCGCGCTCGTTGCCCGTTACCGTTGCTACCGCCGTCGTTCATGCCTCAAGGGTCCCTACATCCTTAAGCCGTGTGTTCGCCGTCATTGCTACTCTTGCGGGTGCGGCCTGATATCTTTAAAGATATCTACCCGCGCCTACCACTTTCGGGCAAGAGATTTCTTTTTAAGAGTGCATGTTTTTTGGATGGCTATCGTAAAGGTAGCGTTTTCGCTACATGCGGCATACGTCGCGTGGCCTATGCCATACCGCATGGACCGCGGCCGATTGGGGGTGGGTGGCCGACAGGGGGCACCCCTCGCCCGCCACGTCACCGCGGCGGCGCGCCCCTCGCCCATGCTGGGCGGCAATGCATTACTGCCCGTCTAGGGCAGCGGCATGAAGAGTTGATAGAGTGGTACGCCGACGACGTCGGCGAGGACGGATGCCCGGTGAATGGTTAGATTCTGCGTGCCATTCTCGACTTTTGACAATATTGACTGGGTAATACCTGTCTTCTTTGTCACGTCTCTCTGCGTCAGGCCGACCTTTGTTCGTGCTTCGCGAAAACGCACTGCAAAAATCTTACACTGTTGTTCCCCTATCTTAACCTGTTGTTCGGTTAGGACGCTCCGCGACACTATTCGGCCCTCATTTCCCGGCTCCGTCGCATATTGCCACGGACCCTGCCGTTATAGCACCTTGCGATTTTGTTTCAACACTCCCTACCCGCCCCGCTTTCCCACGACAAGCCCCTCTTCATGACCGACTGCCCGGCCCACCTCCATAGTCGTGGCTACTTTTCGTTGCATCAGCTATGCGTCCGATTACGAGAGCAGAATGTCATATCAAAAAGCCTATGATTGTTTCGACGATTGATCGCAGCATGCCGCTTCCACCCTGGCCACCGGCCGCGCCGAACAGCAACTATGCCGGGCGTTTGCTGGTCTGCGATACCCGCTGCCGTAAGTTTTAGGTTGGGCGCAGGGAAACGGGTCGCTGACCTGGTTGGAGCCGAAGCTGCCGAACGGCAGCAAGCCCTCAACCTGCCTGAAGGCGGCGTCATCGCCAAGGCACTCAACATTACCGAGGCCACCGTTAAGGTGCATCGGAAGGGCGTAATGAAGAAGACCACAGCCCTGATTGACGTGGCACTCGACTGTCAGCCGGCAACAAACATATGTTGATAATCCAGCCAGTCGAGTTCGTTGAGCGGCGCTCGGGCTACAAATAACCGATAGTCGGCCGTTAGTTCCTCGCCGGCAGGGATATCTCGTAGCGTCACAACTGTCTCATCACCCATGACGACTGTGTTGGCCAACGGTGTCGGGGCGTGGTTCCAGAAGCGGCCATCGTCGCCGTGCCAGATATAGTGGTCTGGATCGGAATGGCCGATATAGGCGCAGCGAGGCACAAGGGCGCGGAAGAGTTTGTCCTTGGCTGCCCGCTCGACGACCTCGGCCACCGGAACCAGACGGTCAACCAGAGGGTCGAACCGCCACACAGCCGTACCGGCCGGTAGCGCGTCCGCCGCATGACAAACAATGCCGCCGCCGGGGGGCGCTGCAGGCACGAGAATGACTGGGATCAATAGCATTGGGCGACCCTTCTGGGGAGGCGGACGCGCAGCTGCGCTGCGGCCCAGTTCCATGGGCTCAAATTATGCTTGCGATGGCCGTCCGGTGCGGCGGTCTCGTCCGTCACATCGCGCGCCGGGACCTCGACATCGTTGTCGGCCGCCTGCTTCCTGGCGTCAGTGGGCGCGTGATGCTGCTGGTGCGGCGCAATTGTTCGGCAAGGCAGTTTGGGCGGCTATCACCGCACGGGTGCGGTTGCTGACGTTAAAAGCTTTCAAGATCGCCGTCACATGCAGTTTCACCGTGCCTTCGGCGAGGTCGAGGACCCGCGCGATCTCCTTGTTCGATTGGCCCTTGGCCAGTAGATCCATGACCTCGCGCTGGCGAGGCGTCAGCCCCGCACGGCTGCCGTGCTCGGTGTTCGAGTCGGCCACCTTCGGATCCGAATTGGCCAACACCGAGGTCGGCAGATAGACGCCGCCGTCGAGCACCAGGCGCAAGGCACTGATCATTACCCGACTGCTGGCGCTTTTTGGGATGAACCCCGCCGCCCCCAGGCTGATCGAGCGCAAGATATTGTCGCGGTCGTCGGACCCGGACAGGATTACGATCGGAACATGATCGCCGAGGCTTTGGCGAAGCAAGGGCAGGCCTTCGCTCCAAGCCATGCCCGGCATGCCCAGATCCAACAAAACCACGTCTATATCGCGGTCGGCCGATACACATGCGATTGCGGTCGGATAATCAACCGCCTCAACGATCACGACTTGGCTGTCGAGATCGCGCAGGACGTAGCGAAGACCCTCGCGGAAAAGCTCGTGGTCATCGGCGATCAGCACCTTCATCGTGTGGCCGCTGGCGATCCCGACCCCGGCTTCGCTGGTGACGCTATCCATCTCAAAAATTCTCCAAGCAGGCCCTGGGGCGAAAGGGCCGCCCGTGTCCGGGCGGTTCCTTCGCGGGATTGCCCCGGGGGGATGTTTAGGCGGCCCTCTTCACGAGATTTTGAAACACCTGGTTCTGCATCGGCTCAAGGGTGGCGGTGAAGACCGCGGTGGTCAATTCAGTGATGGCGCGGCCATCGGCGACGGCCGCCTCGAAGCCCTCGTTGGCCAATTTCTGCTGAATTTCGCAGAACTCGACCGGAGACTTCGCTGAGGAAAGTGCCTGAAGGGCCCCAGCCAGCTTCTCGAAGTTTCGGATAGCCAAGTCCTGGCAAGCTTTGGCCAACGATCCGACGCCGCCGGTCACGGCGACACTGCTTCTGGTCAAGGCTTTCGCGGTGCCCGTGGCGACCTTGGCTAAGTTTTCAACATTGGCGGTGAAACGTTCGACAGATTTGGGGGGCATTTCGTTCCTCGGCGATGGAGTGGGCAGGTACCGATATTGCCTAAACAGGGTGGCCGCTATCGTCGCGGAAGGCAATTGTTGCAGTGCAATACAGAAGCGCTATGCCATTGGGCCGGCGGACCAGACGCATAGACTCGGCGACACCGAAATTTCTACAAGGAGTGCCAGATTTAAAAGGGACGCCGCCCAGGATCAACGGCCCAGCATATTAGGGCATGACTAAAAACCTAATTGACATGTGACCACCAATGAATGATTTATGCGTTATATGCTTACCAACACAAGAGTGCTGAGGATTAAGATGATTAAAGAGACGGCGCGAGTGCTTGCGGCCTATTTAGCCAACAACCGCGTTACCACTGAAGAAATTCCCAACGTCATTCGCGCTACTTATTGGGCATTGTCCAGCGCTTCAACGACGGCGGAGGCTCCGGTTCTCCAACAACCAGCTGTGCCGATCAAGAAGTCGGTTACTCCCAGCGCCATCATCTGTCTGGAGTGCGGTCGGCGGCAGAAGATGTTAAAGCGCCATCTCTCCACGGGACACGATTTGACACCGGTCGAATACAAGGCCAAATGGAGCCTCCCTGCCAGCTATCCCCTCATCGCACCGGAATATTCAGCGGAGCGCTCGTCCTTGGCCATGAAGATTGGTCTGGGCCGCAAGCCGAAGGCCGCCGCTATCGCTCCGGCCAAGGCCCCGAAGAAGGTCACTATGCCGGTGGCAAAGCCGAAGCGTGGCGGTTCGGCGAAGGCACCTGCTGCTTAGGGCCAGGTGATCAGCATCACTGGCGGCCACGGCCAGGCTGCCTATGAGGCGGCTCCAAGGAGGCCACATGTCAGCAAAACCCGCAGCAAAGCTCGGCAAATGGAAGGCTGGCGCCTGGACACCCAGGCGATGCGCCGTCTGGCGTGCGCTTGAAGGTGATGCCAAGTTGACATTTGAAGCCTGGGTCCATGCTGAGGTCGGATTCGGCTATGCCACCGAACTGTCGCCGGAACACGAACCGCTGATTTCCTAGGACTTTGTCGACCGGTTAGGCTCATCCCGAGCCGGACGCCGCCGTTCGCCGGCCCATTCGGGTCATCTGCTGGGGTCGATCACGCCCCGGCGAATGGCGGCTTTCGACGACAGCTGAAGTGCCTTCTTGCTGGGGCGGCGGCGCTTCGGGCCATGTGGGGACATCGCCGTTGTCGCAGCGTCGAGCGGCCAACCACCGGAAAAGGTAATGCAAAATACATTTACTACAGAAGGTCCTTTCCCCGTTCTAATCAGAACTAAAATAGCTTTTCATTTGTCTTTTCTGGGAGGGGCGCGGTAGGGTTGGGCTCAGCTCGCGAATCAAAGTTCGCCCCCCTTGGGACCTTGGGATGCACCAGCGTAAAAAACGATGAATGATCTGCCTGTCCGGAAGAAAGCGCCGAGGACAGAATGGACACCGGACCTCTCGACCGGCATTGAGGTCCTAGACGATGATCACAAGTTCTTCTTTGAAGTTGCTGCGTCAATAAAACAAGCGACCGAAGAGGATTGTCCTAGCCCGCAGTCCATTGCGTCTATTCTGTTTCACTTGAATCAATATGTTGACGCTCATTTTCGCAGAGAAGAAGAGTTCCTAGCCAACGGTCCTTATCAAGAATTCCTTGATCACAAAGAGGAGCATACACGATTCAGGAACAAACTCGGGGCAATCAGTACAGCCACCCACCATATTGATCCAAGCGAATTAAAGGGGCTCGGGAAATTGGTTGTCGACTGGATCACCGCCCATATCGCCACTACCGACATGATGTACTGCTCGTGGCTCAAAGATGAATACGTCAACAAAATCCCCCTGCGGGAATTTTCGTTAATACGGACATGAGATCCCATTTTAGGAGGGATTGCGTCCAGCCAATTGACGGATTTCCTCCTGCTGCCCCCATTGCAATGGCGATCGGCAATAAGGCATTCTACGCCAATGTTTGCTCGTAAAGTCCCAGACATTCAAGTTGGCGATCGGTTCGTAAAGGCGGGCGATAGCTCACGGACGATATGGAACGTCGAAATTGTCTGGACGGCC
Source organism: uncultured Telmatospirillum sp. (assembly GCA_903858635.1). Classification (GTDB taxonomy): domain Bacteria; phylum Pseudomonadota; class Alphaproteobacteria; order Rhodospirillales; family Magnetospirillaceae; genus DUZF01. Next base: position 11,645 of record CAIOJO010000091.1, on the reverse strand, counting down.
ATAGACGGTATTCCTCACGTCCGGTTGACTGCCTCCCCCCCTCGTAGCGAAATTCGTACAATTGCCGTTGGCGCTCTCACTGATCGAGACGCATGGCTACCCGTCACTTTTTCAGAAGCGACCGTTCCGAAGACAGGATCTTGATCCGATCAAGACGATGTGGGACCCTCACCTGCGGAAACGCACCTTCAACTTCGGTCGCTACACTTATCGGTAATGAGTTGGTGCTGCACCTGGACAAGTGTCTTGGGCACCGGGGGCTTCGACGGGAAGAGGATAAGGCCGCCCCGGGTAAATTCGACGCGCATGTCGCGATAGACTGTGCGCACTTCGGGGATCACCTTGCGGAGCCTCTCGGCCAGGCGCTTCGGCTCGTCCGAGCAGGAAAAGGTCGCTGCCAGCTGCTGCCAGTTGAGGCGAAGCGGCCGCTGCAGGCGCGGCAGGCGCCAAGCCGCCCAGGCGTAAAAATCCAATTTCAGGCAGCTGTCCGACAGGTAGGCGACGGCATGATCACAAAGCGGGACGGCGTGCTCGCGCAAATGATCCCGAAATTTCTCGGTGAGTTCGACTTCCTCGAGCCAGGGGGCAGATTCATCCGTCACCCAGAGGTGCAATTTGTCGGCGAGCTGCACATCAGAGACGCCGATGCCCCCGCCTTCGGCCTCGAACTGGAAGCTGAACCGGGCGCGCCCGAGGCGCAGGGTCTGCTCCTTGAAAGGCCGGATGGTGCCATTGTCACCGCCCGACACATGCAGGCCGAGACGCCGCATCCAGGCCGACATCGAGCGGCCGAGCAGCACGTTCTTGGACTTCACGCCTTCGGTGTTGATGAACATAAATATCAGGCGAGCCTTCGGCCCATAAGGCACCCCAACATGCGCCGCCTTGCCCGACTGGTTGACCAGCGTGCCCGGCTCGACGATCAGGTGAAACCGCCCGTTACTGCGCTGCCAGGGCTCCCAATTGGTGGAAGGCCGTGAATGAGGCAGACCGGTTTGGCAGAGGCCCGCATGCAGGAAGGCGACTTCATCGGGACTGACCTCGCACATCACGCGGCTGGCCGCCTCGATGCGCCGCAGTGCCCGCCGGCGATCGGCCGATGCCAGGGTTTCGTTGCCGAGGACGGCTTGGACACAGGCGTCGAGGCCGAACAGGTCGAGCTGGTCGTGGACCGTCAACTCCTGGCTTTCGTCGTCAACCAACCCCATCCGCGCCCCCCGGGGAAAGAAACCCTTCACCTTTGGAGGTAAAGTCTACAAGATCTTGTGGGCTGGACAATGCGAGAATCACCAGTGGTGCGAAACTTCGAAACATTTCGCCCACGATTATTCGCGGCATCAGCCGGTCGACAGACTTGTCCACGCATAGTTTTGTGCCGTTCTTCGGCGGCCAGTGGAGTGCGCGCATAGTCATGGGCCCAACGCGAATAATCAGGGGCCGTATGCCGGCCCGGATCCACGCATGGTCTTGGGCGGAAAAGGCGTTTATCCACGCATAATCGTAGGCTCATACCTATAGGACTCTCCGATAGGATTCTAATTCCCGATAGGCCAACAGCAGCGCCCACGACTATGCGTGGACATCTCGAGCCATCTCCAACCTGGTCAGCGGTAGAACCGCAGAATTGCTTGTCAATAAAGGACGGAGGGGCGAAAGCCTCGGGGGTATGCCGTCACCTGCTTTAATTCGGTACATCGCGGACGGTTTTTCCTGCCCGAATCTCAACGAATCCACCACTTTAGGCCACGACTCTCGCATAATCGTGGGCCTTTCAGGGAGAAAGCTGATCATATCCAATATGTTGCCGCCTACCTCATCACATCGCGGACGGCACCAGAGGCGAATCAATCAACGAATCCAATGAGATTCTGTCAGGTCTTCCTGAGCTTTACGAATGATCGACGGCCTGCACGGGCCGTTTGTCCTAAAAATCAATGCCTTATAGAGCGTTTCGTCACGTCCCGGACACCTTGATATGCCAGCAAAATGCGAGGTGTTCCTTGGTTTCTCTCCATTTGCCCGATCACCGATCGGGTCCGCCGCAGCGTCCGCGATCCGCTTAAAGCGAGTTCCTGGCAACATGGGCGCGCACGAAGCTCAGAAACGCCGCGTCCGGGTCGTCGATGGCGCCGCCGTTCGCCGCGGTCCATTGGCGCCAGCGATCTTCCAGATTTGCAAGATCCCAACCGGGCGCCAGCCGACGAGCCTTCTCGTAGGCCCGAGCGCTGGCCGCCAAGGCCACGGCGGGAAACGGCGTATCGGTTTCAAACCCCGGTGACAGGACCTCCGCCTCCCCTGCCCCTCCGCCTTCGGTCACGCATAACTTTGGGTCAAACGTCGCCCAGGCACCGTCGGCGCGCTCTTCGATGTCCATGCGATAGTCGAGGACCCCACCCCTGGCGGAAATCGCCTTCAAGTCGGCCTTAAATTTCCTGACTTCACGGAGACTGCCACATCGCTCAGCCAATCGGACCAGCGGCACCGACCAAGATTTGGATCGGCCGCAATATTTCCGGGCCAGTTCATAGAGCCGGCGCTCAATGCCCTGGGAAATCTTAAAATAACCGGGGGCGATCGTCAGCACGCGACGGTCCTTCACAATGGCGTCAAACATCCAGCGGCTCAACACCACCTCGACGCCGGCCATGCGCTTAATGCCCCCCCTCCCCGCTCGCTCGATGACGCGCCATTCGGATATCCAGCCGAAGTTGCGCTTTTCGGGTTCGCCACCGGCTTTGATGTTGGTCAGGATGCTTGTATTTCGCAGCCTATAAAGCGCGTCCAACATCAGCTTGTAGCCACGCGCCGAACAGGATCGTCCGGTCGCTTGCAAAAAGTCGTGGGCATGAAAGCGCACCGTGGGTTCGACCTGAAGCCCCTTTTCGAGGCGATCGTTGACGATGCTGGTTACGTAAATCAGCAGATCCTTGTCATGGATGGTGGCCATTCCCTGTCTTGACGGCTCGATCCTGATGCTGACCCGGCCATCATCGTAAAGGAACGGCGCCATGCGCGGCCGTTTCTCCAGGCTGAAGAACGGAAATTCCATGATGTTGCGCTCGTCCTTGAACGGCGCGTCGACCAGCTGGTCGAGGAACAGATCCACCTGGGTGTCGGGCACAGCGATCCCCTAGTGTCCGCGTTGTGACGACACCTTACCGCGGCTTCGAGGCCACAACAACCCACGACTATTCGCGATGCAGGGCGAGGCGCCTTGGGCTGCGTAACTCCCTGACTGGCCGGTTCTTTCGACCGGTCGTCGCCTTCCGAGTGGCGATAACCTCAGATTTCCTTGTTTCCTTGCAAATATGTTTCCGCTATTCTTTCGGGATGTTGCGGGCCCGACGGGCTCTTCGTACCGACTTCTAGGACGCCCACCTTGAGCGAAAGCACCATGGCGGCGGCTCCGGTGATCAGGCCTGGGCTTCGTCCATTTCACAATCGGATGCCGGAAGAGTTCATCGAGCGATGGGAAACCTTCGCATTCCAACATGGCCGGCTGAAGCGGCCTCAGATGCTGCGCATCGGGCTGAATATCCTCGAGGAAATGGCGGGCAGGGATTTTGAAGAGCTTCGGGAGACAACGAAGGTGCCAAGTCTCCACCCTGAACTTCATCCCTTTCACACGAAAATGCCGGAAGACTTTATCGAGAGGTGGGAAACCTTCGCGTTCAACCATGGCCGTCTGAAGCGCCCACCAATGCTCCGGCTGGTCCTCGCCGTGTGCGAGGCCCTATCCGCCGAGCAATTTCAGGCTCGACTGGCCTCGCTTCCCGCCAAATGATGGGTCGACGCGCCCCGTTTCGCGCGGCCCTTGCCTTGTTGGCCGGCTGCGCGGCGTTCTCGGGTGTGCCCTGCCATGCGTCGACGCTAGAAGCGGTGTGTTTTGCCCCCGACGAGGCCTGCGACCGCCTGATTATCCGAGAGATCGACAGCGCGCAGCGCGAAATCCTGGTCGCCGCGTATGAATTTACCGACCGGCATATCGCTCAGGCTCTCGCCGCTGCGAAACAACGCGGCGCTGACGTGCGCGTGATCATGGATCGGGAACACGCCGCCGATCGCTACAGTGTGGTCGATTATTTGCGGGCGCAAGCCATACCGGTCTTTCTCGACCGGGTCCATCGGATCCAACACCAAAAGACAATGGTGTTTGACGGCCAGCGCGTCGAGCTTGGCTCCTACACTACACGCTTATGGCCGCCACAAAAAACAGCGAAAACGCCCTGTTCCTCGCTGGTGCCGACGTCGCTGGCCAATTCCGCAACGAATGGCTGAGTCTGCTGCGCGGCTCATCACAATAGCGACCGGGGCCGGCCGCTCCTCAGCGGCGGCCGGTCAGTCGCCGCCGGTGGGCTCTTCCATCGGTTCGCCCAATGCGAGCGCTATTTGGTTAATTTCCGCATCGAGCTTGCGGCGCTCGTCCCGCAACCGGTTCAGACGCTTGCGCAGCGCTGCATGGGATTTGGGGACGGCATTGGCGGGTGCGCCGCGCAGTTCTTTTTTGAAGCGCAACACCGCTTCGCGCGACACATCCGGACGCACGAGATCTTGTCGCATGGCCAGGTCCCGCTCGGCCGGCTTCAGACTTACCAATTCATAGACAGTGGTATAAGTCGGCGGTAGCCGCTCCGGCGGAAACATCCCGGTATCCATGGCTTCCGCCACCACCATCAGCTTGTGCGCCGTCCGCGCACCAAACGGCAGCTCGGCGTCGATCATCGGCAAGAACTCGCCGTGCCCAAGCTTCTCCTTCGCTTCGATCAAGTAATGACCGATGTCGAGAAAGCGGCTCTGTGTCTCCGTCCACAACCGGGCAATCTCGCGGACGAATTCCGGCTTGGTTGCGCAGACGACGCGCGCCTGGACGATCGTCAACCCGCGCTGATCGCTCTGTGTGCTACCGAGCGCGCCGATCGGTACCAGCGCCACCGATGGGGTGTCGTCGTCCTCGAAGTTCGAGACCGCAGGTCGCTTAGCCATTGACCACTTCCCCCATGATCGTGATTTGGATGCCCAGAAGCCGCGCCACCTCGGTCCACACGGCCTCAACCTCACCCGCGCCCCGGCCCTTGGTCTCGACGATGCCCATGCCGGCACTCATGGCACGCTGAATCTCAATCGATGCCGGGATGCTCGATGCCAAAAGGTGTCCATGCTTGACCAGGGCTTGGCGCGCCATCTCCACTTCCTTGACGCGGGCGTCCACCTGGTTGAGCACGAAGGCGGCATTTTTGCCGAGTGCCCGGGTGGCGGCCATCAAGGTCTTGACGCTGCCGACGTCGTCGACGGTTGGCCGCGACGGGATCAACACCAGATCGGAGGCTAGGATCAGTTCCTTGACGCCTTCGGGGGAGTTTTCCAACGCGGTCGGTGTGTCAACGATGATCAGATCGCAGTCTCTGACCGCAATCAGCGCGTCCTTTATCAAAGGATATTTCTTCCCGCCCAGGGTGCGGCCGTCGTAGTCGCTGAGACGCGCGATATAGATGTTGCACGCTGCGACATCATCTTTCTTTGCGCGAGTGTGGGCAAACCGCGCCAGGGTCTCTTGGGGATCGATATCAATCCCCATAACCCTGAGGCCGCTGGCCAGCGCTGCCGGGATAAGGTTCCGCGTCAGTGCGGACTTCCCGCTGCCGCCCTTTCCGCTGGCGACCACAACCACCTTTGGCTCGCCCATAACGTCCTCTCCATAAGCGCCCGATATTGGACCTGGGAGTTTGCCCCATCTCGCGCGAAGTGTCTAGGCCATAGGTGCATAATAGTGCGAAATTGGCCCGGTGGCCGTCGGCGACGTTCTTCTCCGCAAATGTGAATCCGGATTCTTATTTCTCCGGCCTTCGCCTTCGGGCATCACCGGTGGTCGACGCCCCGCCGGCCGCCCAATGGGTTCTTTATTCCTTGCGCCCATGCTTCCTGTTTTTGTGGCGCCTGACATAGTTTATGATATATTCGACCTCAAATTAACCCTGAAGGGCCCGACGCATGACCCAGTCCCCTCCCCTCGTCCGCGTTCGCTTCCCAAAGAACGATGTCGTCGGGCGCTACATCAGGACGGCATGCAAAGCGGCCCGATTCGATCACCGCCATAACGGGGCTATGCGCTGCCGGCGGCCACCTGGGCTGGGCTCCTCGGCCGCGATGACCTGGCCTGGCACATTCGCGATCTGACCCACGCCGAGTGGAACGACGTTATCGCCGCGGTAAAAGTCCTCCAGGCGGCTGCCGTCACGGCGATCGACCAAATGCCGCGATACGCCTTCGTGGGCGGCGCCCGGCGCCTACGGCAGGTCCATTGACCATGGCACCGCAGGATGCCAACACCCCGGTCGGGGCCGAGGCGCTGATGACGGCGATCCACCACCTGGCGCCAACCGGATGCGAAGCGCCTCCGCTGGGCAAGCCTGCCCCGCGCTGGGCGCGGCTGATGAAATGCGGCTTCGTCCGCGCCGGTCGGACCCGCCGGGGCCGGCTTGCTGCGGTATTCCAAAACATCGGCTTCGGTCATCGCTTCGCCATTGCTTTGTCGATGCCGGAGACGTTTGGCCTGGCCGAGATTGTCGATCCCAGTGAGGTCGGGGCAGGGGAGACCGCCGATCGAGGGGGTGCGCCCCACCTTTGCCTTCCTCTCCTCCCATCACCAGCGCGAAAGACCCCAAAGGATGACCATCTCCACAGATAGGGAATTCTGCCGGCGAGACCATCATGCGGCTCGCGCGGCCACACTGCGCATCATCAGCGCGGGCTACAATCCGACCGATTGCGGGGACAATTGGCCTCGCGGCGATCGCGCGGGAGCGCGCAACGCAGCGCCGGGCTACAGCGCAGCCGATTCGGCAACATGATCGGCGACCGCCCGATCGCGCAACGCCGCGACCGCGTCCAGGAGGCGGTTGACCTGGCACAGTTGCAGGAACAGCTGACGACGTTGCTCGACCGGCGCCAGGGATACAAGGACTACAACAGGGCTGTCCGCCACTCGGATCGGCCGACGGTGCCGGCGGCGTTGGTGCACCGATGCGCCCACGCCGGCGGTTATCGGCGACGGTTACACAATCAGCGAAGAGCCAGGCGACAACCGTCTGGTGTTCTCATTTAGCGGACCGCCGGGCCCGTCCCATCCGCAATATCCTGCGGGCCCATGGCTTCACCCCAGCCCCCAGCCGCAGCTGCTGACTTCGCCAGCTGACTGTCGCCGCACGACATGCGGCGTCGCGCGCCGCCGCGGCGATCGCCCGGCTCGCGGACGCAAAATAGGGGCTCCGGGCATGACGACACCTAAGACGTGGCTCGCGACCCAAAGCGTGGCGAACTGAGAGGCGGACCGCAAACAGGGCTTCACCTGCTACGGCATGAACGATCGACATCGTCGCAGCGCCAAAACCATGAAGGCCGGCGAACTGATGGTCCATTATGCGATCGGCGGCTACATCACCGGGGTCCGGCGGATCATCGCCGACGGCAACCTCCGCTCGGGCGCACCGGTCACTACGAGGAGCCCTACCCATGGGCGATCCGGACCATGCCACTGGCGGTCCTGCCACGCTATGCATGGGTGCCAGTGCGGCCGTTGCTGCCGCAGCTCGCCATGGTCAAAAACACCGAGACCGGGATGAATTGCTTTCAGTCCTCGTTGAAGACCATCCCGCGGGCGGACGGCACGGTCTTTCTCAATGCCATCTTGGCCTAGGCAGGGCGCCTGCGGCAGGCACCGCTGATCGCGGCAACGGCGATCGCGCGCAGCTGGCGCTATCAAAAAGCGATCCGGTGCTCCGGCGATCAAGGCGCGTGGCGGGCCTATCGGGACGGCACCATCGACCCCCCGACCTTCTGGCGGGCCGTGTTGGCCGCCAGGGAAGCGGTGCCGTTCGTGGAATGGCCCGGAACGGTCGGCCCGTCTATATGGGACCAGATGGTGGATTACATGCCCGTTGCGCTGCACCGTGGCGGCCGGCGGGGGAGGGGAGGCATGACTGGCCCGCTGCCGCCCTCGGAGCCGCCCGACGAGAACTCTGGCGCGGCGGTGAGCCCGCCGAGCGGCATGCACCAATATTCCACCATCAACACCCTGTTGACCGGACGGCGCGATCAGTTGTCCCTGACGCAAGCGCAGGTCGCCGCCCGCATTCCCTACAGCCTCCCGTGTCAACAAGTGGGGAGGGTGGCCTCGGCGTTCCGGGCGGGCTCCACCTTTGCAGCTGGGCCGCCGCGCTTGGCGTCCACCTGGTGCCCGTGGTTGTTTCGCCGGCGCCGGAGGCGCCGTCCTCCGACACATAAGCGGGGCAGGGGAGGGGGCGCGGGTGCCTGGGCGACGCGCGAAAATAGAGTATTATGCCCCGTGCGCCCGCCAGGCGTGCGGGGACTATAACTGGCGGGGACGAGGCGACAGACCTGCGTCGGACGGAGAAGACCATGGGGGACGTTGAGACTGCCCGACAATTGATCGCCCTCAATTGGAGGCCGAGCGGCAGTGCCTGATCGCCGAGGACGAGGCGGCGGAACCGGAAATCGCCGACGCGGGCGCCTCTGTCCGCACCTTAGAGCGCCGGGCCAGGCGCACCACCGACTGCGGACGGTGGCGGTGAAGATCCGCCATGCCTCTGATGGTCCATTTCCAGTCATTCCCGCAAAATTGGGGTAGCGCCAGTATTGTGGTCGGCTCCTCAGCCGGATGCGCCGGCCTCGCCGATCGAGCCCCCGACGGTGACCGCGAACACCGATCCCCGTCCCGGCCATGACCGCACCGTGATTTGGTGGCCGAGCAAGTCGGCAGTGCGGCGAACCACCGTTAGGCCGATGCCGAGGCCATTGCTCCGATCGCGGTTACCATTCCCGACCTGGTAGAATTCATCGAAGATGCGCCGTTGCTGGTCGGCGGTGATACCGATGCCGGTATCCCAGACCTCGATCCGCACGCCGTCCTTGATCCTGCGGCAGCCCAGCAGGATACGCCCCCGCTCGGTGTATTTGATGGCGTTGTCCAAAAGGTTGCCCAGCAGGCGCGACAACAGCAGCGGGTCGCTGTCGATGACCGCCGAGGAGCCGACGCTGATCAGTTGCAGGCCCTTCGCGCGGGCGACTTCGCCATACTGGATCACCACGCCCTCGGCGATTTCGGAGAATGCGAATTGCCGGCACTGCGGCATCACCGTTCCGGCCTCGAACTTGGAAACATCCAGCAGGGCATGCAGCAGGTTCTCGCCGGCGGCCAGCGCGACGCACGCATTGTCGACCACCTTCCGGTGCCTGGCTTCGTCCAGTGGTTCTTTGAGGATGTCGATGAACAGGTGCAGCGCCTGCAACGGTTGCCGCAGATCGTGGCTGGCCGCGGCCAGGAAATGCGATTTGGCAGCATTCGCCCGCTCGGCCTCGTCACGCGCCGCCGCCAATTGACGGGTTCGCCCCTCGACCAGGCTTTCCAGATGGTCATTGGTCAGACGCAAGGCTCTTTCGGCCTGTTTGCGGGCCGAAATATCGGTCACCGTGACGCGCAACGCCGCGGTGTTACCGGCCGCGGTGAGCAGGCAATCCAGGCTGGCATCGAAGACCGAGCCGTCACCGCGCCGGAGACCGAGCTCGCAGGACCCATTGCCGCCATGCAACATGACATGCAGAAAATGTCTCCACCTGTCCTGGTCCTCGGCCACAACGAAGGGCATGAAGCGACGATGACGGAGCTTGTTGCGGTCTTCTCCCAGCAGCGCGGCGCCGGTCAGGTTGAGTTCGGCGATCAGGCCGGTATCGGTGAGGGTGAGATAGCCCACCGGCGCGAATTCATAAAGATCGACGTAGCGGTCGCGGGATTCCTCCAGGTCCAACTGAGCCTGGCGTAGGGCCTCGTTCTGCATCTCCAGTTCGATCTGGTGGACTTGGAGTTCGTGCAACAGCTCATCGGCGGACCGTGTCGGCGCCGCGGACGGCGGGGCCCCGGTGAGCTTTGCTTCCGCGTCGGCCCTAAGGTGCGCAGGATCGGCGGGGTCTTGCATGTTCAAAATGAAACTCCCTGACGCAGTCAGGCACCGGAGTCCATATGGGATACCGCCAGCAAATTTAACAACCGAAAACTCTAACCGGAATAGATAATATAAGGTCTTCACGCCATGGGGACTACAGGCCCCCGACCTCTTCTATCGCCAGGAGGATCAACGGCCTATTCGCGGCCTCGTCCACGACGCGACGGGCGTTGAGCAACATCTTGCGATGGCCGATGATCGGGAACTCATGCTCGACGGCAAAACCCTCGAAACTCTCGTCGCGCGGCAAAACGGTCTCCAGCAGTTGGCGCAGCGCCGGAATATCCCACTGGCGGTTGCCGATATCATAGATGTGGCGGCCCATGGTCTCTTCGCGGGCGACGCGGAAGCGCTTGTAGAAGGAACGGCTGGCGGATACCACCTTCATGTCGCCGTCCAGCACCAACAGGGGCTCGCGCACCGTATCGACGATGCTTTCCGCCAGTTGGCGCGCCTTGCGTTCCGCCGTCTCGGCTGCGACGCGCTGACTGATGTCGGTGAAGGTCAGGACCACGCCCTCGATGACATTGTCCAAGGTACGGTAGGGCTGGATGCGCACCAGAAAGCAGGCATCCCCGATACGCAGTTCACGCTCGCAAGGCACCAGGGATTCGAGCACGGCGCGCGCCACGCCGATCAGGTCGTCGTCGGCCAGGTTGGATTTGATGTCGGTCAGGGGGCTGCCGATATCGGTGGCGACCAGGCGATAGACCCGCGTCGCGTCCCGCGTGAATCGGCGGATGATCAGATGCTGGTCGAGGAAGACCGTGCCGATGTGGATGTTGTCGAGCAGGTTCTTCATGTCGTTCTGCATGCCGGCCAATTGCTCGATCTTGGCCTGCAACTCGGCATTGACGGTGATCAACTCCTCGTTCACCGATTGCAGCTCTTCCTTCGAGGTTTCCAGTTCCTCATTGGTGGATTGCAGCTCTTCGTTGGTGGATTGCAGCTCCTCGTTGGTCGATTTGAGTTCCTCGTTGGAAGCCTGTTGTTCCTCGATGGTGGCTTGCAGGTTTTCCCGGGTATAGGAAAGGTCGCGTTCGAGTTCCTCGACGCGCCCGACCTCCACCGAGGCGGCGTGCCGGCGGCGCCGCGGTTTTGCCGACATCGGCGGCGCGGCGTCCTCGAAGCTGACCAGCAGCAGGCCGGCATCGGGGTCGGACAGCGGGCGCACACTGAGGCTGACGGTCTTAAAATCGCCATTGGTCTTCACCGACACTTCCCGTCCCAGGGTGGGCAGGCCAAGCTGGGCGGCATCGTGTAGAGCGGCGCGCAGGTCCAGTTGCAGCCCCTCGCGCGCCATCTCAACGACGTTGAGCGTGGGCTGGCCGGGCGCCGGGCGTAGGTACCTGCCGCTGTCACCATGGACGAACAAGATGTTCCCTTTGGTATCCGTCATTACCGAGGCAGGCGCGTAAGCCTGAAGCAGCACGCGCCGGGTGAGTTCGGCAAAATTGGTCTTCTTCTCCTCCTTCGCCGCTTCGTCAGGCCCTTTGCCACCCCTTTCCGTGGCCCAGGCGAGGCCATCGGCCATCGTTGCGCGGGTCGAGGCAGCCGAGTGCACTGCCCGGTAGAGCTTCCACTTGCGGCTCACCGCAGAGAACAGGTCCGGATGACCGCCAATGCTCT
>CAIOJO010000090.1 GCA_903858635.1 uncultured Telmatospirillum sp. | reverse complement strand
CTCCCACACCCAGGCTGCCCAACGCCATACGGATCAGCCCCCGCATCGGGACACTGTCTTCGACGACCACGGCCCGCTTCGTTTCGTTACCCATCTGCCCTCCAGTACCAGTAGGCCCAGTCACCGGGCCAATCACGCCAACCGCGTAATGACCGCAGGTTCGAATCACCTAAAATATTCCCTCTACTACACCTCGGCAGCATTGACTACCGTCTGGGGCGACGGAACTTCCGGCAGCCAAGTGGTTACTGGAACAGGAACAGGTGTAGCCCAGTCCGTTGCTGTCTACGGCTCAATATTCGGTGGGCAGACGGTCCCAGACGGGACCTATATCGACGTAGTAAATGTCAACGTTAGTTACTAAATGGTTTCCATCTACCCGCGCCCTGCCGCACTCGTAACAACTTAGCTTTTGCTCCTGCCAGCGTGTTGCACGGATGCCGCCGGTGGGGTATCTCGGGGTCCCCACCGCCGCCGAGGTCCATCACCGTGCCGTACAAAGTCAACGCCGCCAAGCGGCAAGGTGCTCCACGTGCCAAACGGCGGGTGACGAACTGGAAGGCGTATGATGCGGCGCTGCGTCAGCGGGGCAGCCTGACGGTCTGGTTCACCGAGGATGCGATAGCGGTGAGCGTCGCCGCGGTTTCTGATGGACCACTGAGCAAGGATTTTGATGGACTTCCCGCTTCCGCTTCCCGAGCCCTGTAGGGTGTGTGGGAAGCGGAAGTGGGAAGCGCTGCTTCAGCCTGCGAGATGGTAGCCATCGCCGGATTTGACGACTCGGCCGGCATTGGTCATGGCGGCCAAGCGTTCGTAGAGGGTGGTGGTGCGAACCCGACAGACGGCGCGCAAATCGGCGAAGGGCTGGGGTTGGCCGGCGTTGTTGGCGAGTGCGGCGGCGATGCGGTCGTCGACGGATTGAGGCGCGGCGGATTGAGGCGCGTGGGCCGTCCTGTCGACGACTTCGAGGGCGAGAGCATCGGCCCGTTGGAGGAGTTCGAGGGTGATCGCGGGGATGGCCTGGGCGGCGCGGTGTTCGACGGACAGGGTGATGCGGTCGTCGCTGTCGCGCCGGAGATAGAGGTTCGAGTCGCCCCAGGCATGGAACTCGGAGGATCCGCGCAGGGCTTGGCCGGCCCGCATGTTGCCGGCGCCTTTGCGGGCATGGTGGACGAGGATGACGGCGACGGCATGCCGTCGCTGGAGATCGCGTAAATAGGCGAGCAGCGGCGCAACCTCGCCGCTGATGTTCTCGTCGATGCGGTGCAGGCGGACGAAGGGGTCGAGGACGAGCAGGCGCGGTTTCAGTCGGGCGATGGTTTCGTCGAGACTGTCCCGGTCGGCATTGAGGTCGAGTCGCAGGCTGGGAGCGGTGATCACCTGGACATCGAGATCGGCGAGGTCGAGGCCGGCGGCGGCGCAGATTCCGTCGAGCCGGTGCCGCACGATATGCATCGCGTCCTCGGCGGCGTAGAGGAGAACGCGCCCAGGCCTTTGCACGGCGAAGCGGCGCAGGCAGGGAGCGCCGGCGGCGACCGAGACGGCGAGATCGAGGGCAAGGAAGGATTTGCAGCACTTCGGCTCGCCGCCGATGATGCCGACGGCTTCCTCCGACCACAGGCTGTCGACCAGCCAGCGCTGCTCCTCGGCCCGCTCGGCGAGGGTATGGGCGGGGGCGACAGGAAGCCGGGTCATCGCCGCCTCCCGGCCGCGACGGCCTTCTTGGGCTGAGCGGCGAAGGCGCAAGTCTCGAAGAGCAGCGCCTCGTCGATGCGCGGCGCCTCGCGCTCGGTGGCGGCCATCAATAGTTCGTCGGCCATGATCATCAGACTGCGCAGATTGCCTTGCGCATGGTCGGCCAGGGTGGCGATCACGTCCGGCGTCATCAGCGCCGGCGCCCCGGCTTCGGCGAGGAGATGGCGAAGACAGGCCTGGAGGGCGTCGGGTGTGGCACGTTCCATCGGCATGCGGACGCGGATGCGGCTGTCGAGCGGCAGGAACTCGTCGGAGCGCAGGCGCTCGACGAGGCGGCCGTCGCCGGCGAGAACGACGGTCAGCAGGATGTGGGAATCCAGTCTTGTCGACGACAGCAGGCGCAGTTCGGCGAGAACCGCGGGCTGTATCTCCTGGGCTTCGTCGACGATGAGGACCGGCCGGGAGAGCGCGCCGTCGATATGGTCTTGCCACCGCTGCCGCAGGATCCGGGTTCCGGCCCACCGGTTGTGCGGCTGCAACTCGACGCCGAAGAGGTCGCCCATCTCGCGGTAGAAGTCGGCGATATTGGCCTGCGGCCGGCTGATCATGCAGACCTTGACGTCGCGCTGACCGGCCAGATGATCGGCGAGAATGCGCAGGGCAGCCGACTTGCCGGTGCCGGGATCGCCGGTCACCAGGGCGAAGCCGCCTTCCGCGGCCAGATGGCTGACGCGTCGGCAAAACGAGTCGATGCGCGGGCCGACATGCAGGGCGGTGGCCGGCACGGCGGGGGCGAATGGGTTCCATTTGAGCCCGTGGAGGGCGAGCAGGGTCTTGTTCATTCCTTTGAACCTTCGTCTTTGACGAGATAGGCCGGCGGCAAGCCGGTTGCTCTGCGGGATTCGATGAGGTCGGCGAGCAGCGGCGCCATGCCGGTGGCCGGTGGCGGTGACTCCCCGCATGCGATCCGGGGATCAGCCGAGGCCGGATCGAGCGACCGGCGCAAGCCGTTGGCGTTCCTGGCCTTGTCTTGGGGGAACAGCCGGCACAGCACCTGGCCCAGGCGTTCGTCGACCAGATGGACCTGGGTCAGGTCCCAGGCCGCATAGCGGACATCGAGGCGCGCGAGATGGCGATATTGGTTCGGCACCTCGAAGCGGCGGCCGTCGATGGTGATGGTGCCGTCGCTCTTGCGCTGGATGCGCTGCTCGGTCCTGGTGAAGGCGATCTTGAGCGCGGCGCTGTCGGGACTGGGCCGCATCACCGAGGGGCCTTTGAGGAAGCGTTCGAGCGGCGCTTCGTCCAACTCGGAATGGCGCTTGCGGTTGTAGTCGGGCTCGATCCAGGCCTGGGTCGCCTCGTTCAGCATGGCCAGCGTCAGATCGGCCACGCCCTCCAGCATGGCCATCAGCCTGCCCTCCACGATCGCCCAGAACGTCTCGACTTTGCCGTTGAAGTAAGGGCTGTAGGGGAGCGTCTTCTCATGCAGGATGCCGAGCCGGGCCAAGCCTTCCGCAATCTCGACCGCCGTCATGGCGCTGCCGTTGTCGCTCATAGCGGCACGCGGCAGGCCGCGCTTCAGGAAGGCCTGCGTCAACCCATGTGCGATGTTCTCAGCGCTCTCCGCTAGGTACCATTGCAGGTGGCAAGCCAGCCGCGAACGGTCGTCGAGCACGCCGAACAGCACCGGCGTCTGCCATTCACCGCGGGCGGTAAGAACCTTGCGGGAGCCGAAGTGGCAGTCCCAATGAAGGAGCCCGCCCGTGTACTCGGCCTCGTAGCTGCGGATCTCCCGGGAGGCCAGCTTCGCCTCGGCGGCCAGGGCGCCGGCGGTCCGCCGCGAGGTGACCCGCCGGCGCTTGTCCAACCCTTGCGCCCGCAAATATCGCCGGACCGTCGAATAGGACGGCACCGGTCGGAGATCGGGCTCCTCTTTGGCCGCGGCTTCGAGGTTGTCCCTGTGCAGCTGCGCGGTCCAGTTCGGATGCCCGGCGTATTGGCTGTGCAGCTTCCGGCGCAGCGCCTCGGTCATCGACGCCTGGTGGCCGGCATCCTGGCGCGGCTTGCGGCGCAGCACGCCGACCGGGTCCTGTCGTTCCCTTCGGGCGCGGTAGAGCCACCTCTCGATGGTGGAACGGCCGAAGCGCACCGGCTCGCCGGTGACCGGATGGCGCCAATCCCGTTCGGCCAGCTTGGCGATCTCAGCGGCCAAGGCGCCCTTTTCCGGCGGATCGGCCAAAAGGTGGCCGATGACCGAGAAGCGCAAGCGCGCCCAAAGGTCGTAAGTCTTCGTCTGTCGTCTCTCTGTCATGCCGGCCCGCCTCCTCGTCGGGGTCCGGTAGACCCTATGAGGGGTGCCGGTCGACGGCGACGGGCATCCTCTGCGGGAAGGCCGCGTCCATCAAAAAGCCTGCATCGACGCCCCGCCGGTGATCGGACCCAGGAAAGACAGGAAGGTGGTCAGTTGTTCCCCGGCATCCCCGGCAAAGCGGCTCAGCAGCGACGCCGGCAAATGGTCGCCCTCGACCGGCGGCATGAAGTCGGCCGACCTCGCCCGCCAGAACGGCATGGCGGTGAATGTCGCCAGCCACCAGATTCGCCAGCGCGCCACCGTCCGGCGGTCGACGCCGATCGCCTCGGCGAGCTTCTCCAGCCGCCGCTCGCTCAGCCCGTTGCACATCGCTGAAATCAAGGTCACGATCGTCGCCAGGTAAACTTTGCGGCCAAGGAAGCGTAAGCTGGGCGGCGTCGCCCTGTCGCGGCAACCGTCGACCGCGCAGCAGAAGCTGAAGCGCAGGTCATGTTCGTCGCCGAGGGCGATCAGCCAGCCGCGCGGTTTGCGCCGGTAGTTCGCCGCGTGCAGTGTGCCGCCACAATCCGGACAGCCGGCGGCCCGGCAGGCCTCGGCACGGTCACGGTCGAAATCGAGGATCCGTTCATGAAACTTGGGATCTGCCAACAGCGTCTGGTACAAGGGCGTCGTCCTTCCCGGCAACATCGATAGAAATGGCCAAAATCGGACGCAATGAGCCCTGTCCCTGCGGCAGTGGCAAGAAATACAAGCAGTGCTGTCTGGCCAAGAGCCTTGCCCCCGCGAAGGCGGGGGGCGAGGCGGCCGGATCGGCGCCGTCCGTCACGGCGGAGGTGGCGGACCACCTGCCGCACCACCCGCGCTTCTGCAAGAACTGCAACGCCAACATCGACGCCGCGGCCAGAGGCGTTGTGGCTCTCATCGACGCCGGAAAGCTCGATGCTGCCGAGCAGGCCGCCCAGGTGATGATGCTGCGATGGCCCGACATCCATGACGGCTACGACTGCTTCGGCATGGTCTGCGAGGCCCGGGGCGACAGCCGCCAGGCCGCCGACTATTACCGAAAGGTCATCGCCATGGCCTGCAAGGAACCCAGCTTCTACGAGGACGACTTCCCGGAATACTACGAGAAACTCATCCGCCGTCTCGATCCCGCCAGCATGGGGGCTCTGCCGGTGAGGTAGGGACGACCATTGCTGGCCGCCCCCCTCCCAGGACCGGACGTGCCCAATTAAGGCATCCGGCCCCCAGGTTTCGACGTTCATTACCGAAGTGTGGGATCGGGAAGCGAGTTGAACCACGGACGGCGAACAACGCTGCTCCACCAGAGGTGATGCTTTTGACTTCGCCGGCGCAGTGCCATGACCCACAGTCGCCCGACGTGCCACTTGATGTGGTTGAGCGCCGGGAGGCAGTGGCGCAAGCCGAAGTAGCCGTAATAGCCAATCAGCTTGCGTCGCAGAACCTTGGCCTGGAACCAGACCGAGAGGTGCCGGTAGCGGTCGACCCAAGCCTTGACACCGTCAAGGAACTTGTCTCGGCTCTTCCGGCTCGGCTTGCGGGCCACCCGATAGACGCCTTCGCGTTTCCCCTGCCGCTTGCGCATGTAGTGCTTGAAGCCCAGGAAGTCGAAGGATCGTAGGTCGTCGGTCGGACCCGTTTTGCCATTCTGCGGTGACTCTTTCCCGAATTCGATCAGTCTGGTCTTTTCCACCGACAGGCGCAGTCCGAACTCAGCGAACCGCGCCTCCAGTTCCTGGCGGAACCGGTCGGCCTCGTGGCGATGCTCGAAGCAGACCACGAAGTCGTCAGCATAACGAACCAGCGCACAGCTTCCAGCCACGGTGGGCATGAAGCGGTGATCGAACCACATATCCAGGACGTAATGCAGGTAGATGTTCGCCAGGAGCGGCGACAGGGGACCGCCTTGCGGCGTGCCCTCGTCACTGCGCCCGACGACGCCACCTTCCATGACCCCGGCCTTTAGCCATTTCGCCACCAGGCGCAGAAGCGTCCGGTCGGCGATACGGTGTTGAAGGAACTTCATCAGCCATTGGTGGTTGACCGTATCGAAATAACTGGCGATATCGGCCTCCACCACCCAGCGGATGGGGTTTCGGTTGATGGTGACGCGCAGGCTTTCCAGTGCATCGTGGGTCGAGCGGCCGGGCCGAAACCCATGGGAGAAGTCCTTGAAGTACGGCTCATAGACCGTGCCAATGAGTTCTCCCACCGCCCGCTGCACCGTCCTGTCCCGGACCGTCGGCACCCCGAGCGGGCGGCGCTTGCCGTTCGCTTTGGGAATGTATACCCGCCGTACCGGCGACGCCCGATATCTGCCAGCCCGCAAGTCCTGCCAGACGCCGTCGATCTCGGCGTCGAGGTTGCCCTTGAACGCCTCCATCGTCACTTCGTCCGGGCCAGGAGCCCCGTGCT
>CAIOJO010000089.1 GCA_903858635.1 uncultured Telmatospirillum sp. | reverse complement strand
CGACCTGCTGCCCTCGGCCGTCTATGACTACGAACTGGGCTGGGACCACGATGTCCGCGCCATCGAGGCGACCACCCGGGTCAACGTCTTCCACGAGATGACGATGAGCCATATCGGCACCCCCTTTGCCCTGGTCAACGGACAGCTCGCCCAAGTCTCGATGATGTCCACCGGGTCGGTGGCCGACGGCCTCCGCCTGCAGCTCGAACACAAGGCGAAGGAGGGATGGGTCTGGGGCGGCAACTACACCTATGAGCGGCTGCACGAGCATTTCGACTGGGGCTTCCACAACAACGAACCGCTGCACAAGATCAATGCCAATCTGGGCTATGCGCGGGGCGCCTGGGAGTTCGACGTCTACGGAGGCTACACCTCGGCCACCAAGAATTTCGGCGCCATTCTGGGGCCGATCCCGACCAGAATCGTCGAGACGGTGAAGGGATACGGCACCTTGGCCCCGCGCATCGCCTGGCATGCCTCCGACAACCTGACCCTGGAACTGGTCGGCGAGAACCTGTGGACCTACCAGGATACGATCGTCCAGAGAACCGGGCCCGGGTTCTACGCCTCGGCCAAGGTCACCTACTGACGGTATTATCCATCCTTTCTTTCTCTGCGCGGCGTCCCGACCGGCCGGATCCCCGGGCGCATCCGGGGCAGATGTCATTTGACAACTGTCACAATTGTGACGGATGTTATATCCGGTTCTGCTCCACCGGGGCTGGATCTGTGCCATTCGGGAAAATCGCGAATGTGTCGCGTCCTAGCGTTGACCACGCTAATGGTGGGTTGCTTGGCCTTTGCCGGTTCGAGCTCCGCCACCACGTTAAAGGATGTGAAGGTGGAGGTCCGGGTGCTCGACTTCGTCGGCGGTCCGGTCGAGGGCAGTCCCTACCTTGGCATCGTCTACGATCCGCAGAACCGGGAGTCGCTCGCCGATGCGCAGACCATCGAGAGTTGGTTTGGCAATGGCGATGTCAAGGCCAGGAATGCCTGGGTGCCGGTACTGGCGGATGTCCACCGGCTAGGCGAGCTGCCGGGATTCCGTGCCGCCATTCTGGCCGATGGAATGGGCGGGTTTGCCGATGTCGTGCTGGATTACGCCAGGCGTTATGCCACGCTGACCATTTCCTCGGATCTGGCTTGCGTGCGCGCCGGCAAATGTGCGGTGGGAGTCTCCAGCCTGCCGCGGGTCGAGGTCATCCTCAGTCGACAGGCGTCCCAGCTGGCGGGGGTCAGTTTCCCCGAGTCTTTCCGCATGATGGTGACGGAGTATTAGCCACCCGCATAAGTCGAGGCCGGGCATCGCAGCTTCGAATTGGTCGGCGCCCTGCTTTGGGCTTATAAGAGATGGCGCAGCGATCGTGACGCCGGCTGCACCGATCCAGGTCACCTCGTGAGACGCCATGCGGGCCGAACAGACAAGTAGCACGGGCAGTTCTGGAGGCAGTGGCGATGCCTCGCGGCTCGGTCCGACCGCTTCGCCGGTGCGCCGGCGCCTGGTCTTCGCGTTGCGCGTCGGCCTGTTGCCCTTCATGGTCCTGGTGGCGCTCGCCCTGCTTTTCGAAATAGGCCGTTCGGCCCTCCACACCCAGGAAGCGCTGATGAAGACGGTCGTCGAGACCGATCTCGAAAGCATGTCCCGGCTCGCCCAGATCAATAGCCGCGTGCAGTCGGCAAATACCGACATCTACCGGCTGATGACCCTGGTCGCCGCGCATGAGAACGTGCCCAACCTGCGCGACAAGGTGGATGCGCTGGCCGTTCGCATCGATGGGCTGGTTTCCGATCTGCGCGCCTACGGGGAGATGGATCCGGGCGTTGCGCAGAAGGCATCGCTCGACGAATTCGTCCGCAACCTGGAACTCTACAAGGGTGCCATATCCTGGGTCGGCTCGATGCTGGAGATCGACTTCACCAGTGCCGTCGACTTCATCACGCCCTTCAATGCGCATATGGACCGGATGTCGGCCCAACTCTCGTCGATCATCGCGGAAAGCACCACCAAGGCGAGCCTAAGGACCGCCGCGGCGACCGCCGAACTGCATCGCGTGGCCAATTACTACGTGGTCGGCGCGGCGCTGGTTTGCGTCCTGGTGTCGATCTTTACCTGGCAGATGGGCAAACGCCAGGAACGGCTGTTCATGAACACCGTCGAGCTGGAACGCATGGTGGCGGACCGCACCGCCGATTTGCACACGGCCAAGGAACAGGCGGAAGACGCGACGCGTGCCAAGTCCCAGTTCCTGGCGACCATGAGCCACGAGATCCGTACGCCGATGAATGGCGTCATGACCATGGCCAAACTGCTGACGCAAACCAGGCTCGACGATGAACAAACCGGCATGGCGGGGGTGATCCTCGACTCGGCGGGAGCTTTGCTCACCATCATCAACGACATCCTCGATTTCTCGAAGATCGAAGCGGGCAAGCTCGAACTTGTGATGGGGCGTTTTTCCCTGGTCAGCATGGTCGAGGAAGTGGTGGAGCTGCTGATGCCGCGGGCCGAGGAGAAAGGCCTGCGACTGGCTGCCTGCGTCCATCCGGACGGGCCGGACCACTACTTCGGCGACGAGGTGCGGCTAAGGCAGATCCTGCTCAATCTGGTGGGTAATGCGGTGAAGTTCACCGAGGCCGGACACGTCCTCGTCGAGGTCAAGGTTGAAGGCGACGGCCCCCGTTCATTCCTTCATTTCTCGATCCGCGACACCGGCATCGGCGTTACCCCCGAGCAGGAGCAACGCCTGTTCCGGCCGTTCGAACAGGCCGACAGCTCGACCGCCCGCCGGTTCGGTGGCACCGGCCTCGGCCTGTCGATCTGCCGGCATCTGGTCAGCCTGATGGACGGGGAGATCGGCATGCGCTCAGAGCCGGGCCAGGGGTCGACCTTCTGGTTCCGCCTGCCCTGCGTCGCGGACGAGGATGATGGTCCGGCGGCGGCGCCGGTGTTGTCCGGCCACCGCATGATGGTCGTCGTGCCGGCGGATGCCGAGATTGCGCGGGTATGGCAGACCTATCTGCAGCACGCCGGAGCGATGGTCGCCGTGGCCCTGTCGGCGGAGGACGCCTTGGCCCAGTGCCGGCACGCCAAGGACGAGGGGCAACCGTTCGCGGCCGCGCTGATCGACAGCGATCTCGGCAGCGCTCCCGTCATGCAATTGGCGTCGATGCTGAAGCAACCGGCCGCGGGCGGCATCCGGCCGATCCTGGTGACCTCGCGGGCCCAGCGTTCGACCTTGTCCGAGGCGGTGCGGCGCGGCTTTGTCGGAACCATCACCAGGCCCTTGCGGCGTGACAGCGTGGGGGCGTTGGTGGCCGAAGCGATTGGCCTGTCGCGCCCCGGCTCGGCGCCCGCCGCTCCCCCGAAAAAGGTTGGCGAAGGGGGATGGGCGCAGGTCGACGTCGAACAGGCGGCGGCGGTGGGGGCCCTGATCCTGGTGGCGGAAGACAACCCGATCAACCAGGTGGTCATGAAGAAGCTGATGGAACGGCTGGGCTATGCCATCGAACTTGCCGGCAATGGCGTCGAGGCATACGAGAAGCTGCAGCAACGCTCCTACGGCATGCTGATCACCGATTGCCACATGCCGGAGATGGACGGCTACCAATTGACCACCCGTCTGCGCACCGAAGAGACGTCCACCGGACACCACTTGCCGATCATCGCTTTGACCGGGGATGCCTTGGCCGGAGCGGCCCAGTATTGCCTCGAGACCGGTATGGACGACTATCTCAGCAAGCCGGTGTCGATCGATCTGCTCGACGCGGCGGTCACGCGCTGGCTTCCGGCGGCGGCCGCGCTCCGCAGCGCCGTAACCGCCAGCCAAGGCGCCGAGGGCGGCGCCGCGGCCAGGTCTGACGGTGCCGCCACCCTCGACCCCACGGTGCTCGGTGAAGCCTTCGGCGGTTTGACCGCCGAAGCGTTCGAAGTTCTCAACAAATTCGCCGCCAATGCCCACGAGGCGATCGATCAGATCAAGCAGGCGCTGCGACAGGGCGGGCCCGGTGCGGCCCGCAAGGTAGCGCATTGGGTCGGCGGCGGGGCACGCAGTGTCGGGGCCGTCGAATTCGCCGAGATCTGCGCCGCCCTCGAACGGACGCTGGTGGAACAACAGCTTACCGAAGCGCAGGCCCTGTTGGTCAGGATGGGCGAGGCCCTGGCCCGGGTCGACGAGCGTGTCGCCGTCCTGCGGGCACGGGTCCTCGAGCAGACCTGAGGATGTCGTTGGCAAGCCGGAGGTCCGGGTGGCCGCGCTACAGGCAATTTTTCCTGTGGGGCGGGCCTCCCGCCCCACTTTGTTACTACTAGAATTTTTGTGGCTCATTTGTTTATGTCACAGCGCTAGAGTGCGCTTCGTTGACGTCCCCTGGATGGAGCATTCATGAATCGCAAGGCCCGTATCATCGTTGTCGGCAATGAAAAGGGCGGCACCGGCAAGTCGACGGTGGCCATGCATCTGGCGGTGTCGCTGCTGCAAGGCGGGGCCTCGGTGCAGACCATCGATCTCGATGCCCGCCAAGCCACGCTGACCCGCTACCTGGAGAATCGCCGCCGTCGTGCCGACCGGGGCCACGCTCTGTGCATGCCGGAGCATGCGGCGGTGCCACCGACCGATGACCCGGCGGCGGACGAAAAGCGATTCGAGGAGGTCCTCGAACGAGCCCGGGCCGAGCACGACGTGGTCCTGATCGATACCCCCGGCAGCAACCATCCGCTGTCCCGGCTCGGACATTCCCATGCCGACATCCTGGTGACGCCGCTCAACGACAGTTTCATCGACCTCGACGTGCTGGCCAAGGTCGATCCGGACACCCAGAAGATCAGCCGGCCCAGCCACTACAGCGAAATGGTGTGGGACACCAAGAAGCTGCGGGCCATGCGCGGCGAGCGGGCCGTGGTCGAATGGTTCGTTCTCCGCAATCGCCTGTCGCCGCTGGATGCCCGCAACAAGCGGGAAATGGAGCGGTTGCTGGGCGAGTTGGCGAAGCGTATCGGCTTTTGCATGGTCAGCGGACTGTGTGAACGGGTTATCTATCGCGAGCTTTTCCTCGAAGGTCTTACCCTCCTTGACCTGGGGGAAGGCTCGGGGATCGAGATGAGCCTGTCGCATGTGGCGGCGCGCCAGGAACTGCGCCGCCTGGTGGAGAATCTTGGTTTGACCCGTCTGGTCGCCGATAGCGAGGCCATTACCGCCTAACCCGGATGTGACACGGGGCTTCCGTCGGCCGCTTGGCGACCTTATGTGGAAGGTGATGGCCAAAGACGATGGATCGCTGCCTGCCAAGACGTCCTCCACCGCCGGTTCGGTCGAGGATTTCCTGCGCAAGGTTTCGGAGATGCCGGCAGCCTCGACCGAGGGCCGCGGCCGCTTGGTGTTTGCCATGGACGCCACCGCCAGCCGGGAACGCACCTGGCGCGAGGCCTCGCGAATTCAAGAAGAGATGTTCCTCGAGACGGCCCGACTGGGCGGTCTCGACGTCCAGTTGGTCTATTACCGGGGCTTCAACGAATGCAAGGCCAGCCGCTGGTTGTCCGACGCGGATTCGCTGCTGGCCTCGATGCGCAAGGTCGATTGCGTTGGCGGCCAGACGCAGATTGGAAGGGTCCTGCGGCATGCCCTGGCCGGCACCCAGAAGCAGAGAGTCAACGCCCTGGTCTTCGTCGGCGACTGCATGGAAGAGAATGTCGACGACCTTTGCGCGGTGGCCGGCGAGCTTGGTTTGCTCGGTGTTCCGTTGTTCCTGTTCCACGAGGGTGACGACCAGGTGGCGGCGCGGGCCTTCGCGCAGCTCGCCAAGCTGAGCGGCGGCGCCTGCTGCCGCTTCGACGCTTCCAGTCCGCAACAGCTGAAGGCCTTGCTGGGCGCCGTCGCCGTCTACGCCGCAGGCGGGCGCAAAGCGCTGGTCGATTATGGCCGGCGTCAGGGCGGCATCGTGCTGCAGATTACTCACCAGATGAAAGGATAGCCCCTATTTCCCATACCCACGTCGCTGGCACGGAGGAAAATATGGCGACAGAGAAGGCGACGGGCGCAGCTCGATGCGGCGCATCGCGCAAGACCGGCAACGCTGTCTGTCGCCATATTTTCCCCGCCCAACCGGGTCGCGTTTTGGCGGACGACCGTCGGCGTCGCGGCCCTAGCCAAGGCAGCCAGCCTTGGCGTCGGTCCGCGACTTGCCGGATCGCCTCCCCAAAACGCGATGCCAGCGGCGCGGGTATGGGAAATAGGGGCTTGTGAAAGAATGGTGCAGCTCTTTGCCGGGCTCATCGTTCTGGTGGCGCTGATGATGGTGGCGCGGTGGTTCGTATCGGCCACCCCGGGGACCCTGGTCCGCACCACCAAATGGACCGGAGCGGCCCTTCTGGTCGGCAGCGGCGTCCTCTTGGTGACCACCGGACGGATGGGTTGGGCTCTGGCGGCCGTGGCCGGCTTGGCGCCGTGGCTGATCCGCCTCGTCCATATGCACAACCTCTATCGGACGCTGCGCGTCACCTTCCAGCGGATGTCCGGCGGCCGGCCTGGCCCCGGCCGCAGTTCCCGGGTGGAAACCCGCTTCCTGCGGATGACCCTGGAGCATGACAGCGGGGCCCTGTCCGGCGAGGTGACCGACGGTCCGTTCCGTGGCCGCAAGTTATCGCAATTGTCCTTCGACGAAGCGATCGAATTGCATCGGCAATGCGCCGCCGACAGCCAATCGACACAGGTCCTGGAAGCCTGGCTCGACCGCACCTGGCCCGACTGGCGGGAACGCCCGCGGGGATCGCCGCCACCGGGCACGCCCAGCGGCGCCATGACCCGGGACGAGGCGTTTGCCGTCCTTGGTGTCGAACCGGGGGCCAGCCGCGAGGAAATCAAGGCGGCGCACCGTCGCCTCATGGGCCATATGCACCCCGACCATGGGGGGTCTAATTACCTTGCGGCCAAGATCAATCAGGCGAAAGACATCCTCCTCAATGACTGATGCCCCGGTTGCTTCTGTGGCGCGGGCATGGCACAAACAATCGCCGCATCGCACTGCCGGCTAACGGCGGGACGAGGCGGGCCGTCCCGTTATTCCTAACAATAGGGGATTCCTATCGATGTCGCGTCGCGTACGTAAGTGCGTATTTCCCGTCGGCGGCATGGGCACCCGCTTCCTTCCCGCGACCAAGGCCATGCCGAAAGAAATGCTGCCGGTGGTCGACAAGCCGCTGATCCAATATGCCGTCGAGGAAGCCAGTGCCGCCGGCATCGAGCATTTCATCTTCGTCACCGGCCGTGGCAAGGCGGCGCTCGAAGATCATTTCGATCATGCGCCGGATCTCGAACGGACGTTGCGGGAACGGGGCAAGACCATGGAAATCGAGGCCGTGACCTCGTGGATGCCCAAGTCCGGTCAGGTGTCCTACACCCGCCAGCAGGAGCCGCTCGGTCTCGGTCACGCCGTGTGGTGCGCCCGCGACCTGGTGGATAACGAGCCCTTCGCGGTGATCCTGCCGGACGACCTGATCTTGGCGCGCACGGCCTGTCTCAAGCAGTTGGTCGACGCCCACACCGAGGTGGGCGGCCATGTGGTGGCGGTGGCCGACGTGCCGCGCGAGCACACCAAGCGCTACGGTATCCTCGATGTGAGCAGCGACGACGGGCGACTGGCTCGGGCCCGCGGCTTGGTCGAAAAGCCCGAGCCGGACAAGGCGCCGTCGACCCTGTCGATCATCGGGCGCTACATTCTGCATCCGCGGGTCTTCGAGTATCTCGACCGGCAAGTGCGTGGCGCCGGCAATGAGATCCAGCTGACCGACGCCATCGCCAAGACCATCGACAGCGTGCCCTTCCACGGGCTGCGCTTCGAAGGCCGCCGCTTCGACTGCGGCGACAAGGTGGGCTGGCTGCACGCCAATATTTCGTTCGCGCTGGCCCGTCCCGACATGCGTGAGCAGGTCGCCGAGGTCCTGAGGGAATTCAAGTAAGCCAAGGGTCATTGCGAGGACAATCTTTATGCGCATTGCCATGATCGGAACCGGTTACGTTGGCTTGGTTTCCGGTGCCTGCTTTTCCGAATTCGGCGTCGAGGTGATCTGCGTCGACAAGGACGACAGCAAGATCGACGGGCTCAAGCAGAACCGGATGCCGATCTACGAGCCGGGTCTCGAGGCCCTGGTGGCCGATAACGTGAAGGACGGCCGGTTGTCCTTTACCACGGATCTCAAGGCGGCGGTGGCCAAGTCCGACGCCGTGTTCATCGCCGTCGGCACGCCATCGCGCCGCGGCGACGGTCATGCCGATCTCAGCTATGTCTATGCCGCCGCGCGCGAGATCGCCGAATCGCTGAACGGTTACACGGTAGTCGTGACCAAGTCGACGGTGCCGGTCGGGACCGGCCGCGAGGTCGCCCGGATCATCCGCGAGACCTGCCCCGATGCCGATTTCGACGTGGTCTCCAATCCCGAGTTCCTGCGCGAAGGATCGGCGATCAACGACTTCATG
>CAIOJO010000088.1 GCA_903858635.1 uncultured Telmatospirillum sp. | reverse complement strand
GACCGGCGTCCCTGCCGGTCTTTCGCCGCGGAGCGGCGGAAATGCGCAGCTTCCGGCTCCGCCGGAACGCCGGCAGGGACGCCGGCGCCACTCATATTCTCTGCACCCACCAAATTACCGGCTTTGATCGGGGGCAAGACAGAACCTGTCCGCATCGGCTAGAGTCCCGGCCTCTTTGCAAGGAACATCGACATGAGCAAGCTTGACGGCGTCTTCCACGAACTGCTGCAGGCCACCGAGTTCGTGGCCATCGTCACCAGCGGCGAGAACGGGCCCCATGTGGTGGGCAACTGGGGTGAATATGGACGGGCCCTCGGCACCGACGGCGATACCATCGTCCTGCCGGCCGGCTACTATCAGCAGACCGAGGGTAACCTCGGCCGCGACAACCGGATCTGGCTGATGGCCGCCTCGCGGCAGGTCGAGGGCGCGCGTGGTCCGGGGCAAGGCTGCGTGCTGTCGGGGCGGGGCGAGGTGGTGACCTCGGGGCCGCTGGCCGAGCGGGCCAAGGCCAAATTCGCCTGGGCGCGCGGCGCCCTGCTGATCCATGTCGACCAGGCCTCGACCCAGCTGTAGAGGCGGCACCGTAGGCGGCGATAGAGCCCCTCGCCGGCAAACGGGCGAGGGGTGTGAACCCCTACAGCCCCCTGCGGGGCGCCGTCAGGTTGGAGTCGCGGTCGGGCGCCGAGGGGCGGCCGAAGGTGGGTTCGCGGCGACCGCCGACGTCCTCCTCTGCGGCCGGTCCGAAATGCGGCTCGCGGCGCGGCCCGGCCGGCGGCAGGTCCGCTTCCTCGGCCCGGCCGACCTGCCGCGCCACGGCGCGCAAGGCCAGCGCGGCCAACAGCAGGAGCAACCCGACGCGGCCCATGAAGCCGATGAAGGCGGCGGTCTCGTCGCCCTGCATCGGCCCCCCGTAGATGATGGAACCAAGGCCGGTCCCGACCAGCCCGGCCAGCAATCCGCTGATGAACGGATGATCGGCCAGAAAGGCATTGGGCGGTCCCGAAGGGACGGTGGGGGCCATCACCGGCAGGTCCGACGACGATCCCTCGACTCGCGCCTCCGGTCGAGGCGCCGCCGGCAAGGCCGATGGCGAGCCGCCGACCGAGGTCGGGGCGGTGGGAGCGAGATTCGATGCGGGCGGCGGGGCATGCGGCAAGGATGGCACGGTGGCCGGTTCCGCCTCGACCTTGGGCGGTGGCGGTGCCGGCAACGGCACCGAGGGCGGCGCCATCCGGGGCGCCGCCCCGTCGGACTGGCCGCGATGGGCGCCCAGCACACCGATGGTCGGATTGTTCTCGTAGGAGGCGGACGGTGCGGTCTTCTTGTCCGCGGCATCCGCCAAAGTGGCAACCAGCATCAGAGCCATGACAAGGCCCAGGACACCGAACTGATTTCGCTTCAATCGCACTCTTGCCCGCCTAACCAAACACCAAGCCGCCGCGCCGAAGCTACTCTCGGTGAGGCGGTCGGTTCAAGAGCGGATGGCCGAGAGAATCCTGAGAGCGGTCGCGCCGGCACGAAAGCCGGCGCAGCTTCGGCGGAGCTTCACAGAGGAACGCAGGTATCGTCCACCGGGCACACTGCGGCGCATTGGGGCGAATCAAACGTACCCTGACATTCGGTGCATTTGTCGGGATCGATGGCGAAGACATCACCCGAGGCTTGGATGGCTTTGTTGGGGCATTCGAATTCGCAGGCGCCGCAGGCGGTGCAATTCGCGGCGATGATCTGATAGGCCATAGGGAAGGACCTCCTCGACGAGACGGCTCAGGAAAGGATTCTGGTAATGTGGTACTTCTTTACCGGATTAGCGGCTACCCAATAGCACGCCGAGCCGGCGGCCAGCAACCAGAATCATGGTCAAGGCCTTGCCGCCGGAACCGGCTTGCCCGACCATGCATGGTATCGCAACTGCCGCATGAGGGAGATCCGATGATCTCGATCCGCGAACCGATCCTGCACCCGACGCCGATCAGCGAGCTGCATCCCACGCAGATCACCGTCGGGCTGCGTGAGGTCGGCGCCAAGCGCACCCTGTGGCGCCAGCAGGACGGCAACAAAGCCGGACGTTTCCTCGGCCAGCACATGATTCCGGCGATCGTCGGACCGAAGGAACGGTATCACATCATCGACCATCACCATCTCGTCCGCGCCCTTTATGACGAGGGGGTCAAGGACGTCCTGGTGACCGTCGTGGCCAATCTGAAGCGCCTCAAGCCTAGCTCCTTCTGGCTGGTGCTCGACCAGCTTGGCTGGATGCACCCCTTCGATGACAAGGGGCGTCGGCGCCCCTACAAGGAGATCCCGAAGACGGTCAAGGACATGGTCGACGACCCGTTCCGCTCGCTGGCCGGCGAACTGCGGTTGCAGGGCGGCTTCGCCAAGGACACCACGCCGTTCAGCGAATTCCTGTGGGCCGATTTCCTGCGCCGGAAGATCAAACGCAAGGCCATCGAGACCGATTTCCAAGCGGCATTGGCCGAAGCGTTCACCCTCGCCAAGAGCGAAGATGCCGATTACCTGCCCGGCTGGTGCGGACCGGTGGCCCGCTGAATGTCGGTGCCAGCCAATCGAACCGGCGATTCCCGCCGATGACGGTCACTCTGGCGGCCATGGTCATCCTCGGCACGCTCCTGGCCGGTTTTGTCCAGGGACTCTCGGGATTCGCCTTCGCGCTGGTCGCCATGGGCCTGTGGGCCTGGACCATCGACCCGCAAATGGCGGTCCCCATGGTGGTGTGGGGATCCTGGGTCGGCCAGATGCTGTCGCTGCGGGCGGTCCGCGGCGGATTGTCGTGGCGACGCGCCCTGCCCTTGGTGGTCGGCGGCGCTATCGGCGTACCGGTCGGGGCGTCTCTGCTCGGTCATGTCGATGTCGCCGATTCAGCGACATCGCCTTTCGCCGTCTGGTGCTGGTCCTGCTGTTGGCGTCCGGGGCGGCGCTCCTTATATCGAGCTGCGGCTCATAAAAATGAGAGCTGGTCAGTTTCAAGGTGGTCATGGACGAGATCACAGAGGGCGATTGAGCTGGTCTTCGGCGCGGCGGAAGACCCCGGCAAGGCGCGCGGCCCAGGCCATCTGGCCGGATTCGTCGACAATCAGATCCTGGCGGATTTCCAGCTCGGCATGCGGCAGCCCGCGCCGCTCGGCATGCACCGGAATGGTGTAGTCGGTCTCGTCATTGACCGAATAGGGCTGGTTGTCGCCCACCACCAGCCCGGGCTCGGCCCGCAACAGGCCGAGCAGAATCCGGGCCAGCCGGGTGTCCCGGTTATACAGCACTCCCACATGCCAGGGCCTGGCCTCGCCCTTGAATTCGGGCGTGAAGCTGTGGATCGTGATCATGATGGTGGCTCGTCCGAGGCCTTGCCGCGCGTCCAGTTCGCTGGCGATGCGGTCGTGATAGGGCTGGAAGATCTCCCGCCGGCGGGCTTCCGCCGCGGCTGGGGTCACCTGCCGATTGCCGGGAATCACCGTCAGCTCGCTCAATGAGGCGATCGACGAGGACGCGTCGGGCGGACGATTGCAGTCGATGACCAGCCGCGAATAAGGCTGCAGCACCAAGGGCGCATCCAGCGCCTCGGCCAGTCGAAGGGCCAGCCCGGCCGCCCCGATGTCCCAGGCGATATGGCGCTGCCGCTCGAACTCCGGCAGCCCCAGCGTGCCCAGCGCCCGCGGCAGCCGGTTACCGGCATGATCGCAGGTGAGAAAGAAGGCGGACCGCCCCGCCCGGCGCACCATTTGGACCGCGGGGGGGTCGTCGTCGTCGAGCAACCGGGTCATCGACTCATCTTCGTTCGGCATTTCGCTCGAATCCGACGCCGGCCGGCCCGCCGGCGGAATATCGCCAGGAAGAAACCAAGTGGGGCGGGCGTCCCGCCCGCCGGCGGGCAAGATGCCCGCCCCAATGGAAAATTGCCAGCTTCATTCAGCAGGATCGGCCGCCCGGCCGGCCCGGAACTCGCAATGGTGATACACGTTCTGGGCATCCAATCCAACAGATCCGCTACGTCGGAAATCGCGCCAGGCATCCGGTAGAACATGGCGTTTCCGTATTCCCGGCCCTGGCCACTTGCGTTACCATCGTGCCGGATATCCGGGACCGGCTGTAATTCCCTGAAACCTGCCGACCGTTGCCTCTTCGGAACTGACCAATGGCCCGCTTTGACCGCTTTCTGTGCCGCCGCCAGCCGCGGCATCGGGCCATCGGGCCGACGGCGTAGTCCATGCATCGCCTCACCAAGAGCCTGATCGTCCGAATGATTCTATTCGGCGTGATGATGGTCGTGACGGGAAGTCTGGTCCGCTTCGTCATGGTGTCGAATGTCCTGAGACAAGGCATCCAGGACATCGCCGCGGTCCAGCAGTTGTCGATGGCCAACTATGTCGCCAAGGACATCGATGAAAAGATCCGCACGAGGCAGCAGCTGCTGCAAAGCATGGCACAGGAACTGCCCCCTGCCCTGCTTGACCAGCCGCCGCAACTCGAAGCCTGGCTGCTGCAGCGCCACACCCATTCGCCGCTTTTCTCGAACGGCATCGTGGTGGTCCCGGCAAACGGCAAGGGAGCCATCGCCGACTATCCGCCCCTGACCGGCCGGCGGGACCTCGATGTTTCACAGTATGACTGGTTTCGCATCGCCCGCGACAAAGGGGAATTCGCCATCGGCAAGCCGTTCCAGGGTCGCCTCACCCATCAGGGGGTCATCGTCATGGCTGCCCCCTGTCGCGATGCCCAAGGACATGTGGTCGCGGTCATCTTTGGCACGACCGCCATCGACACGCCGGGATTCCTCGACTTGATCCAGAACAACAGGATCGGCGAAAGCGGCGGCTTCCTGCTGATTTCACCGCGCGACAAGATCTTCGTGGCCGCCTCGGAGCCACAAATGCGCCTCAAGCCGACGCCACCGCCCGGCACCAACCTGATGCATGACCGCGCCATGACCGGCTGGCGCGGCGTCGGCATCAGTGTCAGCGCCTATGGGGTCGAGTACGTCACCGCAATGGCCAGCGTCCCCGCCGCCGACTGGTTCGTCGTCGCCCGCCTGCCGACGGCCGAGGCCCTGCGTCCGGTCGAAGGCATTCCGGCCCTGATGCTGCGCTACACCGGCCTCTCGCTGGTGCTGGTGGTGCTGATTCTGCTGGCCTTCCTGAGCTACCTGTTCCGTCCGATGAAGGAAGCCGCGCTGCAGATGCGTCGCATGGCCGACGGTCATGCTCCCCTGGCCAACCTGCCGGTTGTCCGCCAGGAGGGGATGTCCCGGTCGATGTTGAAATTGGAGGGCAGGCGTTGCTCACCTTGAGCCTGTAGG
>CAIOJO010000087.1 GCA_903858635.1 uncultured Telmatospirillum sp. | reverse complement strand
GGTGGTTGGCTGCTGATGTGATCCTTTAGAAGTGGGGCCGGCCTCCGTGCCGGCCACCGCCGCAGAGCGGCGGCAATGTGGCCGCCGGCACGGAGGCCGGCGCTACCGGGTTACCGGTAGCGAAAAAAACTAAAAACGGGGGGGAATCATGTCTGTCGCAAGGCGCGTTTTCTTTGCCATCGTCGGCGCCGTTCTGGCGCTTGCGGTCCAGCCTGCCATGGCGGAGCCCGCCGGGCAGCCGATCCGGATCGGCAGCACTCTGTCGCTGACCGGGCCGCTGTCATCCACCGCGATGATCCACAAGATCGCCGGCGAGATCTTCGTCGATCAGCTCAACAAGAAGGGCGGCCTGCTCGGGCGCCCGGTCGAATGGATCGTCCGCGACGACCAGTCCAAGCCGGAACTGGCGCGGACCCTTTACGAACAGCTCATCACCGTCGACAAGGTCGACCTCTTGATGGGCCCCTATGCCACCGGCAACATCCTGGCGGCGATGGGCGTCGCCCAGCGCTACAACAAGGTGCTGGTGCATCACACCCTGGGCATTCCCAGCCTGGCCAAATACGACATGCAATTCCCCGCCTGGTCGGTCGGCCCCGAGCCGGCGACCACGGTGCCCAACACGATGTTCGACGCCTTGGCGGCGGCCGGCAAGATGCCGAAGACGGTGGCGGTGGTGACCAGCAAATTCCCCTCGGTCTTCTACATGTCGTCGGGGGCCCGCGAGGTCGCCAAGAAGCGCGGCGTGCAGGAGGTGCTGTATCTGGATTGGGAATTCGGCAACCGCGACTTCGGGCCGATCGCCAGCCGGATCAAGGACGCCAATCCCGACTTCGTCTGGGTGGGCGCGATCGGCCTCGAGGGCAACCAGTTGCTCGAGGCGATGAAGAAGATCGACTACACGCCGCCCCTGCATTTCTACATGTATCCGGCCCCCGGCCCGCTGGCCAAGTCGCCGGACGGCAAGAATGCCTTGGCGGCGTCGATCTTCGAGGAGCATCCGCCGTTCACCGATAACCCGGTGGCGGCCGAGTTCGTCAAGCTCTACCACGAGCGGGCCACCCAGGCCGGGCTTCCCGATCCCGAGGTGGAGACGCAGGCGGCGGCCTCCTATTCGGCATGGCAGGTGTTGACCACGGCAGTGACGGCGACCAAGGGCCTGGACGACAGGGCCATCGCCGACTGGTTGAAGAAGAACAAGGTCGATACCCTGCAAGGGCGCTTGCGCTTCGATGGGCCGTCCAATTTCGGCGACGACCTGATGAAGGTGAAGCAGGTGCAGAATGGCCATTGGGTGACCGTGTGGCCGAAGGAATGGGCGGCGCCCGGCGCCAAGCTGATCACCGAGTAAGATGTCCATGCCGAGCCTGACGCTCCTCGGACAGTCGGTGCTGGGGGGCATCTTCGTCGGGTCCCTGTACGGGCTGTTGGGACTGGGGCTGAGCCTGTCCTGGGGGATGCTGCGTCAGATCAATCTGGCGCACTTCGCCCTGGCCTTCCTCGGCGCCTATCTCACCTACCAATTGGCCGGCGTCGGCGGCATGAACCCATTGCTGACGCTGGTGGTGATCGTTCCCGCCTTCTTCGTCTTCGGGGTCTGCCTGCATGCGCTGTTGTCGCGCTTCGCCATCAGCCCTTTCAACTCGCTGCTGGTCACCTTCGGCCTGACGGTGATGATCGAGAGTCTGATCCAATCGCTGTGGACGGCCGACTACCGCCGCCTCGATTCGGCGTACAGCCTGATGAAGTTCAAGGTCGGTTCCCTGTACGTGCCGTTTCCCGAGCTGTTGACCCTGCTTCTAGCCATCCTGCTGTCGGGCGCGACCTGGGCCGTGCTGCGCTATACGGACCTCGGCAAGGCGATGCGGGCGGCAGCGGAAGACGGGCCGATTGCGGCGGCGTTCGGCGTCAACGAACGACGCCTGGCCCTGTTGCTGTCGGGGTTCTCGGCGGCGTTGGCCGGCGTGGCCGGGTTATGCCTCGCGCTGAGCTACACGCTGGCCCCGTCGCAGATCTACGCCTGGATCGGCGTGGTGTTCGCCGCCGTCATGATCGGTGGCTTGGGCAATCCGTTGGGGCCGCTCGTCGCCGGTGTGGTGATCGGGGTGAGCGAGGCCGTCACCATGGCCCTGACCGCGCCGGCCTGGGCCCCGCTGGTGTCCTTCTCGCTGCTGATCCTGGTCTTGCTGACCCGGGCGCGGAGCATCTGACATGCGACTGCCCGCACCGGTGTGGATCCTCGGCGCCGGGCTGCTGCTCGCAACGCTGCCGTTGCTGGGGCTGCCGGCCTTCTACGAGTCCTTCCTCTATCTGGTGTTCTACTGGGTGGTGCTGGCCACTTCGTGGAACATCCTGTCCGGCTACTCGGGCTATTTTTCCTTCGGCCATGGCGCCTTCTTCGGCGCCGGCATGTACACCACGGTGACCCTGACGGCCAGCTACGACCTCCCCTTCCTGTGGTCGTTGCCGGCGGCGGCGCTGGTCGCCGCCCTGCTGGGGGTGGGCATCGGCGGGGTGGTGTTCCGGCTGCAGAGGCTGCGCGGCGAACTGTTCGCCTTGCTGACTCTGGCGGTCACCTTCGTCCTGGCCACGCTCATCCTCAATACCCCGATCGACGGGGGGCCGGGCGTTTCGCTCGCCGCCGTGCCGGTGCCGATGCTGTTCACCTCGCTGTCCTCGACCTTTTACATCTTGGCTCTGGCCTTGGCGGTGGCCACCCTGTTGATCGCCCGCGGCATCTATCACGCCAAATTGGGCACCGGCCTGTTCGCCATCGATGACGACGAGGATGTGGCCGAGGTGATGGGGGTGCCGACCTTCCGCTACAAGCTGCTGGCCTTCGCCGTTTCCTGCGGGCTGGCCGGGATCGCCGGCGGGATCCACGCCATGTTCGTCTCCTACGTCACCGTCGGCGAGACCTTCTCGATCATGGTGCCGCTCACCGTGGTGCTGATGAGCGTCCTCGGCGGCAGCCGTCACTGGCTGGGACCGGCGGTGGGGGCGACGGTGATCACCTGCCTGCTCTACGGCTTCACCGCCGGCAATTATCCGGTGGCGGGGCGCGCCGCGGTGGGGCTGATCCTGGTGGTGGTCATCCTGTTCCTGCCGTCCGGAGTACTGGGCCGCCTGGTCCCGCGCCGGCGGCCGGCCAGGCCGACGACGGCAAGCCCGACGACGACCGCCCCGGCCATGGTGCCTCCGGCCGTCGCCGCCGCCGAGGCCCGCGGCCTGCCGGCGGCGCAGGAGCCGTTGCTCGAATTGCGCAGCCTGTCGAAGGCCTTCAAGGGGGTTCAGGCGGTGGCCGGCATCGACCTTGACGTTCGGCGGGGCGAAATCCTCGGACTGGTCGGCCCCAATGGGTCCGGCAAGTCGACGACGATCAATCTGGTGAGCGGTCATTACCACGCCGATGGCGGGCAGATCCGCTTCGAGGGGCGCAATCTCGCCGGTCAGCCGGCCCATCGGATGGCCCGCGCCGGGATCGCCCGCACCTACCAGATCCCGCGCCCCTTCGCCCATCTGTCGGTGCTGCAGAACGTCGCCCTGCCGGCCCGCTTCGGCAGGGCCGGGCTGGACCGCGCCGCCGCCTTCGACGAGGCCTGGTACTGGCTCGAATTCACCGGCTTGGCCGGCAAGGCCGAGGCGTTGCCGGCCGATCTCAACCTGCATCAGCGCAAATTTCTCGAATTGGCTCGGGCCCTTGCCTCGAAGCCCAGTTTGCTGCTGCTCGACGAGGTCTTGTCCGGGCTGACCCCGGGCGAGATCGACCATGCCATCCGCACCATTCGCCAGATCCGCGACCTTGGCGCCACCATCGTCTTCGTCGAACATGTGATGCGCGCCGTGATGGAACTGACCGACCGCATCGTCGTGCTGAACTACGGCCGGGTGATCGCCGAAGGGCGGCCGGACGAGGTGATGGGGCGCGACGACGTGGTCACCGCTTATCTGGGCAAGGCCCATGCTTGACGTTGGCGCCATCCGGGTTGCCTATGGCGCGGCCACCGCCCTGTGGGACGTCTCGATCCAGGTCGAGGCGGGCGAACTGGTGTCGATCGTCGGCCCCAATGGCGCCGGCAAGACCACCCTGATCAATGCCATCGCCGGCCTGAACCGGATCGCCTCGGGCCGCCTCGACATGGATGGCGTCGACCTTAGCCGCTTGCCACCGCATCGTTTCTGCGACCAGGGCATCGCCATCGTTCCCGAAGGCCGCCGGCTGTTCACCACCATGACGGTGCGGGAGAACCTGGAACTCGGCGGTTACCGCGGTGCGGCCAGGGCCGGTCGGCAAGCGGCGCTGGACCGGGTGCTGGCCATCTTTCCGATTCTGGCGGGTCGCCTCGACGCGGTGGCCGGAACCTTGTCCGGTGGACAGCAGCAGATGGTGGCGATCGGCCGGGCGCTGATGGCCGAACCGCGGCTGCTGCTCCTCGACGAACCGTCGCTCGGCCTGGCGCCATCGATCGTCCTCGACATGTTCGCGGTGATCAAACGCATCAACCAGGCCGGCGTCGCCGTGCTGCTGGTCGAACAGAACGTGGCGATGGCCCTCGAGGTGGCCGGTCGCGCCTATGTGCTGGAAGAGGGACGCATCGCCGCCGAAGGGGCGCCGCAAGACTTGTTGGCCCAGCCGCATATTCGCCGCGCCTATCTGGGTGAACACGGAGCCTAGGAATTGTCGAAATTCCGGCTTCGTTTCCGGTTTTGCCGGCGATATGCCCTTCGTTCTTGAATTGTCGTCCACCTGGGGCATACTTCAGCCAAATGAGCCTCGAATCGATTCCGGCGGGCGCAAAGCCCAGCGCCACCCTCGCCACTTCCGCCTATGAGCAGCTGCGGGCCGATCTTCTGGCCGGCCGCTTCCGCCCCGGCGAGAAGCTGCGGGCCGAACTGTTGCGGACCCGCTACAACACCGGCAGCAGTCCGATCCGCGAAGCTCTGAACCGCCTGTTGGCCGAAGGATTCGTCCTGCTCGAGGAGCAGAAGGGCTTCCGCGTCGCTCCGATCAGCAAGGACGAGTTGCGCGAGCTGGTCAAGGCGCGCTGCTGGATCGACGGGGCGGCCATCCGCGAATCCGTTGCCAGCGGCGGACAGGCCTGGGAAGAAGGCCTGGTGCTGGCTTACCATCGTCTGTCGCGCGCCTCGCGCTGGATGGGCGACGCGCCCTGCAGTTCCAACCCGGATTGGGAACGGCTGCACCGTGCCTTTCACACGGCGCTGGTGTCCGGCTGCGGCTCACGCTGGATGTGCCGCTTCAGCGAGCAGCTGTTCGACAAGGCGGAACGCTACCGCCTGCTGGCCTGTGCCCGCTTTCCCGAGCGCAACGAACGGGAAGAGCACCACGCCATCCTCGAGGCCTGCCTCGACCGCAACGCCGACGAGGCCCTGCGCCTGCTCGGACTGCATTACAGCAGCACGCTGGAGATCATCCTCGGTTCCGATCTGGCGCTGGATTAGAGCAAGGGCGTCACCACCAAGATGGGGTAATCGGGCGTCGCGTGGCGGCTGACAAGAAAGTGGCTGCCCCGCAAACTGTTGGTGAACACGAGATCCTGGACGGTCTCAATCAACAGAGGGGGCAGCCGTGAAGCATTATGCCGGTATGGATGTGTCGTTGGAAGAGACTGCGGTTGCGGTAGTTGATGAGGCTGGAAAGGTCGTTCGCGATCTGAAGGTGGCGAGCGAGCCAGCGGCGCTTATCGAGTATTTCCGGGGCTGCGGACTTGCGCTGGAACGGATCGGGCTTGAAGCGGGTCCATTGTCCCAGTGGTTGTGCGCCGGTTTGCGGGCTGCTGGTTTGCAAGTGGTTTGCCTTGAGGCTCGCCAGGTCAAGGCGGCCTTGTCGGCTCAGAAGAACAAGACGGACCGCAATGACGCTCGCGGCATTGCCCAGATCGTGCGTACCGGCTGGTATCAGGAAGTGCATATCAAGTCGCAGCGGGCTCAGGAGGTCCGTGTCTTACTGACCAATCGACGGATGCTTTTGAACCAGCGGAAGGATATCGACAACGAGCTGCGTGGCGTCCTGCGGAACTTTGGTCTGAAGGTCGGCAAGACAGGGCAAGGCAAGGGGAAGTTTGAGGCGCGAATCCGAGAGCTGTTGTCTCAGGCGCCGTCTTTGAGGGCAATGATGGTGCCGATGCTTGCGGTGCGGAAGGTCCTGATCAACGAGTATGAGCGACTACACCGAATGCTGTTGTCGATCGTGCGTGCCGATGGAACCTGCAAACGGATGATGACAACACCGAGCGTCGGGCCGGTGACGGCGTTGGCCTATGTGAGCGGCGTCGATGACCCTGGGCGGTTCCAATCGTCACAGGCCGTCGGAGCGCACTTTGGCATGACCCCGCGCAAATACCAATCCGGTGAAATGGACTTCAACGGGCGCATCTCGAAGTGTGGCGACCAGTTGGTGCGAACGGCTCTATACGAGGCGGCCGGAACGCTTCTGACCCGGGTCAAGAAGCCGAGCAGTCTTCGGGAGTGGGGTCTGCGGGTGGCAAAGAACCGAGGCATGGGAAAGGCGAAGATCGCGGTGGCGCGCCGATTGGCGGTGATCCTTCATCGGATGTGGGTGGACGGCACAGAGTTCGAGGCCAAGACTTCCGTGCAAGCGGTGGCGCTGGTGGCGTAACGACCGAAAGACGAGTTCCGCGCAAGCGGTTTGGTTCCCCCCTGGGGACGAGGGCGAGGCGAGTTCGTTACGGGCGCTGACCCATCCACTTTCCAAGTGAATGAGGTCGTCACCAAGATTGTTCCGCCTCGACTTCTGACCCCCATCCTGTGGCAGCCGCGTGCTGACCCCGTAGAGAAGCATGAGACCTGGGGCGGGAACGAAAAATGGTTTGTCGGAAGGCAGTTTGCGGGGTTGACACCGAAACCCCAATTAGAGAAG
>CAIOJO010000086.1 GCA_903858635.1 uncultured Telmatospirillum sp. | reverse complement strand
GGCCGGCATAGGTGGTGCTGCTGACGACGCTGGTGATCTCTTGCGACAGCTGTTGATATTCCGTGTTGATGTCCTGGCTGCGCTGGACATTGGTCACCTGGCCCGAGGCCGCTTCGGTGGCCAGCGCCATCATCCGCTGCAACACATTGCTGATCTGTGCCAGGGCGCCGTCGGCGGTCTGCAGGATGGCCGTGCCTTGCTGCACGTTGGTCTGGTCCTGGGTGTAGACGGTGACACCCGCATTGAGCTGGGTACCGATGGCCAAGCCGGCGGCATCGTCCGACGCCTGCACAACGCGCGAGCCGCTGGCCAGCATGGCCAGCTTATTGGTTTCCTGCGACGAGTTGGTGTTCAGGTAGTTCAGCGCGGAATTGGCCGCATTGTTTGTTGAGATCACGGGCATGGTGAACCCCACTTTGCTCGATCGGTGTGCTCAGGGACGGGGCGACGAGGGCCTGTTCATGAATCCCGCACGTTCGTGATACGGGGCAGCCGGAAAAACCAGGCAAAGATTCCTTAACTGTTTCGCAACCTTTTCTCCTGCTTGATATGAGGTCTTTCGAAAGGCGGGCATCCAGGGCATTCCCAGAGGCTCTCGTCGGCTTGGCCTTGGCCGGAAAAGTTCTTACGGAGCAAGGGTCGGATGTTGGCGGGTTTGGCGATTTCCCCTTCGTTATCGCGCCCGCAGAGGTTTGACTTCCGTTTTTCCCAAGGCGCCTTCCGCGACGACGAGATTTTCGATTCGGCCCTCAGCGTTCCCGGCCGCTTCATCGCCGAAATCGGCCGCCGGCTGGCCAAAGCCGTCCCCCGCGCCGAGCTGTTCGTCATCGGCAATCCCCTGTTGCCATTGCGGGCCGAACAAATCGAGGCTTGGTTGGGCGGAGCGGTCGTCGGCCCGATGGTCGCCACCGACCAGGCCGGATTCCCCATCTTCTACGTCTTGCCGCACCGCCTGCTGGCCGAATTGGAGCGTTTCCTGCTGCTGCTGTCGACGCAGGACGGCAAGGCCGATGCCCGCTTGCTGGCCGGGCTGCTCGGCCGACCGGTGGAGCAGCGTGTCCTGCATCTGGCAGCTGTGGGCGAGCCGCCCGGACGCGGCCCGAACGGCTGGCTGAATGGGGATCACCGCTTGGGCGCGCTGAAGCTGCAATGCGCCAATGCCATCAAGATCGTCGAGGGCAATCCCGGCTGGCAACAGGTTCCCTTCGCCAACTATTACCCGATGCATGCCGGCGACGTGCTGTTCATGGGCGTCGCCTCGCGGCTGGCTTCCACCTCGTTCTTCAGCAAACAGGTGGTCTGCTCGGCCTATATGGACATTCCCACCGCCTGCGGCAGCCGGCTCGAATCGATGCGCTTGCGCCTGCCGTGGATCGCCCGCGACGGCTCGGTGAGCGAGCTGACCTATTTCGCCAACGCCCTGGACAAGCTGGGCGACGAGGCCAAGGCAGCAAACTATTTCGTGTTTTCGCGCATCCTGCGTCTCTACTACAGGACGCCGTTTCATCTGGTGGACCATGCGCGCTTCGCCTTGGGCGATCGAATCGATGGCTTCGAGCAGACGGTGCATGCCGTGCCGACGGTGGCCGAGGCGCGCTGCCGGCAGCCGTTACAGCCGCTGCGCGTGTTGTTCCATCTCAACGGCGGCTGGGGGTTGAAGACCTATCCGGCCGACAACATGCGGATCGTCATCGGGGCATTGCGCGGCCTGGGCGCCGAGGTCACGGTGATCGATCGCCCGGACTTGCAGGAAGCCGGCGCCCAATCGGTATCGAGCGACGATTCCGCCACATTGCGCGGGTTGGTCGAGCGCCACCATGTGTTCGTCGGGGTGGACTCCTTCCCGCATCATTTTGCCCGGCTGGTCATGGGATGGCCCACCGTCGGGTTGTTCGGCAATACCAAGCCCTGCAACTCCGATGCCCGCTACGGCGACGGCTATCGCTCGTCCGATCTCAATCTGTCGTGTAATCGCTGCAGCGCTTACGACGTTTGCCCGGTGCTGCGCAGGAAAGATTGCGTCAATTACGCGCCGCCGGCGCGCGTGGTGACGGATATCCTGGACCTGGCCCGCGGCGTCTACGGCTATAGCGCATAAGGCTGGGGCCTGAGCGGCGACGCCGCCAAAGGAGGGGAGTTTGGGCGTTCTATCGGACTTCGATCTCGATCGGCTGATCCGCGAGTATGGCTGCCGTTATCTGATCGAGACGGGCACCGGCCTGGGGAAAAGCCTCGAATATGCGGCGGCCAGCGACTTCGACCAGGTCTTCTCCATCGAGATCATGCACAAGTTGGCCCTCGAGGCGGCGCTGCGCTTTGCCAAGAACCACAAGGTGACGGTGATTCACGGCAAGAGCGAACGCGGTTTGAAGGAAGCCCTGGAGGAAATCCCGCCGGAGGCGCCGGTCATCTACTGGTTGGACGCCCATTTCCCCGGGGCGGATTTCCGCCTGGCGTCCTACAAGGATGAAAAGAACGAGGCGGTGCGGCTGCCCCTGGAACGGGAACTGCGGCTGCTGGCCGGATTGCGCGACATCTCCCGCGACGTCTTCCTGATCGACGACCTTCGCATCTATGAAGACGGAACCTATGACGAGGGGCCCTGTCCGGCCGACCATCGGCCGGCCGAGGAATTCCGCCATACGCGCTTCGTCGACGAGGTTCTCGGGGCGACCCACGGCATCGAGCGCCTGTTCCGCCGCACCGGCTATCTCTGCGCCTATCCGAAAAGGCGGGACTGAGATGCTGACGGGATTGGCTCTGGCGTCTTCCGGCGCGCGGACCGCGGGTTTCGACTTCAGCTTCTCGAAAGGTGCCCTGGCGCCGAACGAGATTTTCGATTCGGCCACCAGCCCGCCGGCCCGTTACCTGGTGGAGTTGGGGCGCCGACTGGTGAAGGCGGCGCCGGCGGCCGATGTCCTGGTCATCGCCAATCCCCTGTTGCCCTTGAAGGCGCAACAGATCGCCGACTGGATCAAGGACGGCATCCCTTGTCCGGCGATCCTGTCGGACGAAAAGGATTTTCCCCTTCTCTATATTCTGCCGCGGCGCCTGTTCGAGGACTCCGAGCGCTTCCTTCTGCTGTTGTCGACGGTCGATGCCGGCATCGATGCGCGCCTGCTGGAGGGGGTGTTGGGCGACAAGGTAACCTGGCGGCGCCTTCCCCAGATCAGGATCGGCAGCTATCCGGTGTCGACGGCGACCGGCTGGTTCCAGGGCAGCGACCGGCAAAAGGTGCTGAAGGTGTTGGCGGCCAATGCCATCAAGATCATCGAAGGCAACCCCCATTGGCGCGACGTCCCGTTCGCCGTCTACCATCCTTATCATGCCGGCTCGATCGTCTTCTTTGCGGCGGCGTCGCGGGATGTCTCGACGCCCCTGTTCCAGCGGCACATCATCTGTTCGACCTATAAGGACATCGTCGCCGTGTCCGACAGTCGGTTGGAGCCGATCTGGTTGAAACTGCCGTGGCTGCCGCGCGATGCCTCGGTCGGGGAGCCCCAATATTTCGGCGCGGCGCTGGACCGCCTGGGCGAGGATGTGGTCGCCAGCAACTTCATCGTGTTCATGCGCTATTCGCGCAACACGGGGTACGGTCCGTTCCACCTGATCGACCATGACCGCTTCAGCCTCGGCGAATCCCTCGATCGGCCGGAAAAGATCAGGCAGGTGCAAGCCCCGCTGGTCTCGGCGAAGTGCAAACTGGCGGCGCAGCCGCTGAAGGTGCTGTTTCACATCACCGGCGGCCTGCCCATCAAGAACTATCCGCTGGACTATGCCAAGGTCGCCTGCCGCAGCCTGGCGGGGATGGGGATCGAGGTCAGCGTGATCGGCCGGCCCGACCTCGAACCTTACGGCGCGCGGTCGATCGAAGCCGACGAGACCGATCTGTTGAGCGAGGCGGTCAGCCGCCATCATATCTTCGTCGGCCTCGACTCGTTTCCGCATCACTTCGTCCGCAACGTCATGGGCTGGCCGACCATCGGCCTGTTCGGCACCACCACGGCCACCAATTTCGGCGGCGGCTGGAATGCGCATTATCGTTCCCTGGATGTGAGCCTGCCTTGTCACCCCTGCGGCGGCGAACGCGACTGCCCGGTCTTCGGCCGCAAGGAATGCTCGAATTACGCCAAGCCCCAGGAGCTCATTGCGGCGATTGTCGAAATGGCCCAGCAGGTCTACGGCTTTACCGCCTGACGGAGATGGAAATGTCGGTTCGTGTATTGGCCTTCTTCGATACTCGCTACCAGTCTTCGCCCGATATCCAACGTTTGGGCGGCGGCACCGATCCCTGGCGGCCGTTGCTGGATGCCCGGCCGGTCAGCCGCCAGCATTTCGCCCTCAATATGCCATCGACCTTGGGACGATACGACCTGACGGATCAGGCGGCATTGGCCAGGGTC
Source organism: uncultured Telmatospirillum sp. (assembly GCA_903858635.1). Classification (GTDB taxonomy): domain Bacteria; phylum Pseudomonadota; class Alphaproteobacteria; order Rhodospirillales; family Magnetospirillaceae; genus DUZF01. The sequence goes on along the minus strand of CAIOJO010000086.1, from coordinate 1,376 downwards.
GTGGGCATGGCGATCCAGGCGGGCATCGACGGATTCGTCGTCGACCTTCGCTGGGCGGGCGACGGATATGTCACCGGGTCCCAGGTGCTGGCCCCGGCCTGCAGTGATACGTTCGGCTTGGCCTTCCGCTGGCGCAACGGCGACGAGCCGTTCTGGAAGGCGCCGGCGGCGCCCGAACAGCGGCTTGAGCGCGCCCGCAACCTGGTCGCGGCACTCAAGGTCGGGACCGCCACGGCGGCCGACGGCCGAACCTTGCTGATCGTCGACAGCCCGAAGGATCTGGCCCTGCCGGCCGACACCATTGCCCTGCTGCAGCGCGAGGCCCGCCGTGGTGGGCTGGCCGGGCTTTATGTCGTGGCCCATCGGGCCGAGGACAAAGGTCGGTTCCTGTCCAACGGTTTCGACGCCTTGATCGATCCCGGGCCGGCCGACTGGCATTCCTGTCCGCCCAACAACCGGACCAGCGGGCTCGATTTCCTCGAGGTGATGGCGGGGCTCAAGGATTCCGTCGAGTACCTGGACAAATTCTTCCCCTATCTGCTGTTCGCGGTGTCGCGCATGATCAATCGCGAGCAGCGCGGCAAGGCCTTTCCGCGGGTGTTCCCGTCTTTCTACAACTGGGCGCAATATCCCGACGGTGGGGCGACCCATCTGGTGAACCAGGGCAACCGGGCCATCGAGACCTACTGGTATGGCCTGTTCATGGAAAACGCCATGCTGTTCGCCCATCAGGCCTTCCCGGCCAACGAGCGATTCGTCTTCCTCGAATCGTGGAACGGGTGGCTTGACGGCAGCCAGGTCGAGCCCAGCCTGCTGGACGGCGATTTGGTCTACAATGCCACCCGCGACGCCATCGATCGCGGCCGCTATGTCATCCGGACGCGGGAAATAGCCCCCACCGGCGGTCTCGATGAACAGTTGAAGGCGCGCATTGCGCTCCTGGTCGAGGCGGCACAGAATCTTTCATGACCAGGGAAGCCCGCGGTCGGCGGGATGCAATCAGGCCGGATCACTTCTTCCTTTCGTCATCCCCGACTTGATCGGGGATCCATGGACAGCCGTGGGTCAAGCCCGGCAATGACGAGAAAAGTAAGACCGAACGTCACCCGCGCGGCAGTTTCCGCACCACCGCTTCGATGGACCGTTCCCGGCCATGGACATTGGCGCAGGGCTCGCCGCAAGTCTTGATGTAGATGATTTCGCCATCGGGCAACAGGCGCTCGACCATCGGGGCGACCCCGATGGTGTCCGGCGGATCGTCTTCATCGGGCATGAAGTAATGTTTGTGGTCAGGCTCGGACGAGGGCAGGGTGCGACGGCCTTCGCAAAGATCGCGATGCGGCAGGAACAGGATGAGATGGCAGCCCGGCTTCAGC
>CAIOJO010000085.1 GCA_903858635.1 uncultured Telmatospirillum sp. | reverse complement strand
GGCGACGGTGTAGCCGGCGCGGGACGGCACCGAGGATTCCGCTTCCTTGAGCCGGTGCTTGACCATGTCCGGCAGTTCCAGGTCTTCGAAGAAGACGTCGAGGAATTCGTCGCGGCTCAATGAAAATGCCCAGGCCGACGAAATCGCCACCGGAGGCCGATTGAAACGGCCAGTCGAGGCCGATTGAAATGGCCACCCGAGGCCGACGTAATGGCCACCCCGGCTCCGTAGGCTTCGACCACCGAGAGGTGATGCGTCGCCGCTGACGGGTTGGACTGTATTGGCGTCGACACCGCCAAGTCAATGACTTATTCACGGCAGATGTAAATAGTTATCGTTACTGATTATATCGACGGTAGACAGTACAGTAAGAACACCGACAGGCGGGTTGTTCAGGTAGTACACGGGAGGGACCCGCCCCCGGAGCGAAGCGCCATTTGCGCGCAGCGTAGCGGAGGGGGTGGGAGGCGCCGGTGGACCCACCTGGATAACCCGCACTTTGGGGGTCCAGGGGGAGTTGGCCGGGTCCGCGTCAACCATCGGCAGGGGCGGCCGGCGCTTTTTCGTTTGCATCGATGGCGGGCTCGTCGAGCCCCGGTCGCTTGGACTTGCCCTTGAGCTCAATGCGGTAGGCGTTGTGGACCAGCCGGTCGAGGATGGCGTCGGCATAGGTGGGATCGCCGATCATGTCATGCCAGCGATCCAGCGGTACCTGGGTGGCGACGATGGTCGAGCCGCGGCCATGCCGATCATCGATGACCTCCAGCAGATCGCGGCGTTGTTCGGCGGTGAGTTTGGCCATCGCCCAGTCATCGAGCACCAACACCCGGGTTCGCGCCAAGGTCGTCAAGGCGCGCGCCTGGCGGCCATGCAGGCGGGCCACCGCCAGTTCGTCGAGAAGGCGGGAGAGCCGCTTGTAGAGGACCGGGAAGCCGTCACGGGCGGCGCGATTGCCGAGCGCACAAGACAACCAGCTCTTGCCGATCCCGCACGGTCCGATGATCAGGACGTTTTGATGCTGGCGGATCCACTGCCCGCCGGCCAGCGTCGCGATGGTGCCCCGGTCAATGTTGCGCGGGGTCCGCAGATCGAGGTTCTCCAAGCAGGCGCTTTGCCGCATACCGGCCCGCTTGAGGCGCTTGGCGAGCGCCGCGTTGAGCATGGAGGAATGCTGCAGATCGACCAGCATCGCCAGACGTTCCTCGAAGGACAGTTCGGTGATCGCCGGCTGCCCGGCCTGGTCGCGCAAGGCGTCGGCAAAAGCCCCCAGACGCAGGGCGTGCAGCTTCTCGATGGTCTGCTGGATCATGACGGTCTCCTTCAGTTGTAATAGCCGGCGCCACGGATATTGCCGTGGTGTCCGGGGCCCTCATCGCTGACAGCCTCGGGGATGGGGCGGCCGCTCTTCAGCAGCTCTTCGACATAGCCGGAGGATCGGGCACCGGCGATCAGGGCACGCTGGCAGGCCGCTTCCATGGTGGCGGCCGGATATTTGCCGGCCAGCCGCAGGATGCCGAGACAGGAGCGGACGCCCTGCTCGATGTGATCGCGGCTGGTCAGCAAGCGTTCGACATATTCGGCGGTGGTGACGCCGATCTTGGCGGCTGCGGCCCGCACATGGTCGGGGGTGCGCTTGGCCATGGCGGAATGGGCCGGCGCCAGGTGCGCGTCCTGCGTCGAGGGGTGATTCTGCCCGGTCAGACGGGGATGGGTGGCGACCCGCTGGCCGCGGTGGAAGATCTGCACGCTGGTCGGGGTCAGGAAGGCGTCGACCGACTTGTGGACCAGCGTATAGGGAACGGAATAATAGTTCCGCTCGATGGCGACGTGGTAATCGACATTGACGCCCAGCTCGATCTTCCACTCGCCAACGACATAGGGCTCGGCCGGCAACCGCTTGAGTGCGGCGTGTTCCACCGCTTCGAACAGCGCGCGGCGGCTGCCCTCGCGCGGCGGTGCCATCGGCTTGTCGTTCAACTCGGTCAGGCGTTCCCGCAGCGCCGCGTTGAGGTCGCCGAGCGCGAAGAACTGCCGATTGCGCAACGGCGCCAACAGCCAGCGATAGACCTGCAAGACCCCGCCTTCGACCGACGGCTTGTCCTTGGGTTTGCGCACCCGCGCCGGAACGGCGGCCGTCCCATAGTGCTTGATCAACGCCGCGTAACTGGCGTTGATCACCGGGTCGTAATAGGAGGCGTGGGTGACGCCGACCTTGAGGTTGTCAGGGATTATTTTTGCCGGCACGCCGCCAAGAAACGCGAACAACCGGACATGGGCGGTCAGCCAGTCTTCGTGCCCCTGGCTCCAACTCGCTTCCGCATAGATCAGCCCGGAACACGGCAGGCAGGCGACAAAAATTTGGGCCTGCCGGGCCACGCCCAGATCAACGACGGTGACCGTGTCGCCGGCGTAATCGACCTGCACCGTCTCGCCGGCACGGTGCACCTGGCGCATCGACAGTCCGCGCCCGGAGGCGTTTTGCCACTGGCTGAGCAGTTGCTTGAAACGGCTGAATTCGAACCCGTCGGCGTGAACGGCCTTGTATTCCAGCCACAACAGCTTGCGCGTGACATGCTTGTGGCGCCGCAGTTCCTCGTCGATCTTGGCCCAGTCGGGCAAAGGCCGTTTGCCCTCTTCGACCGGCGGAAACAGGACCGCTTCCAACGCCTCGTCGGTCATCCCCGCCGCCGCGGTCAGGTCAATCCCGGCCGCGGCAGCCTTGTCCAGATATCTCCGTGTCGTCGAACGCGACATCCCCGCGCTGGCTGCCACCAAGCTGACATTGGGTCCAAGCTCGGCCCGCAACCGCAAAACTTCCCTGATCCGTCGCATCTCTGACCTCGGCCTCGGCATCGCCTCCCCTTCCTGTGAAAAGGGGAAACAATAGCTTCGATTACTTCGACGTCAGCGGCGGTTGCCCGCCCACGGCCGGGGTGGCCAATTCATCGGCCTCGGGTGGCCATTTCAATCGGCCTGGGGTGGCCATTACGTCGGCCTCAGGTGGCCATTTCAATCGGCCTCAGGTGGCCGTTTGCGTCGGCCCGTGCAG
>CAIOJO010000084.1 GCA_903858635.1 uncultured Telmatospirillum sp. | reverse complement strand
ACGGAGGCCGGTGCCACTAAAGCTTTGTCCCAGCCCTGGAATCGGCGGAATGGCCGGCGCCGAGCCGGTGGCGATCAACAGCTTGTCGTAATTCCACACCGTGCCATCGGCCAGGCTCACCCGCTTGGCGGCAGCGTCCAGCCCCACCGCCGTGGCATTGGCGACGAAGCTGCAGTGGTTGGCGGCGAAGAAGGCCTGGTCGCGCAGCAGCACCCGTTCGGCGGCCGAACGCCCCGACACCACATAGGGCAGCACGGTCGGCGAATAGGGCAGATGGCCGTCCCGGGTGACCATGGCCATGCTGCCTTCGCCATCGACTTGGCGAATGGCGCGCAGCGCTTCCAGCGCCGCATGCGACGAACCGACCAGGAGGTATTTGGCTTCGGGCATGACGGGCCTCCTCAATCGTTCTCGTTGAGCCAGACCGGACCGACGGCCATTTCGCCATTGGCCAGGCGCTGGGTGCGGTCGATCGCCCGGGCGAAATGCTCGACGGTGATGTCGGCGCCGGCCAGCCCGCCGATGAAGCTCATCGCCGGGATGCGCAGCGGCAGGTGATAGAGCGCCGCCAGCACCTCCTGGAACACCGGGCCGGAGTTCCAGCCGAAACTGACGGCGCGATCGACCACGCCGACCGCCCTCACCTTGGCCAGGGCGCGGACCATGGCGGCCACCGGGAACGGGCGGAAGGTCTTGATCTTGACCAGCCCCATCTTGTGGCCGTCGAGCCTGGCCTCGTCCACCGCGTCCTTGGCCGCTCCGCTCATCGAGCCGATGGTGACCAGCGCCACCTCGGCGTCCTCCATGCGGTATTCTTCGATCAGCGGCGCCCAGTAACGCCCGGTGCGGCGGCCCCAGTCCTCATGGGCCTCAACGATCACCTTCAGCGCCGTCTGCATGCCGTCGCACAACCCCTTGCGATAGCGCACGAAGCTGGCCGGGCCGCCGCCGGCCGTGCCACCGGTCAGCGGATCGATCGCCATCGGGCGGGAGGGATCGAGGCAGGCATGCCAATTGATGTTCTTCTCGCCCAGGAAGGAGTCGACCAACGCCTGATCGGGCAGGTCGACCCGGGCCACACCGAACGAAAGATAGTTGCCGTCATGGCAGACATTGGCCGGCAGCATCACCTCGGGGTGCTCCGCCACCTTGTAGGCGATCGGGATGGTATCGCAGATCTCCTGCTGGGTTTCGCAGTACATCTGGATCCAGCCGACTTCCTTGACCGTCATGGCGTCCTGCTGGCCGCCCCACACGCATTGCGGCGACACCGCATCGCGGGTGACCAGCGAGATGACGATCGGCAGGCGCAGCCCCGGGGTGCGGAAATAGGGCTCGAACATATAGGCCAGCCCCTGCGCGCTGGTCGCCGAATAGGTGCGGGCACCGGCCAGGCAGGCGCCATGCAGCACCGACAGCACCGAATGCTCGCCTTCGACGTCCATCAACTCGGCTTCCATGCGGCCATCGGCGATGAACTTGGCCAGATATTCCACCAGCGACGACTGCGGGGTGATCGGATAGACGGCGACCATGTCCGGCCGGGAGAGGGCGGCGCCCCAGGCGGCCGCCTCATTGCCATCGATGACGACGGTTTTCGACATGTCAGCCCTCCACCTCTTCGACCATGGCAATGGCCCGGTGCGGGCATTCCTCGGCACAGATGCCGCAGCCCTTGCAATTGGTCAGGTTGGCGTCAAACCAGGTGGCGTGCTCGACCATGCATTGGATCGGACAATAGAGCCAGCAGGTGGCGCATTTGACGCATTTGTCGCGCGACACCACCGGCTTCATGGCGCGCCAGTCGCCGGTCGTCAGGGTGCTGTAGTCGAGAGCAATCGGGCACAGGTTATCGGGAACGTTGCGGCGGTTGACGTCGCTCATGCCGCCGCCCTCCCCAGATCGAGCACCGATGTTTCGGCGAAGCCGCGGCGCACCGCTTCGATGTTCTGCGCCAGCCCAGCGTCGCGGAAATCGGTGTGTTCCAGGGCTCTCTCGAGGGACGCCACGCTCACCAGCCCGGTCGCCTTGGCAAAGGCGCCCAGCATGATGGTGTTGGTAATGGGGCGCTTGAACACATCGAGGGCAATATGGACGGCATTGCACACCGCGACGCGGCTGACATTGGCCGGCACCACCAGCTCGGTCGCCGCCTTCTGGGTTGCCTGCACCAGCAGGCTGCCGGCCGGCGTGCCGGCGAAAACGTCGACCGACCGGGCCACCGTGGGATCGATGACCATCACCATGTCGGGCTTGTAGATGTTGGTGACCTGGCGGATCACCCGGTCGTCGAAACGCAGGAAGGCCACCACCGGCGCGCCGCGCCGCTCGAAGCCGAAGGCCGGAATCGCCATCACGTGGCGCCCTTCCTCGACCAGGGCCGTGGCCAGAATGGCCGAGGCGAGGACGGCGCCTTGCCCTCCCCGCCCATGAATGCGCACCTCATGCATCGCTGCCTCTCCCGCTCTTCCTTCGTCGTCCCTTTCGGGCCTGTTTTTTTTCTCGCCCCGCCGGCGCGGGGATGACCATCGATAACCCTGATTGTTTTATGCCATACTAGTTCGGCAAAACTCAATGCCAACCGGCGGCGGCATCGCAAACTCTTTGGTCCAGGGTCACTGGTGCCAACCGGGAGCGGTGCCCGCCGCGTCGACGCCCTTGCGGCGTTTGCCCCGCACCGGCGTCACCGGAATGGCGAAGCCCTGGTTCAGGGCGATCCGGGTGATGATGAAGGCCTTCATCGCCCAACCGGCCAGCAGCACGACAACCCCGGCCAGCGCCGCCAAGGGCGCCAGCAGCGACGGCAGGACCGCCGCCACAACCAGCAGGAACAGCGGCACGGCATGGCCGGCGAACAGGAAGGGCGGAGTGAACCGGGCCAGCTTCGGCACCACCCGGGTCGGCGCCCCGCCGCTGGCCAGGCGACGCCGATAGACCAGCCAGACCCCGGCCCGCAGGCCCAGGGCCAGCAGCAGCAGCAGCAGCGCCCAAGGCGGCAAACGCCGGCCGAGGATCGCCGTCAGCAGGGCGAACAGGCCGGCCCCTTCGGCCAGCGCGCTGGCCATGATCAGTGGGATGATGGCGGGTTCGCGCCAGGCCGGGATGCCTTTGGCCTCCTTCAGCATGCGGGCCTGGCAATAAATGTAGGGCAACACCAACAGCAGCAGGAACGGCGTCGCCGCGGGCCAGACGAGCGATGCCAGGCCGAGCGGGAACAGCGCCATGGCGACATAGGCTTCGCGGGTCATCCAGCTGCGGCGGCCGCCGAGGAAGGTGTTGAGCGAGCGGAAGGGGCGGCCGATCTCGAGGAACACGCTGAACAATCCGCCGGCCACGGCGATCAGCCCAACCACCACCAACAGCGGCGAACCGCCCCCCGCCAAGGCGGCAATGGCGGCCAGGAACAGCAGGCCGGTGCCGGTCCCGCCGCCGATGAAATTGCCGGCCGCCCGCATGTCCCAGGCCGTCTGCAGCCACGGCGTGACCCCTTGGAACTGCCCTGCCCCGCCGTCGCCCTTCATGACTCCTCGTCCCACAGGTAATGGATGTTCGGCCCGGTCCCCAGTTCCTCATGCATGCGGAACGACTTGTTGCCGTCCAGCAGCTGGGAGACGTTGCTCCCCGCATCGTCGGTATTGCCGAAATACAGCGCGTCAGCGATGCAGGCGTTGACGCAGGCCGGGGTCGCCCGCGGGTCGACGCCCGGGGTCAGGCCCTGGGCCAGGCCCTCGTCGACGCGATCCGAGCAGAAGGTGCATTTCTGCGCCACGCCCAGCAACCGCTTGTCGTAGCGCTGCGTTTCCGACGAAGTCGGGTTGTGGCCGAAGGCGAATTCCGCCTTGCTGACCTTGTAGCGGGCCTGATAGGGGCAGGCGACGATGCAGTATCCGCAGCCGATACACAGGTCGTAGTCGATGGTGACGATGCCGTCGGCGCGCTTCTTGGTCGCCGTGGTCGGACAGACGTCGCGGCAGGGCGGCTCGTCGCAATGCATGCAGCCGACCGGCACGAACACCCGCTGCACCTCGGGATAGCTGCCGACCTCGACGTCCAGCACCTTGCGGTATTGCACCCCGGGCAGCGTGGCATTGGCGTGCCGGCAGGCCGCCGTACAGGTCTGGCAGCCGGTGCAACGGCGCAGATCGGCGACGATGGCCCATTTGGTCATCGGCGCCCCCCGATCTTGCGGATGGCGACGCGGGCCAGGTCGGCGGCCGAGCCGGTGGCGTCGGTCAGGGTGATCGACATGGCGGTCAGCTTGTTCATGCTGGCCACGTCGAATTCCTTGGCCACCGGCGTTACCCAATGGTCGAACTGGGCGGTCATCAGGATGGTGTCGGGACGGATGCCTTCGCGCAACAGGACGCGGCCGGTGGTCTTGTTGACCATCGACCGCACCTCGATGCGGTCGCCATCCTCCAGACCCAGCTTTTCGGCCGCCTGGCGATTCATCACCACGGCATCGTGGCCCTTGATGTTGCCGGCGACTTCGCGCATCAGCGGGATATGGGCGTTGCTGCCCCAGGCATATTGCATCGATCGCGAGGTGACCACCCAGAACGGAAAGTCCTCGGGCTTGCCGCCGACCTCGATCAGCTGCTGCTCCCAGATCTTGGGAAAATCGCCCCAATGGGGCAGCGGGCGGTATTCCTCGAGCTGGCGGTCCCACCAGGTGATGCCCTGCTCCTTCAGCCGGTTGGCCAGCTGGCGGCCGATCCGGGTCAGCCGCTCCTGGTAGGGCAGTTCGTAGCGCAGCCCCTTGGCTTCCATGGTCGGCGTCAGGAACCAGTTGAGCACCGAGAACGGCTTGGTGCGGAAGCCGTGCTCCTGCCACCAATCCAGCCCCTGGCTCTCGCGGCCCTCGGTGAGCTCGGCCGAGGCGGCGCGGCAGGCCGCGTCCCAGATCTCCTCGACCGAATTCTGGCGATCGACCGGCAGCCGGAAATCGTAATTCTTGCCGGAAAACGGCAAGCCGGCGGCGCCGCGATTGATCGCCGCGTTGTATTTCTCCAACAGGCCGGTGCGGGCCGCCAATTCGGTGGCGATGTCGGTGAAATCGCGCGCTTCGCCGCGCGCCGCGACCACCGGCTGGCGCAACGCGAAGCCCGTGCTGTCCCAGTACACTTCCTGGAACTTGGTGCCGCCCACCCGGATCAGCTGCAGGCCTTCCAGGTCGGTGCGATCGGGCAACAGAATGTCGGCGTAGTGGTTGGTCTCGTCGTAGGTGTAGGCGAAGCAGACGCTGAAGGGGAACCGGGCGAAGGCGCCGCCCACCTTGTCGACGTCCCAGAACGACAGCACCGGATTGGTCCGGTAGACGAACAGCACGTCGGGGAAAGTGCCGCGCGGCATGTGCTCGGGCGGATCGTCGAGGAACATGAAGGCGAAATGGGTCGGTCCCAGCGCCGGGCTCCACGACGAGTTGCCGACCAGCGGCACCAGCGTGCGATAGGCATTGCGCATGTTCGGGTCTTTGACCCAATTCTCGCGGTCGGTCGGATTGAACGGATAGGCCATCAGGCCGTCCGGCCCGGGAACCACGCTTTCCAGACGGTTGCCCGACGGCTTGTTGATGCGGATGGTGGTGCCGATGGTGCCGCCCGGCACTTCGAGCGCGCCCACCAGCACCGCCAGCATGGTGCGGGCCCAGCAGCATTCGGCCCCGCCCCAGCCGTTGTTGACGGTCTTGCCCAGGGTCACCGCCACCGGACGATAGGGCAGCGTCTTGCCTTCGATCTCGATGCTCTGGCCGACGCAGGCGGCCTCGAGATACTCGCTGGCGACGTTACGGATGCGCTTGGCCGGGATGTCGCAGACGCCCTCGGCCCAGTCGGCGGAGAATTCCCGCATATGCTCGACCAGCTTGGTGAAGGCGGTGACGCCCTCGACCCGGCCATGCTCCCAGCGCTCGTCGTCGGCGCCCAATTCGATGGCGCCGTCGATCGGGAACGTCCCTTCGAGGGCCGGCACGGCGCCCGGCATGTCATGCGGCACGGCGCGGCCGCTGACGGTGTCCCACATCAGCACCTTGGCGGTATCGGCGTCGCGCAGGTAATAGCCCTGCGGCCCGACCAGATAGGGGCTCGAGGTGCGGTCGCGCAGGAACGGCAGATCGAGCCGTTGGCGCGGCACCTCGTGCAATAGGGTGGCGATCAGCGAGAACAGGAAGGCGGCGTCGGTCTTCGGCTTGATCGGCAGCCATTCGGCCGAACAGGCCCCGGTGATCGACAGATGCGGCTCGACCTGCACCCGCTTGGTGCCGCGCACCCGCGCCTCGGCATGCCGATGCACACCGCAGACACCGCCCGATGCCTCGATATTGGAGCCGCAGGAAATGATGAAGTTGGTGCGCGGGGTATCCGGCGTGACGACATAGCCGCGGTGCCAGAACTCACCATAGAGATGTTCGGAATGGGTGCATTTGACCCCCTGTCCCGAACCGAAGCTGAAATCGATCGGCCCCCAGGCTGACAGGAAGGCCGGCAGCGTTCCCATATACTGGGTCGGCGTCCCGGCCCCGCCGAAACTGGCGGCGACCCTGGGGAATCCCGATTCGTCGGTCAGTCCCTTGACCCGCACCTCGGCCAGTTTTTCGGCGATGGTGCTCATCGCCTCGTCCCAGCTGATCGGCACGAACCCCGGGTCCTCGCCCTTCCCCTTGTTGGGGTTGGTGCGTTTCATCGGGGTGAGCACCCGATAGGGCGAATAGACCTTCTGAATCAGGCCGAAGGCCTTGACGCAGACCTTGCCGTCGCCGGGATGAATCCCGGCGGCGGCGAAATTCGGTTCGACCTCGGTCGCCACGCCATCCGAAACCTTGACGGTCAGCAAGTCCGGCCCGGCCACACATTGGTAGCAATAGGTCGGAATCCGCTTATCGGACGGCGGGACGGTCATTGCGCCGCCTTGACCTTGGCGGCCTTCGCCTTGAGCCGGGCCTTGGTCTGCTCGACATCGACCACGAAGCGATTGTGGACGCCCTTGCCGACGGCATCGACCGGATCGCGGGCGGCGATGGCAAAGGACACGGCACGGCCCTTCAATTCGGCGATGGTGATGGTGATCTCGACCCACATGCCCATCAGGGTCGGTGCCATATGGTCGAGTTCGACCCGGGTACCGACCGAGTCCTCGCCGGCATCGAGATGTTCCAGCAGGAAATCGCGGCAGGTGATCTCGATGTCGCGGACCAGTTCGGGCGTCGCATAGACGCGGCCCTCTTCGCCCATAAAATCGATCGTGCGCTTGGCGTCGATCTCGAAACGGCGGGTATGGCTCAAACCGGCGACCAAACTGCTTTTCATGTGGAAACTCCCTCTCCCCTGACGCTCGCGGGCACCTTCCCCCGGCCCCGCATCCGTCGTCAATATATTACAGAAAATGTAATAATGTCAAACTAGCTGTATCACGAAAAAGCGCGCCGAAAAAACGGCCGAAAGCCGCGCTGCCGTTGATCTTCGGCGCCGCCGCGGAACACCCCGAAGCCCCTTGCGGCGGGCCCGCCGGTGCGGCGGCCGAGCCATGCCGAAGGCACACCATGCGGGATCAGTGAGCCCCCCGGATGGCCCCGCGGGAGACGCGCAATCCCCTGATTTTCCGCCATTGCGGACCCGCCGCGGCAGCCTCGCCGTCAGCCCCCGGCAAGCCCCTATACCCTAAGTGTGTATTGCAGTTTTTCGATTGCATGTCAGTTTTTTGTATCATAATCTCCCGGTCAGGTGGTGGTCGCCTCGGCCCGTCCGCGCGACAAGACGCGGCGTGGTCCCGCCGCAGCGACCGGGCGGGAGGAGCAGCAGATGGCCCTAAACCCGATACAGGCGGAACCGGCGCAACGGGTTCCCACGTATTGCTATAATTGCGTGGCGGGGCCCGACCTATTGACCGTCAAGGTCGAAAACGGGGTGGCCACCGAGATCGAACCGAACTTCGCCGCCGAGGGTATCCACCCGGCCAATGGACGGGTCTGCGTCAAGGCGTTCGGGCTGGTGCAGAAGACCTACAATCCGCATCGCATCACCACCCCGATGCGGCGCACCAACCCGCAGAAGGGGCGCGACCAGGATCCGGGCTTCGTACCGATCAGCTGGGACGAGGCCCTCGACACCATCACCCAGCGCCTGTTCGATATCCGCGCCAAGGGCCTCCTCAACGAGCACGGCTTGCCGCGCGTCGCCGCCACCTTCGGGCATGGCGGCACCCCGGCCAGCTACATGGGGACCCTGCCCGCCTTTCTCGCCGCCTGGGGTCCCATCGACTACAGCTTCGGCTCTGGCCAGGGCGTCAAATGCACCCATTCGGAGCATCTGTACGGCGAGCTTTGGCATCGCGCCTTTACCGTTGCCGCCGATACCCCGCAGACCCGCCTGTTGCTGTCCTTCGGTTCCAATGTCGAGGCGTCGGGCGGCGTTTGCGCCGTGTGGCGGCAGGCCGACGCCCGCGTCCGCGGCATGAAGCGGGTGCAGATCGAGCCGCATCTGTCGATCACCGGGGCCTGTTCGGCCGAATGGGTGCCGATCAAGCCGAAGACCGACGGCGCCCTGATGTTCGCCCTGATCCATAGCCTGTTGTTCGAGCATCCGCGCCAACGCCTCGACCAGGCCTTCCTGCGCGACCGCACGGCGTCGCCCTATCTGGTCGGCCCCAACGGCTATTTCCTGCGCGACCCGGAAACCAGGAAGCCCCTCCTGTGGGACGAACGGAGCGGCGGCGCCGTCGCATTCGATAGCGCCGACGCGGTTCCCGTCCTCGATGGCGGCTTCACGGTGGCCGAGGCGATCGAGGTGGGAGCGGACGACGAGCTCTGGCAGCACCGCGACGTGCGGGGCGAGACCACCTTCACCCGGATGGCCGAAACCATGCGTCCCTACTCGCCGGAATGGGCCGAGGGCGTCTGCGAGGTGCCGGCCGCCACCATCCGCCGGCTGGCCGCCGAGTATCTCGACGCCGCCTGCGTCGGCGAGACCACCGAGATCGACGGGATCGTCTTGCCGTTCCGCCCGGTGGCGGTCACTCTCGGCAAGACGGTGAACAACGGCTGGGGCGCCTATGACTGCGTGTGGGCGCGCACCATGCTGGCCTGCCTGGTCGGCGCCCTGGAAGTGCCGGGCGGCACCCTCGGCACCACGGTGCGCATCAACCGGCCGCATGAGAACCGTCTGGCCAGCGTCCGCCCCGGCGAAGACGGCTTCATGGCGACCAACATCAACGCCACCACCCGCGACAAATGGTTGGCCCAGCCCACCGGCCGCAGTGCCCACCGCACCCTGGTGCCGCTGGCCGGCCATTCCCCATGGAGCCAGGCCCTGGGCCCGACCCATCTGGCCTGGATGTTCCTGAAGGACGCCCCAGTCGGCTGGAACGGCGGCGACTATCCGGAGATCTGGTTCCTCTATCGCAGCAACCCGGCCATCGCCTTCTGGGACACCCGGCAGCTCACCGAGACCATCGCCCGCATGCCGTATATCGTCGCCTTCGCCTATACGGCCGACGAAACCAACCATATGGCCGACATCCTGCTGCCCGACGCCACCGACCTGGAAAGCATGCAGCTGATCCGCATGGGCGGCACCAAGTTCATCGAGCAGCACTGGCACCATATCGGCGTCACCCTGCGCCAGCCCGTGGTGGCGCCGCAGGGCGAGGCCCGCGACATGACCTGGATCGCCACCGAGCTGGCGCGCCGCGTCGACCTGCTGGAGGCCTACAACGCCGCCCTCAATCGCGGCGCCGGCGGGATGCCGCTGAAAGGCGAAGGCTTCGACTTTTCCCTCGATCCGACAGAGGTCCATTCGGTCGAGGCGGTGTGGGACGCCGTCTGCAAGGCGGCCACCGCGTCGCTGTCGGGCGGGGCCGAGGTCAAGGACCTGGCCTGGTTCCGCGAGCACGGCTTCTTCGTCGTGCCGTTCAAGCAGGCCGACTGGTACCTGCACCCGACCATGGTGGAGAAAGGGCTGCGCTACGAGCTGCCCTATCAGGAACGCTTGATGCGGGCCGGCCGCGAGCTGGGCGCCCGCCTGCACGAGCATCAGATCACCTGGTGGGACCGCCAGCTGGCCGAGTACGAGCCGATCCCGCGCTGGCACGACGTGCCCGGCATCTGGGTCGAGGCCCTGAAGAAAACCGGGGCCGCCCCCGAGGACTACCCGTTCTGGGGCATCACCACCAAGCTCATGCAATACGCCACCGGCAACAACGCCTCGATCCAATTGATGGACGAAGTGGCGAGCAACCTGCGCAGCCACGGCCGGGTGGTGATCAACCGCGCGGTGGCCGACCGCCTCGGCATCGGCCGCGGCGATTGGGTGGAAGTCCGCTCGGTGGTCAATGTCACCCGCGGCATGGCCGAACCGGCCGAGGGCGTGCGGCCCGACACCATCGTCATCGCCGGCCAGTTCGACCATTGGGCCACCCCCTATGCCAAGACCCTCCACTATCCGAGCCTCAACACACTGACCCCGATGTCGCTCGAGCTGACCGATGCCACCGGCTCCGGCGCCGACCTGGTGCGGGTGTCGGTGCGGCGCATCGAAGGACCCGACGCATGACCCGCTACATCATGGTCGCCGATCTGCGGCGCTGCGTCGGCTGCCAGACCTGCACCGCCGCCTGCAAGCAGGCCAACGCCACCCTGCCCGGGGTCCAGTGGCGGCGCGTCATCGATATCGAGGTCGGTTCCTATCCCTCGGTGCAGCGGGTCTTCCTGCCCACCGGCTGCCAGCATTGCTCCGATCCGCCTTGCGTCGAGGCCTGTCCGTCGACGGCGACGCGCCAGCGCGACGACGGCATCGTCACCATCGACAACGACATCTGCATCGGTTGCCTCTATTGCGCCCTGGCCTGCCCCTATGACGCCCGCGCCAAGATCGAGGCGCCGGTCTTCGCTTATGGCGACCGGCCGACCGCGGCCGAGGCCATCCGCTTCGATGCCGGCCGGATCGGCGTCGCCCAGAAATGCACCTTCTGCGTCGACAAGATCGATGCCGGCCTGGCCGCCGGCCTGACTCCCGGCGAGGACTCCGCGGCCACCCCGGCCTGCGCCAACGCCTGCATCTCGCGGGCCTTGACGTTCGGCGACGCCGACAACCCCGACAGCCGGGTGTCGCGCCTGTTGCGCGACAACCGTTCCTTCCAGATGCACGAAGAGGCCGGGACCCGGCCGGGCTTCCATTACCTTTGGGACAAAGGAGCATTGACCCCATGAAGCCGGTTACCGTCAGCGGCCCGTGGCCGAAGCTGCAACGTCACTGGGACATCCGCGCCGCCGGCAATTTCATCGGCGGCGGCACCGGCAGCGGGCTGATCCTGGCCGCGGCGGTCGCCGCCGCCACCGGTCGCGGCTTCGCCCCCGCCCTGTTGGCCGGCCTGGTCTGCGTCGGCTTGGGCCTGACCATGGTGCTGCTGGAGATCGGCCGGCCATGGCGGGCCCTCAACGTGTTCTTCCATCCACGCACCTCGTGGATGACCCGCGAGGGCGTCCTCGCCCTGCCCCTGTTCGCCTGCGGTGGCCTCGCCTTGCTGCTCGACTGGGCCGGTGCCCCGGTGGCACCGGCGATGGCGGTCGTGGCCGGCGTTCTGGCGGTCGCCTTTCTGTATTGCCAGGCCCGCATTCTCGGCGCCGCCAAGGGCATTCCGGCTTGGCGCGAGCCCGCCTTGCTGCCGTTCCTGATGGCCAGCGGCCTGACCGAAGGCGCCGGCCTGCTGGCCATCCTCGCCCAATTCGGACTTGCCCCGGCCTGGGCGACGCCGCTGGGCTTGGGCCTGCTGGTGGTCCGTCTGGTGCTGTGGCGCGGTTACCTGTCGGCCCTGGCCAGGAACGGCGCGCCGGCGGCCAGCCTGGCCGCCCTGTCCCGTCTGGCCCCCGGCTTCATCGGGCTGAACGGGCTGGCCGTGCTCCTGTTCGCCACCGCCATTCTGCTGCCGGCCGCGTCCGCCGCCGCGGGTTTGGCCGGCGGGCTCGCCGCCATCGCCGGCTGGCTGGCCAAGCTGACCATCGTCACCAAGGCGGCGGCGACCCGCGGCTTCGCCCTGCCGCGCACCCCGGTCCGCGGCCAAGGCACCAGCCGCCTGCTCGGCGCCCCCGGCTGGCAGATGCGGTGAGGCACGGCATCGGCACCGCTGAAATCCATTGGGGGCCCATGATGAATGCCTCGATTCTGCCATCGCATGCATCCTTCGACCGGGTCGTGGTGGACCGCTGGAGCGCCGGCGGCATTCTGGCCGAGATGGATGCAGTGGCCAGCGAAGTCCCGGTCTCGATGGAATATAACGGCATTTCCCACGCGGTGATGCTGGCCTCGCCGTCCGATCTCGAGGATTTCGCCGTCGGCTTCAGTCTGAGCGAAGGCATCGTCAGCCATCGGCGGCAGATCTATGACCTCGAACTGACGGAATGCGACGAAGGCATCCAGCTGCAGATCGAGATCGCCAGCGAATGCTTCGCGCTTCTCAAGACCCGGCGCCGCAGCATGGCCGGCCGCACCGGCTGCGGCCTGTGCGGCGCGGAGAACCTGAAACAGGTGTTTCGCCCCCTCCGGCCGGTGGATGCCGCCCTCCGCCTCGACTCGCAGGCCCTGCAGACGGCCCTCGGCCAGGTGCAGGCACAGCATGGGACCCCAGGCTAGCCTCAGATTTGCCCTGTTCTACAGTGGGAGCGGCGGAAATGCTGCTCTTCCGGCTCCGCCGGAACGCCGGCGGGGACGCCGGCGCCACTATTCCCCTTGTTCATTGAAACAACGAATCCTGCTTCGCCACCTGACACAGGTCGATCAAATGGGTCATCGCCTTGACGATCTGCGTCATGTCCGCCGCCGCGCCCTCGAGCGTGATCGTCCGCATCGGCATGTCATTGAAGATTACGCAGGAGGCACCGTTGGAGCAGCCAAACGTGACGGACTCATCGGCGACCTCCTGCGGGACGCGTTCCAGGCGTCGGGCGCTGAAGGTGAGCGAGCTCTTCTGGTACCAGGTTTCTTTCTCGGAATTCAGATATGAAAACGTGCAATTCTGCTGTTCCTCAAACGGCCCCCGCAACTTGTTGCGAAGGAAGTGAACAGTATCGCCATAGGATGGCCCATCGGCCATGGCCGGCGCTGCCAGAACAAACAGGGAAAGTACAGCCATGGCAGAGGCTACCAATATTTTCAAAATGATCTCACTCCCCAGTAGCGACCAATTGTCGTGGCGTTCGTCGGCGCCGGTCCACGCAAATAGGTTATAGTCGGATTCCTTTTCCGCCGTATGCGGCTAAGGTTTCGAATTGTAACAGCCGTTCGACCGGCGCGGCAGGCGGAGCGCCATGACGACGCCCAGGTCATCCGCGATTGATCGATGGGGCAGGATGTCGTTATCCTTGCACATGCGAGAAAGGAATTAACGATGTTAGAGCCGCTGGTCCAGTTCGTTTGCGATACCTGCCACCAAGTCATCAATGCACCGCAGGAAGGCTGGTTCGAATGGTGCGAGGACGAAGGTCGCAAGGCCCATTCCTATCGCATCCTGCATCACCGGCCGGAGTGCCGGTCGGCGCCGCAAACGCCAGGACTGCACGGCCACCGCTTGGATCAGCTGGTCGGGGTCGCGAACATGACCAATCTGTACAGCTTGTTCCAAATGGGCCCGGCCAACCAGGCCAACAACGGGGATATTGCCACCCTCCGCGACCTCGACGAATTCACCGAAATCCTGCGCCGCCTGACGGAACGCTATTACGACGAGGCACGGCTCTATTGGGAGGAGGCGAAGTCCAATGGCTTCTTCTTGGGTTCAAGCGACGCCTCAACTTATCAGCCTTCGACCTACAAGAAGGTGATCGAGAGCTACGGCGCCGGTGCCACCGGTGGCACGATTTGTGGCTGCGCCGACCACTGAAGCTACGCCACCTCCTGCAGCCCGCCAAAGCGGGCGTAATAATTGGGCGAGGCGGCCGGAAGCGGCCCTTCGGCGGTCTCCAGGATCGACATCAGGTAGCGCTCGGCCGGCCCCTGGATCAGCCGATAGAGATTGCGGCACAACAGCCGGGCGGCCGAGCCCGGCCAATCGGTGGGCAGCAGCTCGTCGGGCAGCATCGGGTCACGCAGCAGGGCCCGCCGGTAGTCGTGCATCAACAGGGTGCGCACCAGGAAGCACAGGGCCGGGTTCAACTCCTCGGCCGATTCCATCGCCCGCCACAGCGGCCGGAAGGTGCCGAGGAACTGGTTGTAGTTGTCGGCCAGGCGATCCAGCCCCCAGCATGAGCGGATGACGTCGCGCAACGCTTCCGGCGCCACCCAGGCCTCGGCCGCACCGCGCAGCACCAGGGCCCGGTCCCCCACCGCGGCATCCAGCAGGGTCTGCCGCAGGGCCGCCCGATCGGGATCGGGATGCAGCATGACGCCGGGCGCCAGCGGACCGAAGCCGAGCCAGCCGAGGTCGCGGCGCAACGAGTCGCGGGCCTCGACCTCGAGCCCCAACAGGTTGGTGAACACCATCGTCCACTGCTTGTCCCAGCTATGCGTCTCGACCGTGTAGATGCGGTTGTGGGCGGCGGCGAAGCGATGCCGCCCGCTTTCGGTGACACCGTAGTAGCTGCGCCGGCCGATCTGCACCGAAGTCAGCCAGTCTTCCTTTGACAGGCGGAATACCGAAGTCCGGACGATCCGATCGTTGAGACCGAACGGCTCGAGAAGCCGGATCAGGCTGCCCAGCCAGGCGCTGCCCCCATGCGCCGAGATGGCGTCACCGTAAACGGTGACGATCAGCGATTTGGCCTTTGGACGGAGGGTGTCGAGGGCCTGCTTGGCCAACTCATCGACACGGCGGGAGGAACTCATGCCCTCGACGAACGTCTTCTGCAAAGTGAATTCAGGTTGTCATCCTAGCCAACGGAGGCGACGGCGCAACCGGCAATTTCACCCGGCTCACCCAGCCATGCGCCCGCGCATCTTCAAGTCGATCCGGATGATGTGATTGACCAACCAACTATTGAGGAATTTGAGCATCTCCTCTCCGGTCAGCGGCTCGCCCACCGACGAATGATAGCGGTCGATCATGTTCCCCAGATCGCGACTGAGGTTTTGATGCTCCCGTTTATTCTCGTCGAGCCCGGCATAACCGGCCACCACCTGCAGCCGCTCTTCCCGAGCAAAATGCTCCCGGGCGTAAGTCTGCAGGCGCGCCAGCACCGTCCGCACCAAGGCTTCCTGATCGAGATCCAGCTTGGGACTTCGCCTGACCAGCTCTTCAAATGTATTGATCAGTTCGACCAGCTTGCGATGGTCGTCGTCGATCGCCTTGATCCCGACATTCATCTGCTCACGCCAAACTATGGGCATCTCTTACCCCGCCTCATCGCCATCGGCTGGTCCCAATACGACGCCATCGATACCACTTAGGATAGGGATGGCCTGGCTCTCCTGCAACCGGGATTGTCCCGAGCCGTGTTGAAATTCGCTCGGCAGGCGTCACGGTCTGAACAGGCTACGCGGCCTTGGCGTGCTGTTCAAGATCGGGGTTGATGGAATGCTTGGCCTGATGGGCCAGCAGGGCGGCTCGCAGGGTT
>CAIOJO010000083.1 GCA_903858635.1 uncultured Telmatospirillum sp. | reverse complement strand
CCCCGTAGAGAAGCATGAGACCTGGGGCGGGAACGAAAAATGGTTTGTCGGAAGGCAGTTTGCGGGGTTGACACCGAAACCCCAATTAGAGAAGCGCTCCCCTGCGGTGGCCACAGTTCTCATTTTAGCAAATTCGGCAGATCCGGCCCTTGGGAAAGAGGTGCACCACCAAGCGCTCGCCGGAGGCGAGCTTCGCCAAGGACACCAAGAGGGCGCGGGGTTTGGCGCGACGTCGTCGGTTCGGCATTATTGGCTTGGTGTTGTTGGTGCAGATCGCCGAAGGCGATCCTTGGTGCTCTTCGTGTTGAAAAAGTCGATCCCACCTCGGGCGCCCTTTGACGTCCAACCATTGCCCATCAACGCCCCGTAATGAGAAACACCAAGGTTTCACCGCGCAGCGGCAATATCTTCCCTTGGCGTCTTGGTGTTGGAAATAAACTACTGAGGCGGCGGATTGCCGGGATTGGCCGCCGTGCTGTGCGGTCCGCTGTCGGCCGGCGGCGGCACCAGGCCGGTCTGCACCGGTGGCAGGGCGTAGACCACCACGCCGCCGCCACGGGTGACGTCGAGCGCCACCACATTGTTGACCGGCACATGCTGTTCGCCCAGCACCCGCTTCAGCGCCGCATTGCGCTCGACCTGCCGGCGCAGCTCTTCGATCGACCGGGCATTGTCGTGCATCGCCTGATCGAGCTGCCGCCCGCTACCGCCGCGGGCGATCATGTCGACATTGGCGATCACCACCTTGTCGGTCGAGACGGTGCCAAGATCGGCCAATTGGCGGGTTTCCCGCGGTTCGTTGCCGATCGCCGTCATCATGTTGTTGAAATTGGCGGCGCCCTGAGCCGGCACCACCGCTTCCGTCTGGCCGGTGACGCCTTCCCACCAGGCGCAACCGGACAGGCTTGCCATCAGCGCGGCGACAGCCACGGCAAGGACCGGGCGAACGGCCATGGCAATCTTCTCCCGGCTGAGCTAACGCGGCGGGACCTGGATCTGGGGATAGGCGTAGACCACCACCCGCCCGTCCGGGCGAATATCGGCCGCCACCACATCGGCGACCGGCACCTGTTCGCGCGACAGGGCGCGGTCGAGGGATTTGTTGGCGAGAAGCGCCTGGCGCAGCGTCTGCACGTGATCCTTGTTGCCGGCATAGGTCTGATCGAGCTTGCCGGGCGGGCCGGACAGCGACAATTGATAGGCGTCGCGTAGCTCGACCCGATCTTCCGCCACGGGACCCAGCGAGGACAGGCGCTGTGCGGTCTGCCCGCTGTTTTGCACGGCCGAGAGCATGTCGTCGAAGGCCGCCGAGGCCGGTGCCGAAGCCTGCTGTTCGGGGCTGAGGGCCGGCTGGGCCAGGGCGGTGCCGGCCAGCAAGGCCAATATGGCGATGCCCGAGCCGAGGGTCTTCATGGTGGCACTCCTTTCCCGTCAAGCTTTCGTTCGAACGGTGAAACAGCGGCGGCGGCCCTCTTGTTCCAGCCGGCCGCCTTGGCTAAAGTCCCCCCTCCCCAGGAGAGTTTTTCATGACCGATCGCGTCCTCATCGTCGATTTCGGATCGCAAGTCACCCAGCTCATTGCCCGCCGGGTGCGCGAAAGTGGCGTCTATTCCGAAATCCACCCGTTCAACAAGGTGACGGCCGAGAGCGTGGCGGCCTTCGGCCCGAAGGCGATCATCCTGTCGGGCGGCCCGGCCTCGGTCACCGAGGCGCATACGCCACGGGCCGACGACGCGGTCTTCGCCCAAGGGGTGCCGGTGCTCGGCATCTGCTATGGCCAACAGACCATGTGCGCCCAATTGGGCGGCCGGGTCGAGGCCGGCGACCACCGGGAATTCGGCCGCGCCTATCTCGAGGTGGTGGACGACTGCGCGCTGTTCCACGGGGTATGGAACAAGGGCGGGCGCGAACAGGTATGGATGAGCCATGGCGACCGGGTCACCCAATTGCCCGACGGGTTCCGCGTCGTCGGCAATTCCGAGGGAGCGCCGTTCGCCGCCATCGCCGATGATCGCCGCCATTTCTATGGCTTGCAGTTCCATCCCGAGGTGGTGCACACCCCGCATGGCGCCCAGCTGCTGCGCAACTTCACCCATGGCGTCGCCGGCTGCCGCGGTGACTGGACCATGCAGGCCTTCAAGACCCAGGCCATCGACAAGGTGCGCCGCCAGGTCGGCAGCGGCCGGGTGATCTGCGGGCTGTCCGGCGGGGTCGACAGTTCGGTGGTGGCGGCCCTGCTGCACGAAGCGATCGGCGACCAGCTGAACTGTGTCTTCGTCGACCACGGCCTGATGCGTCAGGGCGAGGCCGATCAGGTGGTGTCGGTATTCCGCGACCGCTTCAACATCAAGCTGGTGCACCGCGATGCCTCGGACCTGTTCCTCGGCAAGCTGGCCGGCCAGACCGATCCCGAGGTCAAGCGCAAGATCATCGGCGCCACCTTCATCGACGTCTTCGAAGAAGAGGCGAGGAAGGTCGGCGGCGCCGATTTCCTGGCCCAGGGCACCCTCTATCCCGACGTCATCGAGTCGGTGAGCTTCATCGGCGGGCCGTCGGTGACCATCAAGTCGCACCACAATGTCGGCGGCCTGCCCGAACGCATGAACATGAAGCTGGTCGAGCCGTTGCGCGAGCTGTTCAAGGACGAGGTACGGGACCTGGGCCGCGAGCTCGGCCTGCCCGACGAGATGGTCGGCCGCCATCCATTCCCCGGTCCCGGCCTGGCCATCCGCATTCCCGGCCAGGAGATCACCCGCGACAAGCTCGAGATTCTGCGCAAGGCCGACGCCATCTATCTGGAAGAGATCCGCCTGGCCGGCCTTTACGACACCATCTGGCAGGCCTTTGCCGTGCTGCTGCCGGTGCGCACGGTCGGCGTCATGGGCGATTCGCGGTCCTACGACTTTGCCTGTGCGCTGCGGGCGGTGACCTCGACCGACGGCATGACCGCCGACTTCTATCCCTTCCCGCACGACTTCCTGGGTCGCGTCACCAACCGCATCATCAACGAGGTCAAGGGCATCAACCGGGTGACCTACGACATCACCTCGAAGCCGCCGGGGACCATCGAGTGGGAGTGATCTAAGGTCGTTCCAGACCATCTCGCACCGTGCCAAAAATCGCCAGAACCTTCTGGCTAACAAGGACTTTTATTCCTACCCCGTATCACTGGATGTCACCCCAGCCCGGCCACTTTGTTGGTAGCGATGTTGGTATGGCGCAGGATGGTCGAGAAACGGGCTTTCGCTACCAACACCCCCTTTGTTGGTATCCGTTCGCCCCCCGACCGGATGCGGATTTATGGGCGATCTCACTGATAAAGAACTGAAAAACCTGAAGCCAAAGGCCAAGCTCTACAAGGTGACGGACCGCGATGGGATGCACGCCGCTGTCACGCCGAGCGGGGTCATTTCATTCCGGTATCAGTACCGGGTTAACGGGCGGCAGGAGATCTTGACCATCGGCCGTTATAGCGCCGAGGCGGCGCGCACGCTGACACGAGCGCCCGACGCGTTGGAATACGGAATGGATGTGTCGCTTGCGGAGGCGAGGACACTCTTGGGACGCGCCAGGCGTCAGGTTGAGCGGGGTGAGTCGCCGTCGAAAGCCAAGGTGGAAAAGCGCACCGCGTATGCCGAGGCGTTCACCTTCGGCGGTTGGGCGGAAGCGTATTTCAAGCACAAGGCCGATCCCAAGTCGGGAGCAGAAAGACTGGCCGACAGCACGCTAGCGATGCGCCGCTCCGTCTATGATCGCGCCATCGCGGCAAACTTGTCGAAGCTCAAGCTGGGGGAGGTGACGCCACAGCGTCTCAAGCGCCTGTGCGACGAGGTCAAAGAGAAACGCGGGCCGGCCGTCGCCGTGCATGTCCGCGAGGTCGTGTTGCTGGTGTTCCGCCACGCCCAGGCATGTGGGCTGGATGTGAGCAATCCAGCGGCATTATGTAGCAGCCGCCACCAAGTGGATCGGGCTTGCTTGGACGAGGCGTTTCGGGGATAGTGTTCCTGTTATGTTCTCATCGCAACCAGGTGCCGCATGCCCCGCAAAACGCACGGCCAACACTTCCTTCTCTCT
>CAIOJO010000082.1 GCA_903858635.1 uncultured Telmatospirillum sp. | reverse complement strand
GTACATGGCCGTCTCCGCAGGAAAATCTGCGAGACTGCGCCCACAACCAGTTCAAGTCGACACCGACCATTTTCGGCCGGAAACCCGCGCAATCCGTGGCTTTCAGAGCTTTGTTCCTTCAGTTAACCGGACAGCAGTGATATTAGGATCAATTATTTACATAATACTTCTGCCTCATTGCTTGCCTTCATGGTACAACCCTACGTCGATGCGAGGGCGAACCTTATCGCCGCGATACGAGCCGAAGGAATGGACAAGTGGGGCAAGCTGTATTTCTGAGCGGGCAGGAGCGCTTCTTCCCGGAAGACGAGATCATCGTCAGCAAGACCGACCGCAAGGGTAAGATCACCTACGCCAACGACGTCTTCATGAGCGTCAGCGGCTATGCGGAAACCGAGCTGCTGGGCAAGCCGCATTCGA
Source organism: uncultured Telmatospirillum sp. (assembly GCA_903858635.1). GTDB lineage: Bacteria > Pseudomonadota > Alphaproteobacteria > Rhodospirillales > Magnetospirillaceae > DUZF01. The sequence goes on along the minus strand of CAIOJO010000082.1, from coordinate 5,388 downwards.
TCGTGCGCCATCCGGAGATGCCGCGCTGTGTCTTCAAGCTGCTGTGGGACACCATCGAAAGCGGCAAGGAAATCTTCGCCTATGTCAATAATCGGGCGAAGAGCGGCGACAACTACTGGGTCTTCGCCCATGTGACGCCGTGGCTTGACGCCAATCGGAGCATCGCCGGCTATCATTCGTTCCGCCGCTGCCCGCGACGCGAGGCGGTGGCTGCCGTGGCGCCGGTCTATCGCCAGCTCCTGGCGGTCGAAGCGCAGCATGACGACCCCAAACGGGGCATGGCGGCGGCAACCGAGGTGCTGCTCGACGTACTGAAAGGCCAGGGGGTGTCCTATGACCGCTTCGTCCTTAGCCTCTAACCTGCGGCTGTTGGCCGGCACCGCGGCCGGATTGGCCGGGCTGTGCGCCGTCGTTGCGGTGATCGCCCCCGGCTGGTGGCTGGCCCCGCCGGCCCTGCTGGCCGCCGCGCTCGCCATCGCCGCCATCGGCGCCGGGCAGCGTCGCGACGCGCTGGTCGAGGCATGCTCCGGGGTCCTCGGCCGTGCGGCGCGGGGAGAGCTTTCGGCCCGCCTGATCAATGTTAAGGACGCCCGGATCAACCCGGCGCTGATCCGCCATATCAATCGCATCCTCGACCTTATCGAGACCTTCGCCAAAGAAGCCAATACGGCGATGGTCTGCGCCAACGAGCGCAAGTATTACCGGCATGTCCTCGGCACCGGCCTGCGCGGCGAATTCCTCCAATACGCGCAAGCCATCAATCAGGCGCTGACCACCATGGAACGGCGCGACGAGGAATTCTTCGACTTCGCCGAACGACGCGTCAGGACCATTGCCTTGCAGGTCTCGGAGTCCGCCACGGCTCTCGAGGGCGGCTCGGAGCAGATGTCGAAGCGCGCCGCCAGCACCTCGGAGCAGGCCCTGACGGCGGCGGCCGGGGCCGAGCAGGCCTCGACCAACGTGCAGGCGGTGGCGGCGGCGGTCGAGGAATACTCGGCTTCGATCGGCGAAATTACCGAACAAGTCAGCCGCGTCGCCGGAATCGCCCTGACGGCGGCCCAGACGGCGGCCCGCACCGACACCACCGTGCGCAGCCTGGGCGAGGCGGCACAGCGGATCGGGGCGGTGGTGCAAATGATCCACGACATCGCCGGTCAGACCAATCTGCTGGCCTTGAACGCTACCATCGAGGCGGCCCGGGCCGGCGATGCCGGCAAGGGATTCGCCGTGGTCGCCAACGAAGTGAAGAACCTGGCCAACCAGACCGCCAAGGCCACCGAGGAAATCACCGTTCAGGTGGCGCAGATGCAGACCGTGTCCGCCGAAGCCATCGAGGCGATCCGGCTGATCAGCCTGACGGTCGGCGACATCGAACAGGCCTCGGCCGCCGTGGCCGGGGCGGTCGAGGAACAAAGCGCGGTAACCCAAGAGATCGCCCGCAATATCCACGAGGCGGCCGGCGGCACCTCATCGGCCTCGCTGGCCATTTGCGAGGTCCAGAACGTCGCCCTGGAGACCAACAAGGACGCCGATGAAGTGGCGACCTCGGCGGTCGATCTGTCCCGCATATCCAGCGAACTGCTGGGCCATATCGGCGAGTTCCTCGGCCGCATGAAGGCGGCCTGACCAGCCGAATAGGCAGCGCCGCCACCCAATCGGCCAAGCGTCGCAGCCCTTCCGGCGCAACTCGCCGGACGTTGAGGCGCAAGGCCCCTTCTCGCTGTTGACCTGTCAGTGCGGCAATGGTCGGGTCGACAAGGCAGAATGCGCGGTCTGCAAAAGCTGGCGGTCACGGGAGGCCTGTTCCTGGCCACCCGGCAGCTGGCGGGAATGGGCATCTCCCTGGTCGGCCTGATTCTGGTGACGCGCCTCTTGGGGCCGGCCCGGTACGGCGCCTATGCCGTTGCCTTTGGCATCACCAATTATGTCTTCCTGCTGAGCCAGTGGGGTCTCAACGTCTTCCTGGTGCGGACCGAGACGGTGAGCGAGGCCGACTGGCATCAGGCCCTGACCCTGCTGCTGGGGGCCGGACTGACGGAAGCCCTGGCCGTGCCGCTCATCGCTCCGCTGGTCGAGACCTGGCTGGGCATTGCCCATCTGTCGCGGCCGCTGATGGCGCTGGCGGCCTGCCTTCCGCTGCAGCTGATGGCGCTGGTGCCGGCGGCGCGCCTCGAACGCGAGCTGCGCTACAGGCCGCTGGCCATCTGCGAACTGGCCGGCCAGGCTTGCCTCTATCTGGTGGCGGTGCCCTGCGCCTGGGCCGGTCTTGGCGTGGCGGCCCCGGTGGCCGGCCAATGGGCCCAGCAGCTGGTCACCGCCACCGCCCTGTTCGCCGTCTGCCGCCTTCGGCCGCGTCTGGTATTCGACCGCGACCGGGTGCGTCGCATGCTGACCTATGGCTTGGCCTATTCCAGTTCGATCTGGGTCTGGCAGCTGCGCCTGCTGGTCAATCCGCTGGTGGTGGCGCCGGCGCTGGGGGCGGAGGCGGCAGCGGTGGTCAACGTGGCCACCCGGCTGGTGGAATCGGCCGGCTTCCTGCGCAATGTCACCTGGCGCATCTTCATCCCCCTGTTGGCCCGGCTGCAGCAGGATCGGAGCGCCATGGCGGCCGCCGTCAGCCACGGCCTGCGCCTGCAGGTTCTGGGCATCGGCATCCTGCTGGTCGGCTTCGCCGTAGTCGCGCCGACCGTCGTGCCACGCCTCTTCGGTCACGACTGGAGGACCATCCTCGACGTCTATCCATTCCTTGCCACCGGGTTCCTGTTCAACTGTCTGTTCAATCTCGAAGCGTCTGCCCTCTACGTGCTGGCCCGTAACTGGCAGGTGACCTGGTTCCATCTGGCCCATGTCGCCCTTTTCGCCGGCACCGCGATCCTGCTGACCCCACGCTTCGGCCTGCCGGGCTATGGCTGCGGCGAGTTGGCTGCGCTCGCCGCCTATGCCTTGGTGCATCGCTGGTGCCGGCAAGCCCTCGGCACGATTCATCTGGGACTCGGCCTGGCCTGGGCCAGCGGCTTCGCCACCGCCCTGTTCGCCTCGCCGGGCCGCCCTTGGCCGTGGCTCGGTCTCGGCCTGGTGGTGGTCCTGCCCGAGACCTGGCAGCAGCTTGCCGCCTATTGGTCCCGCATGAAGGAGTTGCCACATGCCGGCTGAGCCCGTTCTGAGCATCGTCATCGACAATTACAACTACGGGCGGTTCCTGGCCGAGGCGATCGACAGTGCCCTGGCCCAGGATATCGACGAGGTCGAGGTGATCGTCGTCGACGACGGTTCGACCGATCACAGCCGCGACGTCATCGCCAGCTACGGCCAGCGCATCCACGCCGTGCTGAAGCCGAACGGCGGCCAGGCATCGGCCCTGAACGCCGGCTTCGCGGTCAGCCGCGGGGCCTTCGTCTTGTTCCTGGACGCCGACGACCGTCTGACGGCGGATGCCGCCTCGGGCTCCCTTGCGCTGATGCGCGAGGGGGTCAGCCAGATTCATTGTCCTTTGCCGCTGATCGACGAGGCGGGACGGCTGACCGGGCAGAGCATGCCGCGGCGACCGCTGCAGGACGGCGATGTGGCCCAAATGTTCGTCGAATGGGGCCCCTATGCGGTGCCGGTGGTTTCCTGTTCCGGCAATATCTGGTCGCGCCGCTTCCTGTCTCGGGTCATGCCAATTCCCGAAGCGCCCTATCGGCTTTGCGCCGACGGCTATCTGCTGGCGCTCGGTGGCTTGTTCGGGCGCATCGAGCGGCGGTCGCCCTTCGCCCATTACCGCATCCACGGCAGCAACAGCCATTGGCGCAACCAGAGCGGCTTCGAGGCGTTGACGCGGGACGCCCGGGTGTTCGAGGCCAATGCCCAAGCGCTCGCCCACTGGGCCGGACAGCTTGGCCTGCTGGTGCGGCCGGAGCTCTGGGTGCGGCGCGACTGGCGCTATCAATTGCGCCGCCACCTGCTGTGGCGGAGCGGCCGGCAGGACAGCGGCCCGACCGCCATCGACGTTCTGGCGGCGGTCTGGCTGGCGCAGACGCGGTTACCGCTGAAACTCGCCCTGCTGTCGGCGCTGGCCATCTTGCTGCCCTTGCCCTGTGGCCTGTCCTGCGAACCGTTGTGCCGGATCATCGCCTATCATCTGGGCGGACCGGCCCTGTTCCTTCCCTGGCTGCGCCGCGCGTGACCCCGGTCACTGGGTATTTACCCAACTGCCGCTACACTTCCTGCCATCATGTGGACCGAGGCAACGAAGAACGCCGTGGCGGCCGTCCGCCGACCATCCAGCCGCTTCGCCGCGGGCTGGCGGCGCCTGTGGCGGGATGAGCAGGGGGCGACCGCGCTCGAGTTCTCGCTGGTGGTCATCCCCTTCGTCGCCATCACCCTGGCCATCTTCGAGACGAGCGTCCTGCTGTTCAACCAAGGCGTGGTCCAGGGCGCCGTATCCATGGCCGCCCGGCAAATCCGCACCGGCCAGCTGCAGGCCCCGCCCGGCACCGGCCCCGCCCAACAGGCCAGCGTCCTGTCGGCCTTCCAGACCCAGGTGTGCAACGACCTCTACGGCGGTTTCCAGCTGACTTGCGCCAACCTGCAATTCGACGTCCGCAGCTTTGCCAGTTTTGGCGCCGTCAGCCTGCCGGCGCCAACCTTCGACGCGCAAGGAAACCTGATCAACAGCCAGTTCAACACCGGCGGATCGGGGCAGATCGTCACCGTCCGGGTGATCTATCTGTGGACCACCATCACCCCCGGCCTCAGCGCCTTGATCGGCCCCAGCGCCGGCCTATCCAACACCGTCACCTATACGGTGGTGCTGCGCAATGAGCCATTCTGATGAGCCGGCCGCGCTTCATCGCCTTCCTGCGGCGGTTGCGAACCGCCGAGCACGGCATCACCGCCACCGAATTCGCCCTGGTCCTGCCGCTGATGGCCGGGGCCTGGCTGTCCATGGCCCAGCTGGCCCAATTGTCCGAGGTGTCCGGCAAGACGTCCCTGGCAGCGCAGTCCCTGTCCGACCTGGCGACCCAGCCCAATCCGCCGCTGTTCAGCGACCTGGTCAATGCGGTCGGGCAGATGTTCGCCCCCTTTCCCACCGACACCACGAGTCTCACCGTCGACGAGGTCGGCATGACCTTCAACGCCGGTGGGACGCCCACCCAGAATTGGCGCTGCACCAGCGGCTCGAATGCCGATGCCACACCCCTGGCCAATCTGCCGAGCGGGTTTGCACCGGCCAACCAAGCTGTGATCATGGTCACGGTAAAATATACCTTGCCTATCCGCCTTTTACCCACACCTACCACCTATAGTGTGTTGCCATTCCCCGGAATAGAGCTCGCCGAAGGTAGGGGCGACCGCATCGCCAGCGAGTCCGAGGAGACTCCGGAAGGCGTTGAATGGGTAAAAGCG